>JAQCLD010000053.1 GCA_027592785.1 Acidobacteriota bacterium
CCATTCGATATGCCGGCAGGATAGCGGGCTATAATAGCCGCCCAATGCAAGTTGCCGATCCCACTCCATCGCGACGAGGGTTTTTGCGGAGCACGGTCTTGGGCACCGCCGCTTGGAGCGCATGTTCCCGGCAGCCGTCGAAGCCTCCCAACATTCTCGTCTGCATTTCCGATGATCAGTCCTATCCGCACGCGTCGGCGTATGGATCAAAGTTCGTCAACACGCCCAGCTTCGACCGTGTCGCACGCGACGGGGTGCTGTTCAACAACGCCTTCTCGCCCTCGCCTGGCTGTTCACCGACTCGTGCCGCCCTGTTGACCGGTCGCCACGACTGGCAAATCGAGCAGGCCGGTACGCACGCCAGTTCGTTTCCGGCCAAGTACGCCGTCTATCCGGACTTGGTGGAGCAGGCCGGCTACTGGGTCGGCTACACAGGCAAGGGCTGGGGTCCGGGCAATTGGCAAGAGGACCGCTCGCGCAACCCCGCCGGTACAGAGTTCAATGAGTTAGAGGCTGACCCCGGTCATCAAGGAATCCGCAAAACCGATTACGCCGCCAACTTTTCAGCCTTCCTTGACCAACGCCCTGAGGGGAGCCCCTTCTGCTTTTGGTTTGGAGGCAGCGAGCCCCACCGTGGCTTCGAGCAAGGCGTGGGATTGGCGTCGGGAAAGAGCTTGGAGTCCGTCGATGTCCCGGCGTTCCTGCCCGATCGCCCGGAAATCCGATCCGACATGCTCGACTACGCATTCGAGATTGAGCACTTCGACACTCATCTAGGACGCATGCTTGCCGCTTTGGAGCAGGCGGGCGAGTTGGCCAACACGCTGATTATCGTTACGTCCGACAATGGCATGGCCTTCCCGCGCGCCAAGGCAAACTGCTACGAGTTCGGCATCCACATGCCGCTAGCGATTAGTTGGCCGGACAGGGTTCCGGCATCCCGTACCGTCGATGATCTCGTAGGCTTCGTCGATCTAACGGCCACGATTCTAGACGCGGCGAATGTCTCGGCAGATGCGACCTACGGCCCGGCTGGCCGCAGCATTCTCGACATTTTGGAATCTGACCAGCAAGGCGTGCTCGACCCGTCGAGAGATGCCGTCTACTCCGCCCGCGAACGCCATAGCTCGTCCCGCTACAACAACTGGACCTACCCCCAGCGATCGCTGCGAACCAGCGACTACCTCTACATCCGCAACTTCAGGCCTGACCGCTGGCCAGCCGGCGATCCACAGAAGTACGGAGCCGACGGCAAGCTCGGGCCTATGCACGGGGGCTATCACGATATCGATGCCTGTCCGTCGTTGACATTCCTGGTGGACCGTCGCGACGACCCTGAAATTCGTCCCTTTTTTCTCGGAGCCGTGGACAAGCGTCCCGCCGAGGAACTATTTGACATCCACCAGGATCCCTCGTGCCTGGTGAATCTTGCTGACGACCCGGCGTTCGGCGAGACTCGTCGGCGACTCGCCGCCCAACTCGAAGAATACCTGCGCGCAACTGGCGACCCACGCGTGGTCGGCGACGGGGACGTTTGGGAGTCCTACAAACGCTACTCGGCGGTCAGGCAATTTCCCGAACCGCCAGAGGCGCTCTGAACCAAGCGCCCGCTCACAACGGTCGGTTGGACAGGTAAGGCGTCACCTGAAGAAACCGCCTACCCGGCTGAGGTGGTAGTAGATCACCGGCGTGGCGATCAGCGAAAGGACTAGAGACACGCTAACGCCGCCTATGACGGCGATGGCCAGGGGCTGCAGAATCTGAGCGCCCGAACCGACGCCGAAGGCCAACGGCGCCATGCCAAAGATGGTAGCGAGGGCGGTCATCATGATCGGCCTAAGACGGCGGCGACCGGCATGCTCTATCGCTTCGCGGAGGGAGAAACCGTCGCGGCGGAAGGACTGTTCGGCATCGAGCAACAGAATGCCGTTCTTGTGGACGATACCGACGACCATGATCATGCCCATGAACGAGCAGATATTGAGCGTTGAGCCCGTCAGCCAAAGGGCGGCAAGCGAGCCGGATCCGCAGAGCACGGTTGCGGCCAGGATCGCGAGAGGCTGGGCGAAGGCCTGAAATTCGAAAACAAGAACGATAAAGATGAGTAAGATCGAACCGACCAGGACCTGAGTGAGGCTGCGGAAGGCTTCGCTTTGGATTTTGTAGATGCCGCCGTACTCGATGTCGGTTCCGGCGGGAAGTTCAATCTCTTGGGGTAGGCGGCGCTGGATCTCGGCCATGGTTGAGCCGAGATCACGTCCGGAGAGTTGCGAGGTGACGACGACGGCTTCACGTAGGTTGTCGCGGTGGATCTCGCGTTGGCCTTCTTGGATGTTCACGTCAGCAATGCTGGAGAGCGGCACCGAGTTCCCTGTTGGGGAGGTCACCAGTAACGACTCGATGTCGGCGATGCGAGAACGGCTCGACTCGGGATAGCGGACGCGGATGCCGTAGATACGGTTGTTGACGATGGTTTCGGATGCGCGGATGCCATCGAGCATCCCGGCTTGCAGGTCGGCCACGTCTTGGGCGGTGAATCCGGCTAGAGCGGCTTTGGCAGGATCGACGCGGAAGTCGATGGCCGGACCGACGACGACGTTTTGGTTGAAGACGTCGACAGTTCCGGGAACGCTGGGCAGCCACTCTTCGATGCGCTGTCCGAGTGCGAGCGCGGCGGCCGGATCGGGATGGAAGACTTTGATTTCGATGGGTTCCGGCGACCAGGCGAGATCTCCGATGAGGTCTTCGAGAATGTGCGGGAACTCGACCTCGATGGCGGGCTCGCTGGAGACGACGCGCTGGCGGATATCGTCGGTGACCTCGGCCAGGGGACGACGGGGGAAGCCTTCGAGTTTGACGAGGAAGTCACCGGTGTTGGGTTCGGCGATGGCGAGCGCGAGGCGCGCGCCTGTGCGGCGGGAGTAGCTCTCAACTTCGGGAGTATCGCGCAGAATTAGTTCGATGTGTTGGAGTACGCGGTCGGTCTCGTTGAGCGACGTCCCGGGCGGCATCACGTAGTCGAGGACAAAGGCTCCTTCGTCAACCTCGGGCAGAAATCCGCTGCCAAGCTGGAAGTAGATGGCCGTGGAGCCGGCGACGATCAAGGCTAGGACGCCCAGCGCGGCGCGGGAGCGATCGAGCGTCCCCTTGAGCAAGTAATCGTAGCTTTCTGCCACCGCGCGCATGATTCCTCCTTCGCCAGCCTGCTCGGCTTCTTCGATGGTCTTGGCCCGCGGGCCGCTACGGGTGCGCAGAAACGCAGCGGCCAGCACGGGAGTGAAGAAGAGAGCCAGGAAGAGCGAAGCCAATAGGGCGGTCACCATGGTGGCGGCGAGGGAACGGAAGAAGACTGCAGTGATTCCACCCAGAAAGATCAGCGGGGCGAAGACCATGATCGGCGTCAGGGTGGAACCGATGAGGGCTGGCGTTAGTTCGGTGATGGCGCTGCGGGCGGCTTCGGCGCGCGTCTGGCCCATGGACATGTGCACGGTGATGTTCTCGACCATGACGATGGCGTCGTCGATGACGATGCCGACGCAGGCGGCCATGCCCCCGAGGGTCATCAGGTTGAAGCTCATCTGGAGCAACTCCATGAGAACCACGGCGATCAGCAGCGAGAGCGGAATGACGAGGGAGGCGACGAGAGTCGTGCGCCAATCCTTTAGGAAGACCAGCAGGACGGCGACGCTGAGAACGAGGCCAAGGAGGATCGCGTCACGGACGCCGAGAATGGAATCGCGGACGAGTATCGATTGATCGTAGAACGTGGCCAGGTTGATATCGGCGGGCAGAGTCTGCTTGATGAGCGCGAGTTCGGCGTTGACGGCCTGAGCGATCTGTAGAGCGTTGCCGTCTGGCTGCTGCAAGACGTTGATGAGCACGGCTGGATGGCCGTCGGCAGTCACGATGTTGTAGATCGGACGCTCGCCTTTGACGACTTCAGCGAGGTCAGCGATGCGCACGGGCGTGCCGTTGAGGACGGCGACGACGGTCTGGGCGATCTGCGCCGGATTGTGCATCAGTCCAGTCACCGTGGTGAGGTAGAGATGATAGTTCTCCTGCACCATGCCGCCCGAAGAAATAATGTTGGCGTCGCGGATGGCATTGGATACGGAGGTGAGTGAGAGGCCGTAGCGATTTAATCTCTCGGGATCAACGAGGACGTGAAACTCGGACTCGCGACCGCCGACGATGCGCGCTTCCATGACGCCGGGGATGCGGTAGAGGCGAGGGGCGAGATCCCAGTAGGCCAGTTCCCACAGTTCGGCAAGGCTGCGACCGGGCGACGTCAGGCTGAAGCCGATTGTGGGGAAGACGGAGAAGGTGAGGCGATTGATGTAATAGCGTGATTCCGGAGGGAGGGTCGGGGCGATCTGGGCGATTTCGCCTTGAATGAGTTGCAGGGAGTCGACGATGTTGACGTCCCAGCGGAATAAGACGCTGATTTCGGTTGCACCGCGTGATGTGACGGAACGAATGTCGGTGACACCGGGAACCCGGCGGGCTGCCTCTTCGAGCCGGCGGGTGACGGTGAGCGCTTGCTGATCGATGGGCGTTACGCCGTTGTCGACGAGGATGACCACACGGGGAAAGTCGGTCTGTGGGAACAGCGAGACCGGCAAGCTAAAAGCGAAGGCTAAACCGGCGAGGGCAACGGCGAGAGCGCCGAAAACTAGCGCCTTGCCATAGGCCTCGACGAAGTAAGCGAACGGGCTAGTCCTCATTGAGGAGGCTCCGCGAGGCGAACGGTCAAACCGTCGGAGAGGCCATATCCGCCTTCGACGACGACGGTATCGCCGCTCCGGACGCCTTCGAGAATTTCGACCTTCGCGTCGGAGACCACACCTACCTTGGTGTTATTTTCGTGCACGAGATTGTCGGGGCCGACCGTCCAGACGATGCCGTTCTTGCGACCGGGATCAAACTCGACCGCGGCCAAGGGAACCGTCAGGGCGTCGTAGTGCACCTCGAGCACAACCGTCAGTTCGCCGAAGACGCCGGCTTTGACGGCGCCCCCGCTGTTGGGTATTTCGCACCAGACTTCGATCGTGCGACGAAGGAGATCGACAGCTTGGTTCACCACGGTGAGTTTGCCCTGGTGGACGACACTGGACGCGTCAACGCCGGTGAAGCGGCACGCTTGGCCTACGCGCAGCCCGCCGGCTCTCTCCTCGGGGAATTGGCCGCGAGCGACGGCGACGGAAAGATCCATGACGGTGAAGAGCGGCGCGTCGGGTCGGGCCATGTCGCCGGGGTAGAGAAACTGGTCAGTGACGACGCCGGGCGAGGGACTAACGATTTCGGCGAATGCCAGTTGGGCGCTGGCGAGATCCAACTTGGCTTGCGCTGAGGCGAGACGGCTTTCAGCGATTCGCACGTCTTGGAGGCGAGACGTGCCGGTCAGCAGATCGCGTGATGATTGTGCGACGCGGTTAGCGGATAGCGCCTGATCGTACTGCGTCTTGGCGATGAGCAGATCGCGCTCAGGAAGGGCGCCCTCGGCGACGAGTATCTGGCGGCGTTCGAAGATCTGTTTGGCTGCGACTAGAGCGGAGGCTGTGCGCTCCACTTCGCCTTGGGCGCGCTCGACCTCGGTTGGAAGAGTCCCAGAGGAGACCTTCTCAAGGTTCGCGGAAGCATCGCCAACTTGGGCCCGCGCGTCGGCGAGTTGTGCGTCGAGGTCGGCCGTACGCAGCCGGGCGAGGATCTGACCTTGTCTGACGCGATCTCCCTTTTGCACCTCAAGGCTGGCGATTGGGGCGGTCAACTGCGAGGCGACCTTTGCTTCGGACTTGGCAAAGACCGTTGCGGGCGCGCTGGCTATCTCCTCGACGTCTTGTATGGCGGCTATGGCGGTTTTCACGTCGACGACGACTTGGGGCTCGGTGGCTTGGTCGGGCGCGCCACAGCCAAGAAGGGCCAGGGCGGCAAGAATAAGAATTCGCATGACGTCTCTCATCGCCCGGCCGCCAGCTCGAAGTCTGCGATGGCACGTTGGTATTCGGCGAGGGCGGAGTAGTGGGAGCGCCCCGCCTGGGTTGCGTCGGCTTGTGAAATGACCACGTCCAGCGCAGCACCTTCGCCGTTTTCGTACAGGAGGCGTACCAGCCGCAGGTTCTCGCGGGCTGCGTCGGACTCGTTTTGGGCCATGCTGATTCGTTCGTGCCAGGACATTACGCGCGAACGAGCTGCCCGGTACTCCCGCGTGAGCGCGCGCTCGGTGGAGGCGCGCTGAATTCTTGTCTGTTCTTGGCGATAGTTTGCCTCGCGGGCGCCGCTGCGAGAGCGAAACCAGTCAAAGACGGGCACGTTCACGTTGACGAAGGCCGCGTAGCCAAGTTGGTCCGAACGAACCTGATTGGCATCAAGTCCGTATTGGAACACGAGACTAGCGTCGGGCTTCAGACCCGCACGGGCAATCTTGCGGTCAGCTATGAAGGTTCGTCCCAGGGCGTCGATCCTGGACAACTCCGGCCTCTGGGCGAGCGCGGCAGCGGCTTGTTGAGTGTCGCCGCCCACGATCTCCGCCGGCAGCGCAGGCGTAGAGTCCAATACGTCCACGACAGGCAGATCCGTATCGACGTCTACCGTCCAGAACGAAGCGAGGATCTGATTGGCTAACTTGGCGTCAAGTTGAGCCTGGGCGAAGCGCTGCTCGAACTGGGATCGCTGCGCTGAGGCCTTCAGCGCGTCCGCGCGGGAGGCATCTCCCTGAGCCTGGCGGGCGCGGACGTTATGTTCGAACTGGCGGGCTTCGTCGAGGCTGCCCTGCTCCAACTGAACGATGCGGCGAGCGAGAAGCAGGTCGTAATAGGCCAGTGTGACTGCCCGCCGAATGTCCCGGCGGGCGATGGCGAGATCGGCGGCGGCGATGTCGCTACCGGCGCGTTCCCGGGCGAGGCCCGCCCGCAAGCGTCCGGAGAGGTCCATGCTCCAACTGACGTCGGCGACGGCCAAGTACTCGCGGACGCCGTTCAAGGCAACGAAGCTGAACGGATTAGGAGCGTTGGCGTTCGGGCTGTTGTAGGCATACGTCGAGTTGATGGCCAATCGGGGCAGCAGACCGGCACGCGCGACCGTTTGCCGCTCCGCGGCTATGGACTGATCGCGCTCGGCAGACTGCACCGTGGAGGGCGCTGCTAGCGCGAATCGCAAACAGTCTTCGAGGGTCAGACCTTGCTGTTGCGCTCTCGCGGGCGAAATAACCATCGCGGCGAGAAAGACGCTCCAAAGCCAGTTACGCTTCAACCAAGTCCGCTTCATGCCCACCTCCTAGCGCCCAGGTCCCGATCGCTAAGCGACAGGCCCTTAATAGCATTCCACTTATTGCGTCTGCGTGAGCGAGATCCTAAGCCGGTTGGCGCGTTTCTTCAAAGAAGGCTGGTCCGCCGACCTGGCCGCCTTTGAAGGAGATTTCGAGGCCGTCGAGGGGACCGTCGGACCAGGCACGGCAGAGGGGGGAGCCGGGGGCTAGGGGACAGACGGCGGTGAGGGCGTAGATGTCGAGTTGGCGTCCGACGCCGGAGGAGGTGTCGCCGCCGCAGACGACGGCGCGGCGGATGCCGGTTTGGCGCAAGGCTGCGGCGAACAGTCGGCCGAGATTTTCGGAGAGGGACCGCCGAAAGGATTCGTCGCCTTCGATGAGGTTGGGGTCTGCGGGGCCGAGAGCGGTGTAGAAGATGAAGCTGCGGCCTTCAGCGGCGATGGAGATGGCCTGTTGCAGCGCGTCATCGAACTGACCGCTGGCGACGGAGCGGGCGTCGAGAGGGATGCCCGCGTGGCCTTGGTCGATGGCGTAACGGATGGAAGCGGCGGTCTCAGGCGAACAACTGCCTGAGAGAACGGCGACGCGATCAACTGGGTCTGCCCGCTGGGGAGCGGGGGCCTCGGCCAGAAGTCCGGCTGAGCGCCAGTAGGCCACGAGCGCGTACTCGAGGCCGGATGAGGCGATGGCGAAGGGAGCGGCGGCGCGGTTCTCCCAGATGAGGCGGCCGACTTCAACGAGCGAGGCCTCGTCGAGAACATCGAAGAGAACCGCGCGCGCTCCGGACGAGATAGCCTCAGCGACGCGGCTCTGCCCCGCTCCAGAGGCAAGCGCCAGCAGATCGACCAAGCCGATCTTGGCGCGAGTCTGCGCAGCGAGGTGGCGCCGGAGGTCAGACTCGCCCATCGGCGTCACCGGATGGCGGCTCATGGTGGGATGGCGATCAAGGCGATAGGTCTCTGAAGCAATCCGCGCGAAGAGATTGCCGAAGGCTTGGTAACGCCGCAGCTTGGGGGCTCCGACGACGATGGGCGCCCAGGCCCCCGCAAAGACGTCGAGACCGATATCTAGGGCGCGTCCTATGGAACCAACCTGCGGGGAGCTGTCGAACGTAGAGCAAACTTTGTACTGGTTGATCGGCGCGGCGAAACCCTGGAGTTGTTGAAAGATCTGGGGAAGATGTTCGGACATCCACTCGGGCGAGCGGCTACGGCTGTCTCCGGCGATGCCGATAGCGCGCGCGGAGCGAAAGCGGGAAAGCTGCTCTTTGTTCGGCGGCTGCAGAAAGAGGACTGTGTGCAAGCCCGCCCAGGTGAGCACCTCCATGACGTCGGTTGAGCCCGTGAAGTCGTCGCCATAGTAGGAGAGGGCAAGTTTCGGAATCACGACCCGAATTGCTCCCTAGCCTGCCGAAACTCGGGACTTGCGGCAGCGACTTGTTCACGCGTCAACCCGGCTAGGGCGCCTTCCCAGGCGGCCCGCATGCTAGCTGCACCGGCGGCGATGCCGCCAGGGTGTCCCATGATGCCGCCGCCAGCGGCGTGAATCAAGTCGGAAGAGCCGAGGGCTGCGTAGGTGTCAAAGGCTTGGTCGGCCCATTGGCCGGATGAAAAGACAGGCATGACTTCGCAGCCGCGACCTTCCCCTTCGAACATGGGCGTAAGACACTCCTTCGCCGATGAGACCACTGATTCGTCGGCCTCGCAGAACTTGTTGCGCAATCCGTTGACGTGCATGTGGTCAGCTCCGGCGAGACGCCAGAACTTTTGCCAGGCTTTGTAGTCGATGCCCAGGTGCGGCGAGCGGCCATAGACGCCCCAGCCGTTGCGGTGCGCATGAATAGGCAGCCGGCTGTGGGAGCGCAGAGCGGTCATGCCAGGCAAGCCAACGGAATGCATGCTGGCCATCACGCAGGTTCCGCCCGCTTCGACGACGAGGTCGTGACGGCGGCGCATCTCATCGATCTCCCCGGTGACGTTGAATGCGAACATAACCATCTTGCCGGTCCTGTCGGCGTGCGATCTTAGCACGTGCATGACTTTATCGACGCGCTCGGCGAAGGGGCTGTGAGGGCCGTCCGCCTGCAGTTCATCGTCTTTGATGAAGTCGAGGCCGCCCTGGGCAAGTTGGCGGACGATGGCGGCAGTATCGGCGGGCGACAGACCGACGCTGGGCTTCACGATGGTGCCGATTAGCGGCAGTTTCTCCACACCGGTAAGTTTGCGCGTGCCAGCGACGCCGAACTGCGGGCCGGGATAGGCGTCTCGAAATGCTGGCGGGAGCGAGAGGCCGATGAGGCTCAGGCCGGAAAACTGTTTCAGTTCGAAAAGGTTCCCGGCGACGGTGGCTTGGAGGTTGGGCAGCGAGGGGCCTAGGTTATCCAACGGCCACGAGACTTGGACGTGGGCGCGCCTCCATTTCGGCGAGGTCTCTCCCTTGGGAACGCCTGCGTCCGGCAGCGACGGAGTGTCGACTGAGCCGAGTTCTTCAATATGTTCGACAACGGCGCCGTGGCGGGCTTTAAGTTCCGGCGTCTCGCCAGGAAGAGAGATAAACGTACCGGACGACTGCTCTCCTGCCAAGACCTCGGCGGCCTGTTGCAGCGGGAAGGCGGTTTCGACCCAATAGGTCGCGTGGATCCGGTCCGACATCACGGCTAGGAAACGCTTGGCGGTTGAGTGATGTCTTGGACGCTCTGCTTGACAGCGTCTTCTTCAAACACTTTCTTCCAGTCGGGCTGGAAGATAGATTTCTTGGCGTTCTCGATTGCCAACAGGGCACCGTCGGAAAACTGCGCGCCTTCGAACATTTTGAAGGCGATGCCGATTTCGACCTTGAGGTGACCGATCACAAAGTCTTCAGCGGCTTGCGCTGGCACTCCGCGGCGGACGGCCTCGTCCACTGCCTCTTTGATGACGACCATGCAGGTCGCAGCAACGGTCTCAGAAAGCACGGGTTCGAGAATGGCCATCTGCTCGACGGTACAGCGGTGTGCGCGCATCACGGGACCGTAGATGACGCGGGCGAGGCGCACGCCTTCCATATAGGCGCCGTCAGGGCCCTGCATGAGACAGCAGACGATGTGCTGCTTGGCGTAGATGCCGCCGAAGAAGTCCAGTTGGCCTTCGGGGGTCTTCTCGTCGTGGATCACCGGCGGGTGACAGGGGTGAGTGATGAAGTAGGCGAGATCTTCGCGCTCGGGCATTTCGCCGGCAAAGGGCGCAGCGGCATCGAGGCAGACGACCATCACTCCGGGGGCCAGCAGATGTTCGATTTGATGAGCGACCTTGCCGATGAGTCTGTCCGGCACGGCGAGGATGACCGCGTCGGCGCCGTCTAATGCCTGCTCGATATCGAATACGTCGAAACCGAGGCGCGAAAGCGCGGCCTGGCCTGCGTCGCTGATCTCGACGTGGCGAACGCGGTAGGAAGATTTTTTGAGGTTCGCGGCGAGACGGAGGCCCATCTTGCCTCCAGCCCCGACGAGCACGACGTTATTGATCGGCATTGCGACACGACTCCCTTTCTTCGCGATTGTCGCGAAGTCCCCATGATACTCGGAGGCTACTTCATGAAGCCGCTGCGGACGACGTCTTGGGAGCTAAGTACGTCGTTGAGGGGATCGTCGAGGGCGAGTAGATCACGGAGTTCGGGGCTCAGTTGCGATTGAACGGCGGGGGCGAGGAGCTTCTTTTGATATTGTTGCTGCGGCTTGTCGTGCCGGCAAAAGAAGCTGTGGAGGGCGAGTCGGTCGGCGGCAGCGCGGTTCTCGGTTCCGGCGTGCCAGAGGTGGGCGTTCATCACCACGACATCACCTGATTCGCCCGTGATCAGCACTTCACCAGGATGAGCGGCGAACGGATCGGCAAGAGCTTGCTGCGGGAGACGCCCCGAGCGGTGAGATCCGGGAACCGCGCGCAACGCACCGTTCACTTCGGTAAAGTCATCGAGCATCCAGACGACGTTGCAAACCCAGTAGCCTTTTTCGTCCGGAACGGCGCCCATGTCGGCGTGGAGCGGTTGAGGAGAACCTCCTCCGGCGATCGCAGAACGAGCGTTGAGGCTGCTGAGCTTGATGTCGCGGCCGAGCACCTGGCGGACAAGGGCCAAGACGGAGGAATCGGCGAACGCACGTTGAAATATGGAACCCTTATTGACTAGGTTGGCCAGCCGTTTGGCCCCCGGTTCGAGCTTGAAATCAGAGCCGGCCGAATAGCCCTCTTCGTCGAAGAGTTGAGCGATTCTCTGACGGAAGGCGTCGACTTCGGCAGGAGTCAGGAATTGCGGAAGAATGGTGAAACCGTCGCTGTCGAGTTCGGCAGCTTGTTTTTTTGAGACCGGGGGCGTGTGCATCACGTCTCAAATTGTACGATCACTAGTAGTCCGATGGCGCGCAGTGGAATTCTAGCGGCGGCGATATTGTTGACTTGCGCGGCTCTCGTTGCGCAGCCCAAGACCCAGTTGCGTCCCGAGACGGTAGCGGCCTACGAGAAGTACGCCGCGCGGGTGGAGCAGAATCTCGATCAGCAGCTTAGCGGCGACGCCAATTTCTTCTTGGCGGGGTCCAACGGAAAAGGCTGGAGGGAGCAAGTGCGGGCGGGCGTCGTGGAACCGCGAGCAACGGAACGAAGCCTGGAAGTAAAAGGCGGATTGATTCAGGACTGGACGGCGACGATGTTCGTCCGGGGAGCCGCAGGAGAAGATGTCATCGCCCTGCTGACCGACTACGACCACCACAAGGACGTCTACCCCGAAGTCATCGACAGCAAACTGGTCCGCCGCAACGGTGCAAGGATTCATAGCTCGCTGCGACTGCTTAAAGAGAAGGTCTTCACGGTTGTACTGGATACGGAGCACGACGTCGAGGTCCTAACGAAAGCCGACGGCCGTTGGCAGTTGCGCTCCCGCAGTACACGAATAAACGAGATCCGAGATGCAGGCAAACCCAAAGAAGTAATGTTGCCCGAAGGGAAGGATTCGGGGTTTCTGTGGCGACTCAACGCCTACTGGAGCATCCAAGAGGGAGACGGCGGAACTTACGTTGAGTGCCGGAGCGTAACGCTGACGCGCGGCGTCCCGTTCGGCCTGGGGTGGATCGTCAAGCCATTCACGCTGAGTCTGCCTAGGGACTCGCTGAAGGCAACCCTGGACGCAACGAAGCGGACTTTGTTGGAACGAGCAGATTGATCGCTCGTTTATTGCTTGGCGATCTCGGCGGGCTGCTTCTTATTCACTTGAATGACGAGCGGCGAGAGTCCCATCAACAATTGCTCGGACGTTTCCTTGGGGCAATTCAAGCAGGCGTCGCCACGGCTGGAATACCACAGCATCGCCTCATGCGGATCAAGCGTCACGACCGCATCGCTATCCGGCATCCAATAGTGGTCGTAGTTCGCCTGAATGCGTTTGTAGCGAAACGTCGTCGGACCGCTGTCGACCATGAGCCCCGCTCGGCGCACCAGCCGCGATGAGACGAGGTGAGCATATTCATACAAAGGATTGGCGCGGAAGCTGAGGCTGGCCTTGGTTAATTTGCCGCCAATGCCGAAATCGCTGTAGGGGCGGATGGGGTAGCCCTGAGCGAGCCAGGGGCCGCAGTTCCAGGCAGGAGCCAAGAAGATGAGGCCGCCGGGTTTCGTGATACGCCGCATTTCGCTCAAGGCCAGCTCCGGGTTCGGGACGTGTTCCAACGTCCAGACAGTCCATACGGCGTCGAACTCCCCGTCGGCGAAGGGCAAATCCGTCGCCGATCCATGAACGAACGGCTTGTGGAAATAGCGGGCGGCGCTGGCCGCGATGTCGAGGCCCGTATAGTCGTCGACAATGTCCTGAAGCTGTCCGCTGCCCGCCCCGACTTCGAGTACGTGGGCGTCCTCGAGGTGGTAGTCGTTGACAAACGCCGCGATCGCCTCGTCTGCTCCCGCAGCCTCGTTGGCGTTCTTGCCCATGACCACGTACTCGTGGTCTTTGGGCTCCGAACCGGCCGCTATAAGCTGTTCGTCCGCGGAGTAGACCTCTTCATAGAACTCGTCGGCCGCAAGGGCGTCGAGACTGACCTCGAGCGACGGATCGTCGGCCGAGTATGGGAAGTAGATCGCACCCAGGACCAGTGCCAACGCAGATACTGCGATCGCCATCAACAACGCTGTCTTGACGAGAGCGCGTAACAGCGAAATGATTTCAGACATATGACGATACTTGGGCCAAGTAGCCGGTCCTTTGTGCGGATGATATGGCCGTCTCCCCTAATCCGTCTAGAGGCTCAGACAAGTTAGGGGGATAGCCTAGTCGCGGCCTGATCGGCGTCTAGGGTTACCTACTGAGACCACGCTCCCCAAGACCGCGGCAATGAGAAAAGGGCTGCATCCGCTCTGGATGCAGCCCTTTGTTCAGGCAGGATATTTCGGCAAACTATTGCGCGTTCCAGGGGGGGATGACGGCGTTCACGCGGGCATAGGCGATTCCCTGCCCTAGGTGCTCGCTGAGATGCTCGGTGAGTGTCCAGAGCGCCTGTCGGGTTGTCATTTCCCGACCGAAGAGATTCAGCTTCTCATCTGCAGACGAGGCGGAAACTCCGCCGACCGCGCCCTTTAGATGCTCGAACGAGGCAGTTAAGGCCGCGGTGATCGCCGCCTTATCGGTCACATCATTGCCGGGAACGGCGCCCTCCGGAGCGGTCGCCCCGAAAGTGCCAGCCAGGCCGAAGTTGGCGCCCGCGACGTGGACGTAGAGTTCGCTTACGGAACGCACGCCCTCAGCGGGTCTCCATGTGTACTTTTCTTGAGGCATCGCCTCGGCGAGGGAAACGATCCGCTCTTGCAACGCACCTAGCCGACTGAGAGCCTCGTCACGGAATGCACCATCCGGTGCTGGAGCCTCCGCGGCAGGAGGGGCAGTCGGCGCGCAACCCAGGGTTAGACAGAACAGCGCACCCGCAAGGGATCCAAACAAAACTCGATTCATTGAACTACTCCTACAGTGTCGGTACAGATACTTCTTCTTTTGATTCGGACCACAGCGCCAGGATAGCGGATCGAGGCGCCTCACATTTTGCAGGCGGACTTCCCGTCGGCCAGACGAACAGGGTCAGCCTCTAGCGGGTTCTCGGCGATCGACTCTGCGGCGCGACGAAATCCGCTCCAGTCCTCGCACACGATGATGGAGTTGTAGGGGTTCTTGTTGTGATACTTAACCGCCACGGCGCCAACGATGCCTCGTGGATCGTCGCCGATTCGCTCCGAGATCAACGTAACGTCTTGACAGGCCGCAAAATCAACTGCGCCAACCGTGTAGCGATAGTGCAGAAATCGTCGCCGCGCTCCATTGGGAGCTAGTTCTTCGTCCACGATGTCGACGACTTCACCTGAGGTGATGCGGCCATTTCGATTGACCTCTAATCGGCGCTGGCGCTCCTTCTCGTCCGGATCGTTCTCGCGCCGCCACTTGCCTGCGAGGAAAACAACAGCCGCAACAGCGAGAGCGACGACTACGAAAAACGCAACCGCCACCTCCGCCCATTGCGGCCAGGCTGTTTGCATTAGCCCTCTTGGCTCTTACGGTAGTCGGCCAGGAACTGCGCGAGTCCGCTGTCAGTCAGAGGATGATCGAAGAGCTTCTCAAAAACCGGGTAAGGCAAAGTCACGACGTGGGCTCCGCACAAAGCGGCGTCTCTCACATGCAGGGGTCCGCGGGCCGACGCCGTCAGCACTTGGGTCGGATAGCCGTAGTTGTCGTATATCGTTACGATGTCGCGAATCAGTTCCATTCCCTCGGCGCTGATGTCGTCGAGACGGCCGACAAAGGGGCTGATGTAGTAAGCGCCAGCCTTGGCAGCCAGCAGCGCTTGATTGGCGGTGAAGCAAAGCGTGACGTTGACGCGAATCCTTTCGGAGGACAGCATCTTGGTGGCTTTGATACCGTCGCGCGTCAAAGGAACCTTGACGACAACATTGTCGTGGATCTTCGCCAATTTGCGGCCTTCGGTCAGCATTGCTTCCGCTTCGGTCTCGACAACTTCTGCGGAAACGTCGCCGTCCACTATCTGGCAGATCTCAAGGATACGCTGGGCGTGATCGGCGCCCTCCTTGGCGATGAGTGAAGGATTCGTCGTGATTCCGTCTAAGATGCCGTACGCATTCGCCTTGGTGATCTGTTCGATATTAGCGGTGTCCAGAAAAAACTTCATGCTTTACCTCTTGTTCCTTAGCGCCCATTCTATCCAATCTTGGCCATCTCTCTCGTTCAGCGGAGGCTGACAGTCTGTACTTCAGCGGGTCTGCTGGAATTTCCCGAGCGGTCTATTGCCATCACCTGATAGACAACGGTTTGTCCAGCAGAGAGTGGTTGATCGCTAAAGTTTGCCGAGTCCAGCAACCCCTGGTGGACCGGCAAACCATCCCGCAAGACGCGATACCCGCCCAGATCCGCTTCAGAGTTGGAGCTCCAAGATAGTTCCACGCCACCCTCAACGGCTATCGCGCGCAGGTCAACCGGGGCTGCCGGCGGGAACACATCACGCGGCGTTAGAGCGGCACTTTTCGCCGGAGGTCCAGGAACATCGAGCGAATCGCCGGCAGGCTTCAACGCCCTCACAAGATAACTGTGAGGCATGTCCCATTGCGGGGAGGTATCTAAGAACTCGGGGCCGTCCGTGGAGCCCATAGCCACGAATTCTCCCTCCGCCACGCGTCGCTGCACCTCGTATCGCACCGCGTCTTCCACCGCGGCCCACACCACTCTGACCCCTTGCTCCAGCACTGTTACAGATAAATCGGCTGGGGCCCCGGGGGGCTGTACGACATCGAGGGTTCGCAACTCGGACCAGGACGCACTACGCCCCTTGACGCTAACTCCTCGCACGGCAAAGCCCCTTTTGGAACCATACTGCCCGAAGAGCGGCGCCCGGACCACCATGTTCGTCCCCGGACCGGTCGGACCGGGGGCCTGGGCCACGACGGTCGTGACAAGTTCTCCGTGATCGCTCATCGCGTCCGCAGCCGGAAGGTCGCTGCCCGGCGGAACGAACAACGAGTAGATTTCGAATCGTTCCATTTCGCGAAAGACCTGGCCCTCACTTCCGAGAACGGGCCAGGTCCACTCGGCGACCAGCTCAGACTCTTCCTGGCGGACAGCAAAGTCGTCCACGCGACCGGGTATGTGCAACAGAGGAGGACGAGGCTCGCCAACCGAGCCACACGCCGCCAACAGGATTACGAGCGAAGGCGCTAACGTTAGCCACCGGCTACAGGCTGGGCGCGGGGAAATCACGATAGCAGCCGCCGCTAGAGGATGTAACGGCTCAAGTCCTGGTCCTTGACCACGTCCGCGAGCCGATCGGCGACATACTTGGCGTCAATCTTGACGGACTTCTTCTTCAGATCAGGCCCCTCGAAGGATACTTCATCAAGAAGCTTTTCCATGATTGTGTGCAGTCTTCTAGCACCGATGTTCTCCGTTTGCTGGTTCACTTCGCTCGCGAGCCGGGCGATCTCGACGATGGCATCGTCCTCAAACTTGAGCTTGACCCCCTCCGTCTCCATCAGCGCCACATACTGCTTGATTAAGGCGTTCTTGGGCTCGGTCAAGATTCTGACAAAGTCCGCAGCGGTGAGCGACTTCAACTCAACACGGATTGGGAAACGCCCCTGCAACTCGGGAATCATGTCCGAGGGCTTCGAAACGTGAAAGGCTCCGGCCGCAATGAACAGGATGTGATCCGTGCGGACCATACCGTAACGCGTATTGACGGTCGTACCTTCGATGATCGGCAGGATATCCCGCTGTACGCCTTCGCGACTGACATCCGGTCCACGACTGCCCTCACGGCCGGCGATTTTATCCATCTCATCGAGGAAAATAATTCCTGAATGCTCTACGCGATCGACAGCTTGCCGCGTGACCTGGTCCATGTCGACCAGCTTCTGTTCTTCCTCTTGGACTAGATAGTCCAGCGCTTCGACGACGTGCATTTTGCGACGCCGCGACTTACCGCCGAACAGACCGGGAAGCATGTCGCGAAGATTGATGTCCATCTCCTCGATTCCTGAGTTGGTAATCACCTCGATCGGCGTGTTGCGGTCGCGCACCTCGATCTCAACCATACGGTCGTCGAGCTTACCCTCGCGCAATTTGCGGCGCAGCTTCTCGCGGGTTCTGGCGACCGATTCCTTGCCATCTTTGCCTTCTTCATCCGGAGTTTGGGGCGGCATCAAGATATCGAGGATTCGTTCCTCTGCGTTGGCCTCTGCTCGCTCGGCCACGAGGTCTAGCTTTTCTTCGCGCACCATATCGATGCCGACATCGACTAGGTCGCGAATCATCGAGTCGACGTCGCGACCGACGTAGCCGACCTCGGTGAACTTCGAAGCTTCGACTTTAAGAAACGGAGAGTTCGACAAGCGCGCGAGACGCCGCGCGATCTCCGTCTTACCAACGCCCGTCGCTCCCATCATCAAGATATTCTTGGGCATGACCTCGTCGGCCATCTCGGGGCTCAGCTTGCGACGTCTGACCCGGTTACGCAGCGCGATGGCAACGGCGCGTTTGGCGTCATGCTGTCCGACAACATGCTTGTCTAGCTCTTGGACTATCTCGCGGGGGGTGAGCTCGTCCAGGGCAGGAGTGTCCAGCTCGGACTGACCGGGAAGATAAATAACCATAACGGCGTACCCTAGCCCAGCTCTTCGAAATGCAAGCTGTCGTTGGTGTAGATGCAAATGTTAGCGGCAATCTTCATTGCGGCTTCGGCAATTTGCCGGGCATCCAGCTTCGTGTGCAGCATCAACGCGCTGGCGGCAGCGACCGCGAAGGATCCGCCTGAACCGATTCCGGCCACCGGTTCGTCGTGTTCGATGACGTCGCCTGTGCCGCTAATCAGCAGAGTCGAAGACTCGTCCGCGGTCAACAGAACCGCCTCTAGGTGCCGCAGTGACTTGTCGGTGCGCCAATCCTTAGCCAATTCGACGGCGGCTCGCGTTAGGTTGCCGTTAAACTCCTGCAGCTTATCCTCAAATCGGGAGAACAGCGACATCGCGTCTGCCGTGGAGCCAGCGAACCCGGCGAGAATCTTCTCGTTGTACAGCCGGCGGGTTTTGCGGGCGGTACCCTTGATGACTTCGCTGCCTAAAGTAACCTGCCCATCACCGCCCATAACGGTCTTACCGCCGCGGCGAATGCACAGAATGGTTGTTGAACGGATCTTGGGCTGACTGGGCATCTTGAGGGCCAAACCTCTAAGTATAGCGGCGGCCGTCCGTCCGGCCCGGAACGTCGGTTAGTTGATCATGCCTTGGACATTGAGTTGGATGCGGTAAACGCCAGTGCGGGCCGTCATGTACAGCGTCTTACCTTCATTCCCCCAGGCCACGTTGGCGGGAGGTTCGTCGGGCTGAATGGTGCCGATATGCACACCGTCGGGCGAGAAAACCCAAACTCCGCCGGGTCCCGTAGCGTAAACGCGACCGTCCTGGTCCAGGACAAGTCCATCCGGCAACCCTTCTTCGTTGTTCGACGTCACGTCGTAGAAGACTCGCCCGGGACCGACCGATCGATCTTCGCCGATTGGATAACGTATCCAATTCTTGCGATACGGATCAGAGTTGGACACGTAGAGAAATTGGCCATCGGGAGAGAATGCGAGGCCGTTTGGCCGCGATTGGCCATCTGCGAGTAGCTCGACGGTCTGGCCGTCGGCGCTCGCGCGGAAGACGCCGTTGAAATCGAGATCCTTCTCCGGATCGTCATCTTGCTCCTTGAGCCCAAATGGCGGATCGGTGAAGTAGAGCCATCCGTCAGGGCCCCACACGAGATCGTTCGGGCTATTGAGTCTCTTCTCGTTGAAATGATCGACGAAGACGGATCGCTCGCCCGCGTGCGTCAGCAAGCCGATTCGGCGATCGCCCTGCTCGCAGATCAGAAAATTGCCCAATGCGTCCAGCGCCAGTCCGGCTGGGCCGACGGACCATTCGTTTTCCGCGGCGCCGGCGAAAACGGGACGCAGTATCTCGACCGCGTCGCGGTCCTGCGGATTCCAACGGTAAAGCGCATTGCTGCGGATGTCCGAAAACGCCAGAAACGGAAGACCTTGCCACTGACCTCGGCGCACCCAAAGGGGCCCTTCGGCGAAGACAAATCCTGCAGCAATTCTCTCGATGCGATAGTTCGCAGGCAGAATCGCGTCGAACTCGGCTTCGATGCGCAGCACCGTGCCGGTGCCGCTCGTGAGAGACTCGGGGTCCCCCGCTCTGTCGTGGACCGGGCTGCCGCAGGCCGAGTGCAGCAGCGCGATAAGACAAGTCAAAGCGATTCGCCAGTTTTGTCTAGTAGGTTCCACTACAATTAATCGGAGCCAACAACCCAATGCCACAGAGTAACGCTTCGCCACAAGAATACGATGCCGTAATCGTTGGAGCCGGGGCCGGCGGCGGCACAGCCGTCCGCGTCCTGACCGACCACGGCATGAAAGTGTGCCTGCTTGAGGCGGGCCCGATGCTCGACCCGACGACAGAGTTCAAGGAACACCAGTCCTTCCACGATTACAACCACCGGGGGGTCGAAGACGGCGGCAAGTTCTATTTTGGCGAGGGAAAACCCTACGGCTTTATGACGACAACGTCCGGCGGATGGACGCTGCCGGGCGAGCCATACACCGTGGGCGAAGGCAGCCAGTTCAAGTGGTTTCGATCACGCATCGTGGGGGGCCGGACGAACCACTACGGCCGGATGTCGTTTCGGTTCTCCCAAATGGATCTCAAGGCGCGTGACCGTGATGGCCTCGGCGACAACTGGCCGATCGACTACTCCGATATCTCGCCTTACTACGATAAGGCGGAGAGCTTCATCGGCGTTACGGGCACGGTGGAAGGGATACCCTCCGCGCCCGACGGAATTTTCGAGAAGGCGCCAGCGCCCCAAGTGCACACGCTCTTGGCGCGCGAGGCGGGCAAGAAGCTGGGCATTCCGTTCATCGCGAACCGCCGAGCAGTCATCACTTCTAATAAGAACGGTCGCGCCGCTTGCCACTACTGCGGCCATTGCGGCCGAGGATGCCTCACCGCATCTGCCTACTCAGCTAGCCAGGTCGAGATTTTCCCCGCGCTGGAGAGCGGCAGGGCGACGCTGATTACCGGAGCGATGGCGCGCGAGGTTAGCGTTGACTCCAACGGCAAGCCGAACGGGGTGATCTACATCGATCGGGACACGCGCCGTGAGGTGAAGATTTCGGCCAAGGCGGTAATTCTCGCAGCTAGTTCGGGTGAGTCGGCGCGCATTCTGCTGAATTCGAAATCGCGCTACCACCCCAATGGAATCGGCAATTCGTCGGGCCAGGTCGGCCGCAACCTGATGGATACGGTGGGATTCGGGCTCCGAGGATACGTCCCGTACCTAGAAGGCATGCCGCACTACGACACCAATGGTTTCGGAGGAACTCACCTCTACGCACCGTGGTGGGCTTGGGACGACCACGAGAAGCTGGGCTTCCCGCGCGGATATCACATCGAATTTGGGGGAGGATTCCGATTGCCGGGACCCGGCAGTTACCACGGCGCCGCCCAAAGCCTTGGCTATGGCGCAAAGATGAAGAAGCAGATTCGCGAGCAGTACGGCGCGGCGGTCAGCTTTGCGGGACGCGGCGAAATGATCGCCAACGATCTGAGCTACTGCGAGATCGATCCTAACGTCGTCGACCAATGGGGCATTCCAGTCCTGAAGTTCCACTTCAAATGGTCTGACCACGAATGGAAACAGGCTCGTCATATGGAGAAGAGCTTCACCGAAATTATCGATGCGATGGGCGGACGAGTAGTGGGCTTGGCCAACGCGGCACGAGAAGCTGACGGCATCTCGGTGCCAGGGTCAATCATTCACGAAGTTGGAACCGCACGCATGGGCGAGCGGGCGGAAACTTCCGTGCTTAACAAGTTCAATCAGGCGTGGGACGCCAAGAATCTCTTCGTCGTTGACGGAGCTTCATTCGTCAGTAACCCAGATAAGAACCCTACTCTGACGATCAACTCTCTCTCTTGGAGAGCGAGTGATTACCTGGCGGAAGAGATGAGGAAGGGCAATGTCTAAGCTCGTTCAAATATCTGAGATCTCCAGGCGCGACGCGCTCCGAGGCATCGCCCTAGCGATCGCCGCCGCGGGCTTCGGTGTCCCGATCAATCAAGCCGCCGCGCAGCAAGTGCATGGGCAAGCGACGGCCATGAAGGGCGCACTTGAGGGCTACAAGCGACAGGAACTCACCGAGCACGAATGGGAAACAGTAACTCGTCTAGCAGCGTTGATCGTTCCGGCGGACGAAATTTCCGGCAGCGCGGTCGATGCTGGCGCGGTCGAGTTCATCGATCTGCTTTGCGCTTCCAACGAGGACCTGGCGAATATCTTCCACGGCGGATTGGCGTGGCTTGATGCCGAGATGCGCGAGCGGGGGAATTCCACATTCGCCGCTAGCACCGCCGAAACACAAATAGCTTTGTTGGACGAATTGGCCGCCGAGGAGGCGAATCGCAACTCCAGGATTCAGGGATCCGGTCAGGGCGACTACGCGAGGTTCCGCGACTACCAGGCCTGGGATCAGGGCGACCTGGGGCCTGGCGTAGAGTTCTTCGGTTGGATGCGCAAATTGGCCGTCGACGCCTTTTACACCAGTCCGGTCGGGCTGCAAGACCTGAAGTATCCCGGCGGCCGAGCCTACACGGAGTACTCGGTGCCTCAGGAAGCCATTGACTACGCCATGAAGCGCAGTCCGTTCGCGTGAGGTCTGAGCAATCCAGGAATTGAGATGGTCTTGATCGCGATAGGGTTCGCAGGAGCGCTTGGAGCCCTGGCGCGTTACGGTGTTTCGCTAGCGGCTTTGCGCTGGTTCGGCGAAGACTTCCCTTATGGCACGTTATGCGTGAATCTCGCAGGCTGTTTTCTGTTGGGAGTCATCGCCGAACTCACGATGGAAGACGCTAGGCTGGCCCCGCAGACGCGAGCAATTCTCGGAACAGGGTTTCTGGGTGCTTTCACCACTTTTTCGACCTTTGGCGTGGATACTTACCGAGCGATGCAGGCGGGCGCGTGGGGAGTCGCCGCCTCCAACGTCGCCATCAACGTTGTCGGCGGCATCTTCCTTGTTGCTGCCGGCGTCGCCCTAGCTTCCGCTCTGCGGCATTAAGGCAGGTCGAGAAGAAGCAACTCGGCGGTAGACGGAGCGTCGAACTTCAGCGCCCCCACATTCTCCACCTTGACGCTGTCACCTCTCGACAGGGTCTCGCCATTGAGCTGGACGTCTCCTTCGATCACGAAGACGTAAGCGCGTCGCTCGGGTTTGAGGTCGTGAGACACCTTGGAGCCCGCTTCCAAACGGGAGACGTACATCGTCACGTCTTGGCCAACGAAAACAGTTCGGCTAGCTGCGTCGGGTGTCGCGATCGGGAGCAATCTTCCCGTTCGATCCTCAGCGGAAAACTGCTTCTGCTCGTAGGACGGCTGTACGTCTTGCTTCTCAGGAAGAATCCAGATTTGAACCAGTTCTACGGTCGTATCCGGAGAGGCGTTGAACTCCGAGTGGACGATTCCCTTCCCGGCGCTCATCCGTTGCACTTCGCCGGTATGGATGATGCCGTGCCCGCCGGTCGAGTCGCGGTGCTCAAGGGCGCCGTCGATGACGTAGGTGAGGATCTCCATGTTGGCGTGGGGATGCATCGGGAAGCCTTTGGCGGGCTGCACGACGTCGTTATTGAAGACCCGCAACGGCCCGAACTGGACCTGCTGCGGATCGTAGTAGTGGTCGAACGAGAAGTGCCAGCGCGCCTTTAGCCAACCCGCATTCACTGTGTGGCGGTCGTCGGACCGAACGATCTCTAACATGACTCTTTCCTCCGATAGATAGTTGATGCGTGCACTATCGGAAAGTTGCAGAGACATCTACAAGAGTCCGCCGCAGTACTTGCAGTGGACGGCGTTGGCGTCGTGGCCTTCGGTCGCGCAGACCGGACAGGAGTGTGTCGAGACCTTCTTCGGCTTGTTCGCACGAGCGATCTCAGCGCTCACGATTCCTGTCGGGACGGCGATGATGCCATAGCCCATCAGCATGAGGATGGCGGCGATGAACTGCCCCGCGGGAGTGACCGGCGCGATGTCTCCGAAGCCGACGGTCGTCATGGTGACAATCGCCCAATAGATAGCAATGGGTATGTTGTCAAAGCCGCCGGCACGGCCCTCGACCAAGTACATCAGCGCTCCGAAGATACCGGCGATGTTGATGACGGCAATCAGGAAGATAGTAATCTTCGGACGACTAGCATACAGAGCCTGCCTCAGGACGGCCGCCTCGCCAAGATAATGCGCCAGCTTCATTACCCGGAAGATTCGCAGCAGTCGCAATGCGCGAATGATTTGGAACGACTGAGCGCCTTCCAAGAACAGGCTCAGGTAGGTTGGCGCTACGGAAATCAAGTCGACGACGCCGAAGAAGCTGCGAGCGTATTGGGCCGGGCGAATCGTGCAGTACAGCCGCAACACATACTCCACTGTAAATAGTCCGGTGAAGAATAATTCAATGACTCGCAGCGCGGGGCCATGCTCAAGTCGGATACTCTCGACGCTCTCGACCATCACGACCCCGACACTCAGCAGGATGGCGAGGATCAATCCGACATCGAACGCCTTGCCGCTAGGCGTCTCTGCCTCGAAGATGATTTGCTGCAAGCGGCGGCGAAGGCCGGTGAGTTCCGAATCTTCCATCGATATGGCAGTGTCGCTCAATGCGGGGCGTAACGCCAGCTAGGCTTTTGGATGCGCCCCGTCGTAGACATGCATGAGCCGTTCCAAAGACAGCTGCGTATACTTCTGGGTCGTCGACAGGCTGGCGTGGCCCAATAGTTCTTGGATTGCGCGCAGGTCCGCGCCGGCGCCTAGAAGATGAGTAGCGAACGCGTGCCGCAAGGTGTGCGGATGCATGCTCGGATCGCCGGTGAAGGCGACAGCGTATTTCTTGACGATACGGCGAATCGAACGATCCGTAAGACGGGCGGGGCTGCCGCGCCAGCGATGGAGCAAGAGGGCGTCGTTCTGCGGTTCTCCCGGCCGAAAGTACTCGCGGCGCTCTTCAAGATATATAGCGAGCACCTCTGATACCGCCTTCCCATAAGGCGTCTGGCGCTCCTTGCGGCCTTTGCCTCGGACGCGGACCCAGCGCTCGCCGAAATCGAAATCGCTGAGGTTCAAGCCCTCCAACTCGGAGACGCGCAGGCCGCAACCGTAGAGCAATTCGAAAACGAGGCGGTCCCGCACCCCGTCGCCGGCAGCGTCCGCGACCTGGTCAATCAGGCGGTTCGTCTCCTCGGCGGTCGGCACGTTAGGAAGCGTTTTGGGGATCTTCGGCGTGGCGACCAGTTTGGCCGGATTCGCCTCGACGGAACCTTCGCGGACTAGAAAGTTGAAGAAAGCGCGGAGAGACGCCAGCTTGCGAGCGACTGTTCGGCTCGAGGCGCCGCTTCGAAAACGTTCGCCGACGAATGCGCGAATGGCCAGACGGTCGATCTCCGTCGGCAGAAGCGGAGCTTGGCCGAGCGGTGAACAATACAGAACAAACTGTTCCACGTCGATGGAATAGTTACGGATGGTATGTGCAGAAGAGTTCTTGCGTCGAAGCGAGTCTATGAAGCGGTCTGCAGCCTCTTGCAGTTCGCTCGGCGGGGAGCTAAGAAGCGACTGCGACATCTTGAGCGAGGAACTCCTTAAGCGCGTCCAATGCGATGGCGCATTGATGGGCCCTCCGCGCTTTCTTGTCTCGGCCAAAGCGAGCGGCCTCTTCCAGCGGCAGTCCCGGCAGAAGATCGAAGGTGATATTGGCCGGCTGATACTTCTCCGGGTTCGCACCGGAGATGTATGCCGCGAGAGAACCATGAGCTGTCCGCCTGGGCCAAGTGCGCGTCGGCAATCCCTGCGCCAACAAGGCCGCGTTAACCCCAGCCATCAGGCCAGTCGCCATCGACTCCACGTAGCCTTCGACGCCCGAGATCTGACCGGCGAAGAGCACATTGGGTTGCGACCGGAGTTGCATGGTCGGCTCCAAAAGCGCCGGAGCGTTGATGTAAGTGTTGCGGTGGATCTGACCGAAGCGCAGGAACTCAGCGTTCTCCAATCCGGGAATCATCCGCAAGACTCGCCGTTGGTCTCCGTACTTCAGGTGATTTTGGAAACCAACGAGATTATAGGACCCCGCCCGCACATCCTCTTGCCGCAGTTGAACGGCGGCGTAAGGCCAGCGCCCGGTGCGGGGGTCGGTCAAACCGACAGGCTTCATCGGGCCGAATCGCAGAGTATCCCGCCCACGCCTCGCCAGCTCCTCGATCGGGAGGCACGCCTCGAAGTAGTTCGGGTTGTCCCATTCGTGCGTATGGTGTTGCTGCGCCTCAATCAATGCATCGTAGAAGGCGCCGTATTCCTGCCGGTTGAAAGGACAGTTCAGATAGTCGTCGGTGCCGTCGATCGACGTGTCCCATCGGGAAGCGCGGAAAGCAATATTCAAGTCGATGCTCTCGGCGTCGACGATTGGGCTAATGGAGTCGAAAAAGAACAACCGGTCGCTTCCGGTCAAGGACGCGATGGCCTCGGCCAGAGCATCGCTAGTGAGCGGCCCGCTGGCAACAACGACAATCTGGTCACCGTCGGCCGGAAGCGCTGTCGCCTCTTCGCGGACCAACTCAATCAAAGGTTCGTCCGCGATGGCTTTGGACATGAGCTGCGCGAAGAGTTCACGGTCGACGGTCAGCGCGTGCCCAGCAGGAACACGACACTGCGCAGCTACCCGCATCGAAAGCGAATCCAGGCGTCGCAGTTCTTCCTTCAACAGCCATGGCGCGCTCCCTTCTTTTTCGCTCTTGAAAGAGTTGCTGCAGACCAATTCACTCAACGAATCGGTCTGGTGCGCGGGCGTGTTTCGAGTCGGCCTCATCTCAAAAAGTCGCACGCTAAAACCCGCTCGGGCGATTTGCCAGGCCGCCTCGGGTCCCGCGAGGCCTCCGCCGATCACAAGAATCGGCTGGGTTGGAGTTGCGTTCGACACCGCTTCATTATAGGGGCGCCGGACTCCGCAACGGACCCACTGGGCATGCGAAGCCAACAATTCGAAATGCCACGAAACCCCTATAAACAGGGATTCCCATGGTGTTTCGATTGCGGCACAGGCAGAATCGGATGCCGTATTTTCGCCTCGACGCCGCGGCTTGGAAGCCCCTCTAGGAGGACCTTTCCGAAGACCTACGAACTGGAACCCCAATAACAACAGGGGTCTCGTGAAATTTTTTTGTTGTCAAGGAGCTCAAACGCCGCTTATGATGGATCGAACGTCAAAAACATTTTGACGAGGAAACGTTTTAAGCCAAGAGTCGCTCAAGAAGCGACAGCCCTGAAGAGGAGAAACATGGCCAAGAAAGCAACGAAGAAAGCAGCCCCGACAAAGAAGGCTGCCCCGAAGAAGAAGGCTGCCCCGAAGAAGAAGGCTGCCCCGAAGAAGAAGGCTGCGCCGAAGAAGGCTGCCAAGAAGGCGGCTCCGAAGAAGGCCGCTAAGAAGGTAGCCAAGAAGGCAACCAAGAAGAAGGCTGCCAAGAAAGCAGCTCCGAAGAAGAAGGCCGCAAAGAAGGCAGCTCCGAAGAAGGTAGCCAAGAAGGCAACCAAGAAGAAGGCTGCCAAGAAAGCAGCTCCGAAGAAGAAGGCCGCCAAGAAGGCTGGCCCAAGAGGGGGAGAGTAAGAATGGCAACTAAAGCAGCCGCGGCGGAATCGAACCGCCCGATGACCCAAGCGCAGATCATTTCGGCGTTAGCCGATTCATGTGATTTGAACAAGACGGTTGTCAAGGCCCTGCTTGAGGAGATGGCGACTCTCGCTGTCAAAGAAACCAAGAAGTCAGGCAAGTTTGTCGTTCCTGGTTTCGGACGCATCGTGAAGTCTGATCGCAAAGCGCGCCTCGGCCGCAACCCAGCGACGGGCGAGACGATCAAGATTCCGGCTAAGAAGGTGGTCAAATTCCGCATGGCTAAGTCCATCGCGGATCAGATCGTACCGCCTAAGAAAAAGTAAGCTCGGTCTCGCAAGTGAAAAGGCCCGTCTGATCAACTGATCAGGCGGGCCTTCCAATTTAGGACGACTCTGCAGCGAACTACGAGGAGGACTTAACCTCTTCGGGCTTCTCGGCGGCAGCTTTGTCCTCGTCTTTCATCGATTTCTTGAACTCGCGGATTCCTTCGCCGAATCCCTTGAAGATCTCGGGGATCTTGCGTCCGCCAAAGATGAGGACCGCGATCAGCAAGATGATCATCAGTTCCTGCGTGCCGAGAGAGCCGATGAATAGCCCAATCGGGGCGCCAGTCAAACCTTCGATTAACATTGTGGACTCCTACCGGCTCATTTTAGAGCCCCCGCAAGGGGCCGTCAACACGGAACTCAGTTGACAGGGCCCCCGCCCTGCCGATCCCGCTTCTTCATGTATACCTCAAATCTCCGCCTGGAGCGTCTCAGCCTCCACTGTTGGTAGCTGGCTAACCAGTCCACATTCAAAAATTTGGGGCGGTGACGCAGGTAAATCCAAGCAAAAGCCATGCCAGCCAAGTGAGCTACGTGGGCGACCTGACTTCCCGAAGAGCCTATCGTCGAGAGGAACGCGATCACGCCAAGGATCAACACGAAGATGCGCGCTGGAATCGGGAACAACATCCAGAAGTAGATCGGGCGATCTGGAAACAGCATCCCGAAAGCGAGGAGAATCCCGTAAACGGCTCCCGAGTTGCCTATGGTCGCCGTGCCCAACTCGCCCATCGCGATCCGCGAAGCGGCGTCGACTAAGCCAGCGCCGACACCACAGAACAAATAGAACTGCAGGAACCGCTTCCCTCCCCACTGCCTCTCCAGATCAGCCCCAAACATCCAGAGCATCAGGGAGTTGAACAGGATGTGGCTAAATCCAAAGGGGCTGTGCAGAAACAGGTACGTTACCGGCTGCCAGATCGCCCCCAGCACAAGCCAGGAAGGGATCAAGCTCAGCGCTCGAAAAAATTGGATGAGCGGTCCAATCTCAAGGTGGACCGCCAAAAAATACACGACGAACAGTACGCTGTTGGCGATCAACAGTCGTTTGATAACTGGAGGCACCATGCCCCCAAACTGCGTTGGCGGCATGACGTTACGCCGGTAATAAGCCATCGAGAACTAAGAGAAAACCCTTCGCCATGAGCATAGCAGCCTCTTAGGTGCGGACCTGACTGGCGGGGCTTATGATGAGGGACCACTACTGTCCGGTTAGAAGTCAAATAGAATCAGCTGGTTAGAGTCATCGAGTAAGAGTTGATGGGAGTCGGAAGCCTGTAAGGCCTGTAGAATGGGCGTTTTCTCGAATAAAGTAACGCTGAGAATCTGTAGGATTTGGTAGAGACTCGCCTCC
>JAQCLD010000054.1 GCA_027592785.1 Acidobacteriota bacterium
CCTCCCGACACCTTCGCTCACCCCTACCGCGCCCTCGCCCTAATCCTTACCGACGGATTTGGGACAGGCGTTTGCCTGATGGTTTCTCCGTCCCTCGCGAAGTACGCTTGAATCGTGACGAGTCGGCAAAGGGTCGCCGCCAATCTGGTCATCGTCTGCTTTGTGACGTTGGGCCTCATCGACGCGACGCCTGTGACATCGGCGACCCACGCACGGTTCAAGAGCGCCGTCGACCCCTTCCTGGACAAGATCGGCTTGTGGCAAGGCGACTGGCGTCTGTTCGCCCCCGAACCCCGAAAGATCAACGTGACCGTCTCGGCGCGCTTTATCGGGGACGGCGTTTCTTTGGAATGGACCTCGCCTAATTGGAGAGAACTCGCCGTGTTGGAGAAGTTCTTTACCGTCCGCCACACGAAGTTCTACGATGCCCTTCGTCTTGACGAGAATCAGGGCGCTTGGGCGGCGTTTGCGGAGTACCGTCTTCGACAACTCCCGCCCACGGTCCGACAAGACGTCGTTCGCATTGAACTCATCCGCAATTGGAAGCAGACACCGAACCCGCACCAGGAGTGGATACCGGCCGGAACGAACATCCAACCCGATCAGAGCTTCGTGTTCTTCACGAGGGAAGTGCAGTGAGCCTCCTCGGCAGACTGGCCGCGTGCTGGGATGAGTTCTTCTTCGTGCCGGTGGACGTGCGCTTCGTAGACGCTTTCCGGATTGCATACGCGGCGCTATTGTTCGTCGACTGCGCGGGCTATTTGCCCTTCGTCAACATGTGGTGGGGAGTCGAAGGGGCGGTTCCCTTCGATGTCGCCAGGACCTTGATTGATCCGGACACGCTGACCATTTTTACTTGGCTGCCCCGAAACGATACGGTCTTGTGGGTTTGCTTCGGGATCTTTGCCATTCAGGTGCTGGCCTTGCTGGTTGGTTACAAGTCCCGATTTCAGGCCATCTGCGTCTACGTCTGGCTGGTTTCGTTTCAACACCGCCTGCACCTGATCAATGACGGCGAGGACACGGTATTGCGGATCTTCGGATTTCTGCTCATCTTCTTGCCGATCGGGCGCTGGTTGTCGATTGATTCCGGGGCTCGCTTGTCGGGCCCCGTTCAGACGGCTCCGGCGTGGGCCTTGCGCCTGGTGCAGTTCCAGACTGTGCTCGTCGTTTTCTGCGCAGGTTGGGAGAAGTGGCTTGGAACGGATTGGCCCGCTGGCACGGCGATGTACTATGTGACGCGGCTGAACGATCTGTTCGGGCGTTTCCCGGTACCGGATGCCGTGCTCGATTCTTTGCCGGTGTTGAAGGCGATGTCGTGGTCGACGCTGGGACTCGAGATCGCCCTGCCGATCCTGGTCTGGTTCCGGCCAATCACGCTTCCCGTTGTGATCGTGGCTCTCGGGTTTCACCTGACGATCGACTACCAGATGAACTTATTCCTGTTCCAGTGGCTGATGATCTTGGGCTGGTTGTCGTTCCTGGCCACGACGGATCTAGAGCCCTGGAAGAGGCGGTTCCTCCGCCGCGGTAGCCCGATTCCCGGTCAGCCTTAGGCCTAGATGATCGTCCCGCGGGTGGGACAGCTTTGTCCCATCGACAGCGGATACGCATCCCGGCGACTGTGGTTCGGGGCCTTGTTATCAACACTCGTCTGAATGGCCTTTGGGGTGCTAAGAGGCAACGGCAGATGTGGGAGATTGAATCGTGACTCAAGGATTTCGGTTGGCGTTCCGCCGTTTGCGATCCGCGCCCCTGTTTTCGGTATCAGTGTGTGCGGCCCTGGGTTTGACCAATGCCGCGATTCTGGCTGCAGGCATGCTCGCGTATGCGGTCTTGTTGGCTCCCCTGCCCTACGAAGATCCTCAGGAACTTGTCTTCGTGCAGACGCAGAGTCTGCGAACCGGCGGTGCCGGCCCGTTCTCGCCAGCGGACTATCTCGACATACGCAAGCAGTCCAGGACGTTGGCGCTTGCGGCAGCCGCGGAAGCCTGGTCGCCGGTGCGCTCGGGCGAGAACGCTGCAGAGCGAATTACGGGACTGCGGGTCAGCGGCGATCTCTTCTCCTTGTTGGGTGTGGCCCCTGAGCTCGGACGGACCATCAAACCTGCCGACGATGCAGCCGGCGGTACAAAAGTCGTTGTGATCAGCCAACGGCTCTGGCTGCGCTTGTTCGGCGGCAATCCGACGGCGATCAATCGTTCTATTCGCCTTGATGGTGAGGAATTCACGGTCGTCGGCGTCATGCCGTCGGGTTTCGAGTTCCCCACCTTCTGGCAAACTGGCGTTGACGTGTGGTCCCCGTTCCAGTGGACCACTCAAAAAGCCGCCGGTCGGAATGCTTCCTCGCTCCGCGTCTTCGGCCGCCTGGCTCCCGGCGTCACAACCGGACAAGCGCTGGCGGAGATCCAAACAATCAGCGCCTCGCTCCGCGCGGCGTTTCCCGAATCGCACGCCGACCGCGGGGCATCTGTCATCGGAATCCAGGACGCCACCGTGCTGGAGGTCCGGCCCGTGCTGCTGGCGCTGGCTGGCGGGGCCGCTCTGCTCTGGCTGATCGCCTTGGCCAACGTGACTGTGTTAGCCGTGGTCAGGGCTACCGGGCGCATGACGGAAGCTGCTGTGCGGCGTGCGTTGGGCGAATCCTGGGCTGCTGGACTGCGCCGCGATGGGACCGAGTCGCTCATGTTGGCTGCTCTAGGGACGACCGTCGGAGCGTTTCTCGCCTTCTGGGCGATTCAGCTTCTGCTGGCAAGAGCGCCACGGGGCTTTGGGGTCATCGCCTCGCGCTGGGAGACTCTCCCTTCGCTGCTGTGGACGGGTGTGGGGATTGCGGCAGTCACGGTCATCTCCGCTGCAGCTTTGGCGACTGCCGGGCGTTGGGCGTTTCCGGGCGGCCCCATCGTCGATCGACTGCGCGCACGGGCCGAGGCCGGCGCTTCGCGGCGTGCAACTACGATCCGGAGCCTGCTCACGGGTGGCGAAATTGCCCTCGCGGTTGTTCTCACGGCTGCGGCCGGGCTAGTTTGCAAGAGCCTGCTGGCCCTTGTTTCGGTGAACCCTGGCTTTGACCCGGTTCAGGTGACAACCGCCGTCGTCCCGGTTACCGGGTCGTCCTTTGGCGATCCTGCGCGGAAGGCCGGTTTTTACCAATCGCTGCTGGAACGTTTGCGGCAGGCTCCCGGTGTAGAAAGTGCGGCTGCGGTGAATCACGTCCCCCTTGTGGGCGACCGCTGGGGGTTGAACTTTGTCGTCGAAGGCGCCGACGCGCTGCAGCCCGGATCGGAACCCAACGCAGCCTATCGCGTCGCGACTCCGGGATATTTTACGACCATCGGCGCTCAACTCGCCGCCGGGCGGGACTTCACTGCCGCCGACCACCGCGACGCGCCGTCGGTGATCGTGGTCAACCAGACGTTCGCCCGCCAATACCTGGGTCCAGATGCGCTGCTATCGCGAATTCGCTTCGGCGGGCCAGAGGGGCCCTGGCGCGAGGTTGTGGGCATCGTTGCGGACCTGCAGCAGATATCGTGGGCAGATGTGGGTGCGGAGATCTTTGTGCCCTTTGAACAAGATCAAAGCTTTCGCGAGAGCCCCCGCTCGCCCTTCGCCATGACCGTCGTGGTGCGGTCTTCAGGCACGGCTGGTTCCGCCGTGGCTGCGTTGCGACAGATCGTGGCCGATTTGGATCCAGCCATTCCAGTGGATCGCATCATCACCCTCGATGATGCGGTTGACGCGGCTCTGTGGCAGCCGCGACTGACAGCCACACTGATGGGCGTGTTTGGGTTGATCGCCCTGCTGCTGGCCGGGATCGGCGTGTACGGCACTGCGGCACAAACCGTGGCGGCTAGGCGAACGGAGTTTGGCGTGCGGATGGCGCTCGGGGCGACGAATAGGAAAGTTCTTGCTCTGGCCGTGCAACGCAGCGCGCAGTTTGTTCTTGCCGGAATCGCCTTGGGCGCGCTGGCGGCGTGGTCTCTGTCTGACCTGCTCGCCGACCTGCTTTACCAAGTGAGCGCGCAGGATGGTTACGTGTTCGCCGCCGCCTGCTCGATCTTAGGCCTGATCGGCCTATTGGCGAGCTATTTGGCCGCTCGGCGGGCGGCCGCGACGGATCCCGCGACGGCTCTACGGCAAGACTAGCAGCGGGCTGCTCGGTGATCATTCGTCCCAGTAGGACCGATAATCTGCGCGGCCGTTCGCAATAATCGGACGAGCATGCGTCCGGAAACACTATTGGGTCACTTCGTCGTTAGACGTCGAGCCGTAGCTTTGTGTGTCGTCTTGGCGCTTTCAGCGTTTGCCGAACCGTGTTGGAGCGCTCCCGCTCCGCAGCAGATCGGGGCCGAACCGGTCCGCACGGCAGAAGTGACCGGGACTGGCGACGAGATCGTAGTCGACGGCGCGCTTGATGAGGCGGCCTGGCGCCAAGCGCCGACGATCGGCAACCTGGTGCAGCGGATCCCCAACGCCGGGGCCGAGCCGAACGAGAGGACTGAGGTCAAGCTCCTCCACGACCAGGACAATCTCTACGTCGGCGTCATGTGTTACGACTCCGAACCAAACCGCATTCTGGCGTCTCAGATGGCGCGTGACGCGTCGCTGAACTCCGATGACCGCATCAGCATTCTCTTCGACACGTTCCGCGACCAAAGCAATGCGTTCTATTTCTCGACCAACCCGAACGGCGCGCTGGTCGACGGCCTCGTCTTCGCCAACGGCGAGACTAACCAGGATTGGGACGCGATCTGGATCGTCAAGACGCAGCGGACTGAGCGCGGCTGGAGCGCCGAGTTCGCGATCCCTTTCAAGAGCCTGAGTTTCCCGGTCGGGGATGACGTGTGGGGATTCAACTTCAGCCGCATCGTTCAACGAACGTTGGAGGAGACTCGTTGGACGGGCGCCCGTTTCCAAACCCAGTTTTTCCAGGTTTCCGAGGCTGGCGAGATTACCAATCTGCGAGGCATGGAACAAGGCCTCGGCCTAGACGTTCGGCCCTTCATGGCCCAACGCTGGATTCACACCGCAGCCGACGGCAATGATGTCGTCCGCGGCAAGCCTGGGCTCGATCTGTTCTACAACGTCACGCCGAGCCTCCGCCTGTCGGCAACAGTCAATACCGATTTCGGCGAGACCGAAGTAGACGCCAGACAAATCAACCTGACGCGCTTCTCTATTTTCTTTCCCGAGAAAAGGTCGTTCTTCCTTCAAGATGCCGGCGTATTCAACTTCGCCACAACCGGCGTCGACCAACCCGGAGGCGTTCCCGGACCAGGCGCGGAGATATTCCCCTTCTTCAGTCGCCGGATCGGCCTGATCGGAGGCCTGGAAGTGCCGATCGACTATGGCGTGAAGCTCACCGGAAAAGCCGGCCGCACCGAAGTCGGCGTGCTCAATGTGCGAACCCGCGACAGCGCGGGCGTCGAGGACGCCGACATGTTCGTGGGGCGCGTACGGCAGAACTTTTGGGAGCAATCCTACGTCGGCGCTCTCGTGACCGCCGGCGACCCCCAGCGTCCGCAATCCGCGAACACACTCGGGGCGGACATACGGCTCGCGACCTCGAACTTTCTCGGCGGCAACAAGAACATGGTCGTTAATGCCTGGGGGCTCAAGAGCAACAACCACGGCGTGGAAGACAAGAACGGCGCCTTCGGGTTCGCCGCCCACTATCCCAACGATCGCTTCCAAGCACAGATCCAGTGGCGTGAGATCCAAGAAAACTTCGATCCCGCGATGGGATTTGTCCAACGCAGCAATGTGCGCATGTTGCGGCTGGCCGGCAGTTGGAACCCTCGTCCCAGCCCGCGCACCGGCATCCAACAGATGTTTCACGACGTCTTCTATACGCGCTTCACGCGGCTCGACAATCACCAGGTGGAAACGTCGAAGTTCCACATCACCTGGTCCGACTGGCATTTCAACACCGGCGATTCGATGCACGCATTGTTCGAGTTCAGCCCAACATACGAGCGTCTATTCGAACCGTTCGAGATTTCGCCCGGAGTGATCCTCCCTGCGGGCGAGTACCGCTTTACGCCGATAGGCTTCAACTTTAGTTCCGCCCAGAAGCGACCGGTGCAGGGCAATATCACCGTGTCGGCCGGCAATTTTTGGTCCGGCGCCGCCAAGACGATCTCAACCGGCCTACGCTATCAACTGCCGCCGAAATTCACGATTAGTCTCAATACGAATCAAACCTTTGCCCGCCTGCCGCAAGGGAACTTCGTCGCCCGCATCGTGACCTCCCAGGTCAACTACAACGTCTCGCCGTTTCTTTCGTTCGCCAACCTGATCCAGTTCGACAACCGCTCGGGCAATCTCGGCCTGCAAGCTCGCGTGCGCTGGACGCTGGATCCAGGGAACGACTTGTTCTTTATCTTCGGCCAGGGCTGGGTCCAGGACATCACCGGCGGCTACGACTTCCGCCAGCAAGACAGCAGGCTGGCGACGAAGCTGCAATATACGTTCCGCCTCTAACAACCGCGAGGATTACTCCGCCCGATACTGGCTCGTGAACTCAACGAAGCGCTTGAGCCGGTCGTTCGCGGCGCCTGAGTCGATTGATTCGCTCGACAGCGCGACACCCGCTCGGAAGTCCTTCGCCTTACCAGCGGCGACCAGCGCTGCAGCGGCGTTGGCCAGCACGATATCGCGCTGTGGACCGCTCTGACCTTCAAGAATCCTTTGCAGGATGAGCGCACATTCTTGGCGGTCTCCCCCTGCCAGATCCTCGGGGCGGGCCGCGGGCAACCCGAAGTCAGCCTCAGCGGTAACGGTCTTTTCGGTGATCGACCCGTCGAGCACTTCGGCGGCCTTAGTCGGGGCCGTCGTCGTGATTTCGTCCAAGCCGTCTTGGCCGTGGACGACGAAGGCATGCCCAACGCCCAGCCTTGCGAGAGCCTCCGCCATCGGCCGTACCAAGTCCTCGGAGAAGACTCCCACCACTTGAGCTCCCGCTCCGGCGGGATTCGTCAAAGGCCCCAGCAGGTTGAAGATCGTACGCATCTTCAATTCCTTACGGATCGGCTGCACGTGGCGCATCGCCGGATGGATGAGCGGCGCGAAGAGGAATCCGATGCCAGTTTCGTCTAGAGCGGCGGCGGCTTGTTCTGGCGTCAGTTGAATCACTGCTCCGGCCGCTTCCAGGACGTCCGCCGAGCCGCAACGGCTCGAAATCGAGCGGTTGCCGTGTTTCGCCACTGGCACGCCCGCTCCAGCGACGACAAACGCGCTGACCGTCGAGATGTTGAACGTATCCGCGCCGTCGCCGCCCGTGCCGCAAGTGTCGACCATCTCCGCGGGCTTAGTCCGGTGGCACACGATCGGGGCGGCATGCGCGCGCATCGCCCGGGCGAACCCGACGATCTCGTCCACGGTTTCGCCCTTCATACGTAGCGCCGTGAGTAGGCCGGCAATGACCGCAGCGTCCGTCTCCCCCGACAGGATCTGTTCCAGCGCGGCGGCGGCTTCTAGCTCAGTGAGATTCTCGCCCCAAACGACCTTGTGGAGCGCTTCCAAAACGGCGGACATCTAAATTGCCTTCCCTCGAATCGATACCGTAGACTGGACTTTAGCCCGTTACCGCCCGATCCTACCATTCAGGGTCCCAAGTTCATGAAAATTCACGAGTATCAAGCCAAGGAGATTTTGCGCTCCTACGGCGTACCAACTCCCCGCGGCGAGGTTGCCTTCACGCCGGACGAAGCAAAAGAGGCCGCCGAGCGCCTGGGCGGGCGCGTCGTCGTCAAGGCTCAGATTCACGCCGGCGGCCGCGGCAAGGGCGGCGGCGTCAAGCTGGGCGACGGTCCGACTGAAGCGCGCAAACTCGCGGATCAGATCTTGGGTATGACCCTGGTGACGCACCAGACCGGCCCCGAGGGTCGCCTCGTCAAGCGCGTGCTCGTCGAAGAAACCCTGCCGATCGCACGCGAAATCTACCTGGGCATGACGCTCGACCGCGCCACCGGCAAGTCGATCTTCATGGCATCGTCCGAAGGCGGCATGGAGATCGAAGAGGTCGCCGCAAAAGATCCGGAGCTGATCCTGAAAGAGACGGTCGAGCCCGCCGTCGGCCTGGCCGGATATCAGGCGCGTCGCTTGGCCTTCAAGATGGGCATCAAGGGCGACGCGTTCAACGCGGCCGTCAAGGCGATGCAGGCGCTAGCCAAGGCTTACGCCGCCACCGACGCCACCATGCTTGAGATCAATCCCTTCGTCATCACCGACGACGGACGCGCTGTGGCGCTCGACGCCAAGATGGACATAGACGACAACGCGCTCTACCGTCACGCCGATTACGTCAAACTGCGCGACCTCGAAGAAGAGGATCCGCTTGAGACCGACGCCATCGACCACGGCCTGAACTACATCAAGCTCGACGGCAATGTCGGCTGCATGGTCAACGGCGCGGGCCTGGCCATGGCCACGATGGACATCATTCAATACGCCGGCGGCAGCCCGGCGAACTTCCTCGATGTCGGCGGCGGAGCGAACGCGGACCAGATCAAGAACGGCTTCCGTATCATCCTTTCCGATCCCAACGTCAAGGCGATCATGATCAACATCTTCGGCGGCATCTTGCGCGTCGACGTTTTGGCTGAAGGCGTCATCGCCGCGGCGAAGGAACTGGACATCAAGGTCCCCATCGTGTTGCGGCTTGAAGGCACCAAGGTGGAAGAAGGACGCAGGCTCCTCAAGGAATCCGGCTTGGCGTTTATCGTTGCCGCGGACATGAAAGAAGCAGCAGAGAAGGCCGTCGCAGCGGCTTCCGCCTAAGGTACGACGATGAGCGTTCTAGTCAACGAAAACACTCGCATCCTGGTGCAAGGCTTCGGCCGCGCCGGACAGTTCCATGCCGAGCAGTGCATGGCTTACGGCTCGAAGGTCGTCGCCGGCGTCACGCCGGGTAAGGGCGGGCAAGAGGCCTTGGGCGTGCCGATCTTCAACACGGTCGAAGAAGCCATCAAGGCGACCGGCGCCAATGCGTCGATGGTCTTTGTGCCGCCTCCGGGCGCCGCTGACGCCATCCTCGAAGCGTTCGACGCCGAGCTTCCGCTGGTGGTTTGCATTACCGAAGGCATTCCGGTCAGCGACATGATTGTCGTCAACGAGATCTTGCAGCGCAGCTCGTCACGGCTAGTCGGCCCGAATTGCCCCGGCGTGATTTCTCCCGGCAAATGCAAGATGGGCATCATGCCCGGCCACATCCACATGCCTGGCAAAGTGGGCGTCGTATCGCGCTCGGGAACGTTGACTTATGAAGTCGTCGGCCAGCTTACGAAAATGGGCATCGGCCAGTCGACCTGCATTGGCATCGGCGGCGACCCCATCATCGGCACCAATTTTGTCGATGCGCTGGCGCTGTTCCAAGAGGACCCCGACACCGAAGCGATCATGATGATCGGCGAAATCGGCGGCTCCGCGGAAGAGACGGCTGCAGCGTTCATCAAAGCGAACGTCACCAAGCCCGTTGCCGCCTTCATCGCCGGAGCCACCGCGCCTCCAGGCCGCCGTATGGGTCACGCCGGAGCGATTATCTCCGGCGGCAAGGGCACCGCTGCCGACAAGCAAGCGGCTCTTGAAGCAGCAGGAATCGCAGTCGCTCCGTCGCCCGCCGAAATGGCTTCGACGCTAGCCAAACTGCTTTAGTCATTCAGTAGAAGTAAGAAAGAGAATCAACCATGGCGTTGCAACGTACTCTCACCATGATCAAGCCGGACGCTTTTGCGGACGGTAACTCGGGCGCAATCCTGGCCCATCTTGAAAAGGCCGGATTCAAGGTTGTCGGCATGAAAAAGCTGCACCTCTCCCCGGTGCAGGCCGGAGCCTTCTACGCCGTCCACAAGGAACGCCCGTTCTATGGCGAGCTGGTTGAGTTCATGACCGAAGGCCCGATCATCGCCGCCTGCCTCGAAAAAGAAGACGCCGTCAAAGCTCTACGCGACACCATGGGCGCCACCAACCCGGCCGAAGCCGCCGAAGGCACCCTGCGCAAGCTCTACGGCGCCAACATCGGCCGCAACGCCACCCACGGTTCCGACTCCGCCGAGAACGCCGCCATCGAAACCGCGTTCTTCTTCAGCGGCCTCGAACTGGTCGGCTAGCCGCAGGCGTCCGCGCCGGTGAAGTGATCGGCTTCGGACGTCCACCCGATCGTCCCGTCCTTTGTTTTGATTTCGATCCACCAGACGCCGTTGCGCCAATTTCCGGCGTCTTCGGGACGTAGAACTTCGCCCCAGCACTCCTGGTTCGGTGATGGACAGTTCTCACGAGCGCCAAAGCCGCTGGCGCTCTGGACCTCACCGTCCACCCAGACATTGCCAAAGCTCTCGCCGGAATAATCGAGCAGAAAAACGATGTCGCCTGCCTTCGCGGTGAGGCCTTCGACGCCGGCGAACCGCACTAGGACCGGCGTCGGCCGAAGGCGCATCTCGCCGCCCAGCGCCTCAACTGTTTGATTGGCTTCCACAGCGCCGATCGCCTCGGCGCTCTCCGGCGCACGGTAAAGAGTTTTCGGTTCGAGCGCCGTCCACTCGCCGTACATGCAACATTCGAACGGGCAAGCGTTATCGGCAACGTAGTATTCAGGCGGTCTCTCGATGGAAGCCAGCTTATCGCCGGCCGCCCGGCGGCGCTGATCGACCGCCTCTCGCTCAGCTGCAAGCTCCTGTGCCAGAGTTGATCGCTTGAATGCGTCTGAATTGAGCAGCTCGCGGAGCTGACCTTCGGAATCGTGCAGCCAAGGGTCGACGTCGTTCCCGCCTCGGTCATGATATTCGGAGAGCGTCGCAACGGCGCCAGCCGCTCGGTCGACCTTGAGTTGAAGCTCCGCCAGCTTGCGCCACCAATACCAATTGGCACAATCGGCGAGCACGATCTGTTTGGCGAGGTCAACGGCGGCGATGTAGTCCTGCCTCCGTTCGGCGCGTGAAGCCTCACTCGTCAGCTCGCCGTAACGGATGCCGTCCGCTTCCTCGTAGGCTACGCTCAGGCAGGAACCGCCAAGCGCGGCGATCGGTTCGGCGGGCGGTGCCACGGGCGGCTCGTCCGGCAGCGGGCCTTGCCCAACGACCTGTCCACGTAGCAGCACTGTGCTCGGTAGCAGCTCCGCTCTCGGCTCTACTTTCGTTTCGCTGCATCCGAGAAGCGCGGCAAGAGCGATGGCGGCAACAAACAGCAACCCGTTCCTCTGCATGATTGATATTAGATCGCCTACGCGGCCGTTTCGTTACCGCTCGGGACGGTCCCCAACGTGATAAGCTCCCCTTCATGAAGCTGCCCCGCTCTCGTCGTGACTTTTTGACCGCGTCGATCGGTGCCCCCTTGGCTCTATCGTTCGCCGCCGGATGCGGATCCGAACAGGCTTACGCTCCCTCCGAGGTGCCCGTCGCGGCCGCTAAAACCTATCCGATCGGGATTGAACTATACTCCGTCCGCCAGGCGTTGGCCCAAGACCTGATGGGCACTGTCGCCAAGGTCGCCGAGATCGGCTACGAGGTCGTCGAGTTCTACCGCCCCTACTTTGATTGGACGCCCGAGTACGCCACCGAAGTCCGCATCCACCTGGACAACCTGGGCATCAAATGCCTCTCCACGCACAATCCGCCCGAAGCGTTTATGGCCGAGAATCGTGCCAAGGCGATTGAGCTGAACAGCATCATCGGCAGCCAGACAATCGTCATGGCCAGCCCCCCGCGCGGGACCATCGGTCGCCCCGGCGAAGCCGGCAACCTTCCCCCTTCGGGCACTGTCGACACCTGGACGAAAGTCGCCGACCTGCTGACCGAGGCGCAGGAAGCGTTCTCCGCCGCCGGTCTGCGCGCCGGATATCACAACCACCAATACGAGTGGCGCAGCTTCGATGCCGCCGGTGAAAACGGGCCGCGCTTCCCCATGGACGTGCTCGCGGCAGGAACGCCCGCAGGCGCGACCCTACAGTTTGACGCCGGCACCTGCATCGAAATGGAACGCGACTCGGTCGCTTGGATCACCTCGCATCCTGGCCGCATTCGCAGCGTGCACTGCAAAGATTGGGCGCCGGGCACCGAGGAAGAAGAGAAGGGCTACCGTGTACTCTTCGCCGAAGGCACAACACCCTGGCAGGATATCTTCGCTGCAGCCGAAAGCGTCGGCGGAGTGGAGTATTATCTGCTCGAACAAGAAGGCAGCCGCTTCGACGAGTTCGAGACAGCCAAGCGTTGCCTCGACACCTGGAAGGAAATGCGAGCATAAGCTCCCGTGAACTTCGGCAAGCTACTCATCTATGCCGGGCTCAGCCTGGCAGCACTTGGAGTGCTCTCCATCGCCGCTTCCAAGCTCGGCATACGTTTCTTCCGGCTCCCCGGCGACATCGTCTGGAAGCCTACCGAAAACTCCACCATCTACTTTCCCATCGTCACCTCCATCATCCTAAGCATTCTGCTGACGCTGATCCTGTCTCTGTTCAATCGCCGCTAGTCCTCCATTTCCCCTGGCCTGTTTGCCCGCTGAGGAATTCGGCGCTAGACTGGCCAACAGCCAGGAGCCGTTATGACCAATCAGCTTAGTCCCAGCCGCCGCCGTTTTCTGCAGACCTCGCTCACCGCCGCCGCTGTCTCCACCCTGCCCGGCGGGCTCACGGCCGCGAACATTCGCCGCAAGAATATCGACGAATACGCCCCCGGCAACATCAAGCTCAGCCACCGCGTGCCTTCGAACTTGAGCGAAGACGATCTGCACTTCTTGCAGCAAATCGGTCTGCGCTACGCCCGAGTCAACTGGCCCGTGGACGCTTCCAGCCTCGCCGAAATGCGCCAAACGCGCGACCGCTTCAAGAAGTACGGGCTAGAGATTTACTCCGGCGTGCAGTACGCCTATCGTTCGCTGAAGGTACAGCTCGGCCAACCGGGCCGCGACGAAGACATCGAGAGCTACCAGCAGTTCATTCGCAACCTCGCAGACATCGGCGGCACCATTGCCAGCTACGACTTTCATCCCGGCAACACCTACACGACTTCGGAAGTGGAAACCGCGCGCGGCTACACAGCTCGCAAGTTCGACCTTGAGGACTTCCGCAACCGTGTCGAAAAGCAGATGCACGACCGCGTCTACACCGCCGACGACATCTGGGCCAACTACACCTACTTGATGAAGGCGATCCTGCCGGTTGCCAAAGAAGCCGACATCAAGCTGGCGCTGCATCCGGACGATCCGCCGCTCGAGATGATGAACGGCGTCGCCAAAGTCTTGGTCCACTACGACGGCTACAAACGCGCCGAAGAGATTTCCGATTCAATCGAAGGCAAAGGCAGCCCGCATTGGGGTCTCACATTCTGCGTCGGCACGTGGTCGGAAGGCGGCGAAAAGATGGGCAAAGACGTCTTTGAAATGATCAAAGACTTCGGCGGCCGCGGCAAGATCGAAGAGATTCACTTCCGCTCCGTGACCAGTCCCCTGCCTAGCTTCATCGAGACGTTTCCCGATGAGGGCTATCTCGACATGTACGCGGTGATGAAGGCGCTGCGCCAGGTCAAATTCAACGGCATGCTCGTGCCCGATCACATCCCGCAGCTCGTCGGCGACAGCGGGATGCGCCGCGCAGGCACCGCCTACGCAGTAGCGGCTATTCGTGCCTTGTTGCGGCGCGCCAATGAGGAAGTGGGCTGAACCGACACTCATTCCGTTAGAAGGTTCGACCCCATGAAATCCTTTCCCTTGACTCATACCTTCCTAGCTCTCGCGTCGCTAACGTTAACGTTTGCCTGCAGCCAACAGGCTCCTATCTCGCAGAACGATCCCGCCCAAGAAGAGTGGGTCAAAATATTCAATGGCGAGAACCTCGATGGTTGGACCGTCAAGATCGCCCATCACGAAGTCGGCGACAACTACGCCGACACCTACCGAGTCGAAGACGGCATTATCAAAGTCGTCTATGACAAACACACCGACTTCGAAGAGCGCTTCAGCCACATCTATTGGCATGAGCCGCTGTCGCACTACCGCCTATTGATCGAATACCGCTTCACCGGCGAGTTGATGCACGACGCCCCCAGCTATGCCCGACGCAACAGCGGGGTGATGATTCATTCCCAAGCGCCGGAGACGATGCCCAAGGATCAAAACTTCCCCATCTCGGTCGAAGCGCAATTCCTGGGCGGCGAGGGCGACGAAGTGCGGCACACAATGAACGTCTGCACGCCCGGCACCGAGATCTACATGAACGGCGCAATGGTCGAAGCCCACTGCACGCAATCGACGTCCAAAACTTACGCTGGCGACCAGTGGGTCACGGTCGAAGTCGAAGTACTAGGAAATGCGTCAGTGAAGCACTTGATCGACGGCGAAGTCGTGTTGGAATACCAAACCCCGGAGGTAGGCGGTGGCATAGTCACTGGCTTCGACCCCACCCAAAAACCAGACGGCAAGAAGCTCAGCGAAGGCTACATTGCCTTACAAGGCGAGGGTACGCCGGTTGAGTTTCGGCGCGTCGAACTGCTCAGCTTGACAGGCTGCATGGAGCCCACTGCGGCCAACTATAAGTCTTACTACGTTAAGCCCGACAATTCGCTGTGCGAATAGGCGCCGACCGCTCTCGCTGAATAGGAACCCGACAATGCGAAAACTAGTACTTCTATTGGTCTTTACCGCGACCATGCTCTGTGCGCAGAAGCATCCTCTGCAAGAGTTGATCGACGCTGCTCGCGTTGATTCGTCTCAGTTGAAGAACTTGCTCGGTCACGACCTACCGATGTTGCGCGGGCGCGACGGCGTTGCCGTTTGGGGCCAGGATTTCTTGTTCGCTGTCGAGAGCGAGACCCCGGCGACCGTATCGATCGACCACGAACCGCCGCTGGAGATGAAGCACGTAGCCGGAACCAACTACTACTACCTGCTCAAAACCCTGCGCATGGGCCGCACGCATCAGTATCACTACTTCCGCGCGGACGGTTCACAGATCGGAGCCTACGAGGTCGCCTCTTACAACCCAGAAGCCTACCCAATGCCGGGCGTTCCGCGCGGCAAGTTATCTGAGATGAAGATGCTCACCAGCCAGGTCTACCCCGGCATGACCTCCAACTATTGGGTCTACGTCAACCCCGGCGCCGACACGACCAATGGCGCGCCGGTCATGATTTGGCAAGACGGCGAAACCATCATCGGCAATCAAGACTTACTGCGGCTTCGCTTGCAAATCGTCTCAGACAATCTCGTCGCCAAGGGCCTCATCCCGCCGATGGTCCACGTTCTGATCCAACCTGGTCAGATACCCGGCGAGCGGCGGACGCGGAGCATTCAGTACGACACTGTTTCCGACGTCTACGGCAAGTACATCTTGGAGGAGGTTTTGCCCGACGTCGAGAAGAGCTACAAGATCCGCCAGGACGCCTATTCGCGCGCGATCGCCGGTGCCTCCTCCGGAGCAATTTGCGCTTTCAACGCAGGCTGGTATTACCCCGAGCAGTTCAGCCGCGTGCTGTCGCACATTGGCAGCTTCACCGCGCTGCAATGGCGTCCGGAAGAAAACTTAGAGGGCGGGTACATCGTCTCGCACAAGGTCCGCCGCGACGAGCGTAAGAATCTCCGAGTCTGGATGTCGGACGGTTCCGACGACAATGAAGGCCGCGGCGGGAGCTGGCCGTTAAACAACATCGAACTCGCCAACGCACTCAAGATGCGCGACTACGACTTCCACTTCCGCTTCGGCACGAGCATGCACGCCATTGCTCAAGGCGCCATGGACCTGCCAGAGTCACTAGCCTGGCTGTGGCGCGACTACGATCCCTCCAAGACCGAGCAGACCTACGAGATGGAAGCTGAGGAGAAGGCCAAGCCGCTCTTCCGTGTCAGCATCACCAACCGCGAAGCTTGGTAACAGAGCGGATTACGCCGAACGTGCCGCGGCGTTTGTCAACTCGGTCACGTCGTTCAACGACTCGACCTTCCAACACAAATCGATCAACCGCGTGATCTTAGCTTCGGGCAGCACACCCGCAGCCAGATCGCGGAACTTCGTTTCAAGATCCACATTCGACAACGGATTTTCGCTGCTACCGACAGCATGCTCAATGCGCTTGTGCAGCTTCGCGCCGCTCTTAAGCGTAATGGTCGCCTCGGCCTGCTCTTCCGTAATCGCTTCGTCGACTTCCGCGCGCACGCGGTCCCGCAGCGCGATCACGGCCGGATCTTGCGCAACGTCATCTGTGTATTGTTTGGGCGATGCCGCGCCGAACAGGATCGCAACCGCCGCCGAGTGGTAGAGACTAAATTTCGCCTCCAGTCCCGTCTGCGGCGTCTTCTTGCCGGTCAGCGAAAGCACATAAGGATTCACCCGCAGATCAACGCGTTCGATGTCGTCCGCTTGCAGCTGATGTTCGTTGCGCAGCTGGCGGCAAGCGTCGATGATCGGGTGGATCACGATGCCGCAGGCGAAAGGCTTGTAAGCATTCTCAGAGATCTCCCACGTTTCGCCGAGCCGCCGCGTGATTTCGCCAAAATCGCGCTCCGTGGCCATGACGTAGGCGGAGCCTTGCTTCGCTTCGATCGCCGCTTCGGTGCTATTGAATCCTTGAGCAGCGAGCAAGGCGGCAGCTAGTCCGTTTTGCGCTGCGCGTCCCGGGTGAAACGATTTGCACATCGTGCCGAACATTTCTTTGAACCCTGAAGACTGCGTGGCGGCGATGCCCAGTGCCCAAGTCATCTGCTGAGCATTCAAGCCCAACAATTTACCCGCTGCCGCAGCGGCGCCGAAAACACCCGCCGTGCCCGTAATGTGCCAACCCGCCGCATAGTGCGAGGGGTAAACGCACTTGCCGACGCGGCACTCGACTTCAACGCCCAGCACGAACGCGTGCAACAGCGCCCGGCCGTCAAGACCTTTCATCTCCGCCAGCGGCAAGATCGCCGACAGCACCGGTCCTGCCGGGTGAATGATCGTGCTTAGTTGCGTGTCATCGAAATCCAGAACATGCGATGCCATCCCATTCAGCAGCGCTGCGTGCAGAATGTCCGCCCGCTCCCGTCGTCCCAGCAGAGTCCCCTGCTCGGGGCCGAAGAACGGCGACAACGCGGCCACCGCGCGATCGGTCGTTTCGTGCGGCGATCCGCCCACAGCGCAGCCGACGTAGTTGAGTACCGACCGCACAGCCTCCGCGCGCGGCGCTTGGGGCACGTCTTCGGGCTTGGAATCCACGACGAATTCCGCCAGCAGACGCGTCACGCCGCGCCCTTCGTCTTCTTCGGCTGCTTGTGCCCGAGGCGCGCTTCCTAACTCCAGTGCAAGCGCCGACCCGACGACCCCCGCTGTCTTGATTAGCTGCCGCCGCGTTCGCTCATCGTCCCAGGACTGCATCGCTTCAACTCCTAGAACGTGCAAGCCGCGGCATCGCTATTCACGAAGTACGACTTATAATTCTTCGCCGTCGCGTCCATACACCCGCTCAAGTTGAGCAAGGCGACGCGTCGGAACTCAACCGGACTGCCCTCGCTCTGCAGCGCGAAGTACCCTTCGCCCAGCGGCTGCCCGTCCGGCTTCGTCGCCGGATCGAAACCGTCCACTGTTCCGCCGCCGATCTCGGGAGTCTGATACTCGATGACCGTCGCGCCTTCCGCAATGTGCCGTATGTTGTCATGGCCGAGCACCTCCAACTCCACCGTGACCCACTGATCTCCGTCGTAGGTCTTCGATGTTGAGGTTGTGCAGTGGGAAGCCAACATCACACCGTTCTGATAGGCCTCGGTACCGGGCGTGCACAAACTCATCGTGTGCCGCTCGCCCTCGCCTAAGCCGCCTAGGAACTGCGCCTCCAACGAAATCGGGAAGTTCTGCGCCTTCAGCATCGTCTCCGGCGCCTGCGAGTGGAACATGATGCCGCTGTTGCGATAGGCCCAACCCGGCGTGTCATGCAACCAAGTGCCGATGAAGCGGTACTCAACCACCAACCGGTAGTGCGAGTACTTGTCCTTCCAGAACAGGTGGCCAAAGCTCTCATTGAAGTCCGTGTATTGGTCGTAGCTGACCTGTATGGCGCCATCGGCGACGCGAAAAGTATTGCCGAAATTTTCGCCCGGCTCATAGTGAGCGATCTTTGGCGTCCAACCCTCGAGGTCTTTGCCGTTGAACAGTTCGGCCCACTCTTCTTTGTCCGGATCGTTCTGCGTCTGCGCCTCGGGCGCGGGGCCGCAGGCGGAAGTAAACAGCACCAGCAAAGCCAAAATCGAAAGACGCGGGATCCGAAAATAAGACGGCATCGTGGCCGTTAGTCTAGCGCTAACCGGACTACTCCACCAAGGCCGTGGTCGCACGCTGCTCCACTGCCGCAATCGCTACAACCCCCGTCAAGGCCACACCCAGGCTGACCATGGCCGGCACGCCGCCCAGAGCCACAACTAGCGCCGCAGTCGCCGAAACGATCAGCACTCGCGGCCACAACCGGCCGCAGGTCGCGCGCCACATCGCGGCCGCCATGCCGCCAACGAACAGCAGCAAACCCAGCGCGAGCGCAACGCGAGCATTCAGCGCCAGCGGCTCGCCCGCGTGCGTCGCCACCTGTTCAATCGCCACCGCATAGGCGATCACCCCGCCCAACATCGGGAAGTGCATCAGGCTAAAAGCGTCGCGTGCCATCAACGATTGCTTCAATCCAGTATGCGCCGTCAGCGCTTGCTCCAACCGCGGCCTACCGCGTGCGAAGTACGACCACCAAAGAGCGCACGAAAGGGAGACCGCTAGGATCGCCACGATACTGCTCGAGACGGTCCAAGCAACACCCGCCAAGCCGCTGGCCGTTACGATCAGCGATTCGCCCAGAGCGATGATCACGAATAGGCCGTGACGTTCCGCAAAGTGTTCGGGATCAAGGTCCCAACCTTCGGCCTGGCCACCGACCCACGCCGCCAAGAAGTCCAGTACAATCGCCAGTCCCCACAACCAGTACTGCTCAGATCCGCCCGCGACTCCGCCGGCAATCGCTGCCGCTAAACCGCCCACCGACAGCAGACCGAATCTCTTCACGGCCGTCCGCTGCGAAGGCTTCTCCCAGGCCACCCACACATAGAGCAGCAATCCGATCACCCGCACCGCCACGTAAGGGATCGCGAATCCGAGACCGCCGCCGTTGAAAGCGTCCGGCAACGCGACTGCCATGAAGAAGGCCACCGCCGTCGCCGCCAACGTCCAGAACTGGATGTGCGTGTGCGCCGTATTCGCCGCATTCAGGGTCCAGGTGAACTGCGTCCAAGCCCACCATACGAGCCAAAATACCAGTACCGCCTGGCCGGCGCCGACCCAATCCAGGTGATGGTGCAGCAGTCCGACAACCTGCGTCACCGAATACACAAACACCAAGTCGAAGAACAGCTCGACGAAAGCCGCGCTCTGGTCTTCAGCCGAGGCGAGGGGTTGGCTAGCAGGCACTAGCGACCAGATTACAATGTCGGGCCGGCGCTCGGCAGCGGTTGTCTAAACGAAGAACTCAGAGACTTCTTGGAAGTTCACGATGTGGCTCTGCGCCGTTACCGGTTCGATGTAGTAGAACATGCGGCCCGACGGCGTTTCCTGGATCCGCTTGGTCCAATCCACGCCCATCGCCGAGTAGATCGTCGCCGCGACATCCTCGGGGTAAATCGGCCGCTTCTCATGCCATCCCGACTCGATGACCGTAGCCCCCATCTCGTCGGTCTTGCCCAACACGCGGCCGCCTTTCACGCCGCCGCCGGCGAATAGCGCGGAGAAGGCTCCGGGGTAGTGATCCCTGCCGCCGATCACGCTCAGCGGGCCCGGCGTACGGCCGAACTCGCCCATGCAGACGACCAGCGTCTCGTCGAGCAACGACGTGCCATTCTCACGCTTCGTATCGGAAAGGTCGTCCAGCAGAGGCGCCAGCGCCGAGTCCAACTCACGAGAGACGTCTTGGTGCGTCGAGGGATACGCGCCCGGACCGCCGCGCGGCGGACGAAGATCGCCATAGATATTCGAGTGCTGATCCCAGTTATAAACGTCCACGAAAATGAAGTGCGTTCCGGCGTCCGCCTCGATCAAGTTGCGCGCTAGGATGCAGGCGTCACCGGTTCGTGAGCTGCCGTATCGCACCTGTTCGGCAGCGTCCAAGTGGAAGATGTGCGACGCGCGAGGGTCCGACATCAAGCGCACCGCGCCTTCGTAATGATCGTTGTAATCGCGGTAGGTTTTCGATGCCAGCGACGTTTCGTTGCGCAGTCGCTCATCGAAATTCTTCAGCAGATTCCAGCGCCGGTCGAAGTCGGGTTTGTCTTCGGGCGCAAGTGCATACGACGACAGTTTCGTCGTCGTATCGATGTGGAACGGCGCGTTCATCGCCGGCATGAAGCCCGAATTGACCAGGCCCGCCTGGTTGCGGACCACGTTCATCGCCACGTACGGCGGCAGCGTATCGGTATCCCTTCTGCGATCGGTGTACTCGTTAGCGATGATCGCTCCGATCGCCGGAATCTCTTTCGATAAGGCGAGGTTCAGCGGATGCCCTGTTTGGATGTAGTACTGCGCGCGCCCGTGTACCGCGTCCCAGGCGCCCATCGAGCGCGCCAGCAGAAACTTATCGAAGCGTTCGGCCAGTTGCGGATAGAGCGCGTACGGCCACCTGCCGATCGGGCCGCTCACATTGCGGATATCAAAATCCTGCGGCGTCCAAGCTCCTTCCTTGAGATCCCACGTATCGACCTGGCTTTGGCCGCCGTCGAGCATCAGCACGATGCAAAACCGCGCCGATCCCCGCGGGCTCACGCGCGACTGCGCCTGCACCTGGGTAGGCTTCCACAACTGCGAAAAGAAATAGCCGCCGCCGAGGGCCGCGCCCGCCCTGAACATCTCACGGCGCGTGGAAAGACTGTCGAAGTAGCCCATCGTTTTCCGCCTCAATCCTTAGTCATTGAAGATGAACTCAAGCTTGTTCATCAACAGCCACTGCAAGTCTTCCAACCCTTGCTGGCGATTGTCCGCAATGAGTTCTCGCGCCTTCGCCGTCTCTTCTGCCGCCGGCTGCCGCGACAAGAATCGGTAGTACAACTCCTCAACGAGTTGGTCATCGTCGAGTGAAGGCTGCTTCGCAATCAATTCAGCCAGAGCGCTCCCAGGCTTGGCCTCCAGGCGCTCGGTGACGAAAGCGCTGTTCATCATCATGATCGCTTGATCGATCGCGCCCTGGTTGTTGCGTTCCGAATAGTCTCGATTGGCCTGGCCAAATACCTTCAGGAAGAAAGCTGCCTCCCCGAAACGACGCATGTCTTCGGGAGAGCGCGTCTCGGTCGCGTACTTCACTGTCAAGTCGGTGCCGCGAATCGGAATGTCTTCATAAAGATTCGTCGACGCGACGATCGCGTTGTACATCTCTTCGGAAGTCAACCGGCGCACGAACTTGCGCGCATAGTATTTCGCGTAAGAAGCTTTCCACTCACCGGGGAACCGAGACGACAATTGATAGGCGCTCGACGTCGCTATCATTCGCACCAACCGCTGTAGGTCGTAGTCGTGCTCCCGAAAATCTTCCGCCAAAGCGTCCAACAACTCCGGATGCGACGGCTGAATCGACCAGCCGTCCGGCGGTGGATTGTTCGGATCCTGGCGCAACAGATCGAAGTCGAATACCGGGTCGACGATACCCACCCCCATCATCTCGGCCCAGAACAGATTAACCGTCGCGCGCGCAAATTGCGGATGCGAGGTGATCATGCGTGCGAATTCTTCACGCGGGTTCTTGTCGGGATCCGGTTGCTCGCCAGTCAGAATGAAGGCTGGCTCGACCATGCCCTCGCCGCGCCGGGGAACTCGCTGGACGCTCTCACCCGAGGCGCTGTACCCGGCGCCCTCGTCGTCGATCGAATACTCATCCTGCGCGGTCGAAACTTCCGTCCGGCGCAGCACGCGAGTCTTGCCGAAGAACGCCGCCTCTTGCCAAAACTCAGACCGCTTTTGTTCAGTCAGCCAGAGATTGACTTTCTCTAGGTGTCGACGTCCGTCATGGCACGAAACGCACTGCAGGTTGAGTCCCAGAAAGTGCATCGCCGTCCAAACGGCAATCTCATCCGACGTATCCTCATGGACGGTATCCACGCAAGTCGCCCCGATGATGACCCAACGCGCCAAGTAGCTCGCCGGGCCAACGTACCAGTTGCTGACCGCTTTGGTAGTCAGCATGTCTCCGACCATCTTGTTGTATGGCGTGTTGATTTGGAACGCGTCGTAGACCCAGCGGTAGTAGAGATTCTTGCCCTCGTTGCCGATGCGATTGCCGTTCGTTCGCGACAGATCGCCGAACCAGTACGTCCATTTCGCCAGATAGGGCTTGCTGCCGATCAACGAATCCACCAGCTTGTCGCGCTTGTCCGGGTCCGTCGAAGAGACGAATTCGCGCACCTCGTCGGGAGTCGGAATTCTAGCCGTCAAGTCCAGGTAAACGCGACGAATGAAATCCGTGTCGCTCGCCAGCGGCGCGTGCGGTATGCCGTCGGCTTCCATCTTGCCGAAGATGTATTCGTCGATCAGGTTCCTACGCGCGACCTCGCCGGCGACTTCGTCCGTGGAGCCGGCGATGGTCGCGGTCAACGCGGCCGCTGTCGCCCGGTTGTCGACGGCCCCAGTCGCTGGGTGGGCGTCGTCCATCCTTTGCTGAACAGGCGTTTGCGTAAAGGCAGGCCGCTGCCATGCGAGCATTAACAACCCGGCAACTACAACAACTCCGGCCCCGATCCATTTCTGATAGTTCGATTTTGCGCGCAACCTGGCTTCCTCCTAGCCTCGACCTCGCAGCCAAGACTCGACTAAACGCTGGCGACAGTATATACCCGTCCGCTAGAAACATCACGTGCCCGAGGGTACAATCAGCCCCAACCGGTGGTAGCATTCGAGCGTCTAGCCCAACGAGTAAACATGAAAGCCCTGTCCGTTTTTGCCGCTCTTTTGGCCCTGTCGCCGCTAACCAATCCTCTACTCGCCCAAGAGGGAGAATTGGCGGCTCCTGTCGAGCTGACCCGCGAGCAGGACCATCAGCGCACCATGGACCTGCTCGGCATCCGGTCCTTGCGGCAGGGCGCCAACGGCCGTGATCAATCCGCTCCGAATGCCGCCAATTACGACGAGTCCAAAGCCACGCCCTACCCCAATTTGCCCGACGTCTTACTGACCAACGGCCGCGAGACGGTCACGACGCCCGCTATGTGGTGGAACGTTCGTCGCCCCGAGATCGTGGAACTTTTCGACCGCGAGATCTATGGCCGCGTCCCCGAAAACACGCCCGACGTGAAATGGGAAGTCGCCAGTCGGAAGAACGCGACCAACGGCGATGTCGCCATCGTGACGAAAGAGTTGCTCGGCCACGTCGACAACTCCGCCTATCCGCTCATAAACGTCGATATCGCGGTCACGCTCGTCACGCCGGCGAGCGCAGCGGGGGCGGTACCGGTCATCTTGCGTTTCGGCAGACCCTTCACGCCTCGTCCGGGCCGGCCCGCCCGACCCGCGCCTCCGGGGCCGACTTGGGAGCAACAGGTGCTCGCCCGCGGCTGGGGCTACGCCTACCTCGACACGAGCTCCGTGCAAGCCGATAACGGCGCCGGTCTCACCCAAGGCATCGTCGGCCTCGTCAACAAAGGCCAACCGCGTGACGCAGACGATTGGGGCGCGCTGCGCGCCTGGGCCTGGGGCGCTAGCCGCGCACTCGACTACTTTGCAGCCGACACCGCCGTCGACGCTAAGCGCGTCGGCATCGAAGGGCACTCTCGCTGGGGCAAGGCGACGCTCGTTGCCATGGCCTACGACGACCGCTTCGCTGTCGCCTATATCAGCTCTTCCGGCGCCGGCGGAGCATCGCTTTATCGCCGCAACTGGGGCGAGCTTGTCGAAAACGTCGCAGCCCCCGGCGAGTACCACTGGATGGCCGGCAACTTCATGAAGTACGCCGGGCCTCTCTCCTGGGACGACTTGCCCATCGATACCCACGAACTCGTTGCCCTCTGCGCCCCCCGTCCGGTTTTCATCAGCAGCGGCGACGATGGCGACCAATGGGTCGACGCGAAAGGTATGTTTATCGCTGGCGCTTACGCCCAACCTGTCTACCGCTTGCTTGGCAAGAAAGACATGGGTACGAATGAGTTCCCTGCGCTCGAAGTGGGCCTCATGGAAGGGGAAATCTCCTTCCGCCAGCACTCGGCTGGTCACACCGACTACCCGAACTGGCCGACTTTCTTGGATTGCGCGGCGCGCTACTTCTAGAGCCAGGTCACGAATGTGACCCGCTAGGCGGTCTCCAACAGGTAACCTGATTTCAAGGTACTCAGCCATGAAATCCGTTTGGACGGCTTGCTTCTCCGCAATCGCGCTCCTCGCCCTTGCGTCCTGCTCCTCGAAGGAAGAAACAACGAATTTGCTGCTACAAGAATGGACCGGCCCACACGGCGGCGTGCCGCCCTTCGACAAGGTCGAGGTTGCTCAATTCAAGCCCGCGCTTGAAGCGGGAATGGCGCAAACTCTCGCCGATGTCGATACCATCGCGGCCAGTGCCGAGCCGGCCAACTTCGAAAACACCATCGCCGCCATGGAGCGCGCCGGCAAGCCCCTCGACCGCGCCGCTGCTGCCTATGGGGTTTGGGCCTCGACCATGTCGACCGACGAGTTTCGCGAGGTCGAGTCGGAGCTGGAGCCCAAGCTCGCGGCGATGCAGGACAGGATCAGACAGAACGCCGCGCTCTTCGCGCGCATCAAGGCCGTTTACGAATCGCCCGAGCGCGATCAACTCACGCCCGAACAACAACGCCTGGTTTGGGATTACTACACCGATTTCGTTCGCGCCGGCGCCAACCTTTCGGACGAAGCAAAAGCTCGAGTCGCCGAAATCAACCAGCGCCTGGCCACGCTCTACACCGACTTCTCCAACAACCTGCTGCACGACGAAGAAAGCTACGTCACTTACATCGCTGCAGAACAACTCGGCGGCTTGCCCGAGTCCTTCGTCGCTGCCGCCGCTGCTGCCGCCAAAGAGCGTGACCACGAAGGCGAGTACGCCGTCACCAATACCCGCTCGTCAATGGATCCCTTTCTGACCTACTCCAATGACCGCGGTCTGCGCGAGCAAGTCTGGCGGACTTACTACAACCGCGGCGATAACGGCGATCAGTACGACAACAACAAGGGCATTTCCGAAATTCTCAAGCTGCGCGCCGAGCGCACCAAGCTGCAAGGCTATCCGACCTTCGCCCACCGCGCCCTCGAAAAACAGGTCGCTCGCACGCCCGAAGCCGCCATGGACCTGCTGATGAAGGTTTGGCCGGCCGCCGTCGCTCGCGTCCGCCAAGAAGTCGCCGACATGCAGGCCATTGCCAAGCAGGAAGGCGCCAACATCACCATCGAGCCCTGGGACTACCGCTACTACGCCGAGAAGGTCCGCAAGGACAAGTACGACCTCGACGCCAACGAGGTCAAACAGTACCTACAACTAGAAAAGCTGCGCGAGGCCATGTTCTGGGCCGCCGGCCAGCTTTATGGCTTCGACTTCAACCAAGTCGACAACGTGCCGGTCTATCATCCCGATGTCCGCGTCTGGGAAGTCGCTCGCAACGGCCAGCACATCGGCCTGTGGTACTTCGATCCCTACTCCCGTCCCGGCAAACGTTCCGGTGCCTGGATGAGCGACTATCGACCGCAAGAACGCATGGATGCGGATATCAAGACGATCGTCTCGAACAATTCCAACTTCGTCAAAGGCGCGCCCGGCGAGCCGGTACTCCTCTCCTGGGACGATGCGGAAACCCTGTTCCATGAGTTCGGCCATGCGATTCACGGCCTCAACTCCAACGTCACTTATCCCAAGCTGTCCGGCACCAACGTCGCGCGCGACTATGTTGAGTTTCCATCGCAACTGAATGAGCGCTGGCTGCCGACGCCCGAAGTTCTCAATCAATTCGCGCTGCACTACGAGACCGGCGAGCCGATTCCCCAGGAGTTGGTCGAGAAGATCAAGCGCGCCGCAACTTTCAATCAAGGCTTTGCAACGACCGAATACTTGGCCTGCGCCATTCTCGATTTGAAGTTCCACGCCATTGCCGAGCCCGGCGAGATTGATCCCGATAAGTTCGAACGTGACGCATTGGCCGAGATTGGCATGCCGCGCGAGATTCCCATGCGCCATCGCACGCCTCAGTTCGCGCACATCTGGTCCAGCGAAGGCTACGCCGCCGGGTACTACTCCTACCTGTGGGCCGAAGTCTTCACCGCCGACGCCTTCGAGGCCTTCGTCGAAGCCGACGGCCCCTACGACCCCATCGTCGCCAAGCGGCTCTACGACAACATCATGAGCGTGGGCGACACCATCGACCCGGCCGAAGGCTATCGCCGCTTCCGCGGCCGCGACGTCGACACCGATGCTCTCATGCGCGACCGCGGCTTCCCGGTCGTCAATTAAGCGCTAGCGAAATCGCCCGACTCGATACGCTCCAGTCCATCGGTCGGGCGCTTCCAAACATAGATCCAAGCCTCGATCTCACGGTCCTCACAACTCACCGCCGACCGCACCCGCACATAGTCGTCGGGCGTTCCTTCATAAGCATCGAGCCGCGCCAGCAATTCCGCGGCGTCTTCGCCCAACTCATAGAGTTCGCCGACAACGAGTTCATCACCATCAGTCGGCGTCGCCCCAGGGAACTCCGCCACACGATACAACCTCCCGGGCCAAGACGCGCCCCCGACGAGCCGCGCCGCTGCGTTGAGCACAGGCTGCATCGGCCCGCCCACATCGCGGCGCAGCAAGCCGTAGACGAATAGATACTCCGGACTTTGCATAGACGCTCTCTTGCTATACTATGCGACTCCCATGGACGGTGCTGAACTTCGAATTCCTCCAATCGACCTGGCGATCATCCTCGCCTACCTCGCAGGCATTGTTTTCGTCGGCCTATGGGTGACGCGACGGACGACCATGACCGGCGAGGCCTACTTCCTCGGCGGCCGTTCGTTACGTTGGCCAGTGATCGGCGCCGCGCTGTTCGCCTCCAACATCTCGACGATTCACCTTGTCGGGTTGGCGGGTTCCGGCTATAAATCCGGCCTGCTGCAAGGCAACTACGAGTGGATCGCGCCTTTCACGCTCATCATCCTCTCGCTCGTCTTCGCGCCCTTCTACTTCCGCAACAAAATTCAGACTCTGCCCGAGTACGCGGAGAGGCGCTTTGGGCCGAGTTCGCGTTCGTTCCTGGCGTTCATGGGCATCCTGGGCGCACTGTTCATTCACATCGGCATCAGTCTGTACGCGGGCGCCAAGGTATTCGAGCAGTTCTTCGGCATCGATGTCATGACGTCGATCCTGCTGATCTCAGCGTTGACTGCGATCTACACAGTCGTCGGCGGGCTGAAGGCCGTCGTCGTAACCGAAACCATCCAGACCGTACTGCTCATCGGCGGCTCGCTCATCGTTACCGTACTCGCTGTCCAAGCCCTACCCGGCGCCGGCATCCACTCCTGGGCCGAACTGCAAGCCGCGGTCGGTCCGGAGAAATTGCACGTAATCACTTTCGACAAATCGACTGACGCAGACTTCGTTTCCTTCTTGCTCGGCTACTGGGTGCTAGGCGTTTGGTATTGGTGTACCGATCAAACCATCGTGCAGCGCGTGCTCGCCGCTCATACGGAGCGCGATGCGCAACTGGGCCCGCTCTTCGCCGGCTTCCTGAAGATTCTGCCGATGTTCATCCTGGTCTTCCCCGGCGTCATCGCATACGCCATCTTCCGCGATCAAATCGGCGCCGACGCTGACCAGGCGTTACCGTTCTTGATTCAAGAGCTGGTGCCGACCGGACTGCGCGGCCTGATCACCGCCGGTCTGCTCGCGGCGTTGATGAGCACCATCGCTGCCGCGCTCAACAGTTGCGGCACGCTGGTTGCGGTGGACATCGTCGCGCGCCTGCGCCCCGACACGACCGACGCCCAGCAGGTTCGCATCGGCCGCTGGTCGGCCCTCGGCGTCATGATCCTGGCAATCGCCTGGTCGACTCAGGGCGATAATTTCAGCTCCATCTTCGAAGCCGTGCAGCAGATCGGCGCCGCCCTTGCCCCGCCCATTACGGCCGTCTTCGTGTTGGGAGTTTTCTGGAAGCGCGGCACTCATCAGGCCGCCCTTGGGACGCTCATATTCGGTCTGGTGATGGGCATCACCGGCTTCCTCATCGATACGCCGCTGGTTGGTTCCGGCGCCGATCGGCATCCGATCCTGGCCGACACACGCCTACTCACCGAAGGCCTGGGCATCCCGTTCTTGCGACAGGCCTTCTACGAATGCTTAATCTGCATGGGGGTTTTCTACCTCATCAGCAAAGCCACTCCTCCGCCGCCTAAAGAAAAGATCGAAGGCCTCACCTGGGACAACCCGCTACAGATCCTCACCCGTCCGCACACCGGCGAAGGCATCGACCCGCGCATAGTCGCCGGCTGCTTGGCCGCAGTGATGGTCACTCTATACGTCGTCTTCCGCTGACGCTCACAAACCCCAGGGGACTGCCTTGGCTGTCCCCGCCCTCCTCAATCCTTCATCAACCCGAGCCCAGCCGCGTAAGCGGCGGGTCTTAGCGCCGCACGCCGACCGTCAATCCGCCCACAACCCGCGCAACGGAGGCGCGGCCGTAAGGCT
>JAQCLD010000055.1 GCA_027592785.1 Acidobacteriota bacterium
GCAAAAGCGTAAGCGCAAGCTGCGTAAGGGCGGATTGGTAAGCAAGTCCATGGAAAAGACCATCAGGCTGATGATTTCTTAGCCTGAATTTAGCGGGCCCCTTGTTGGGCCTGCGGCGCGCGGACAGAGCCAACTTCGGCACGTGCCTGTTCCGCCGCTTTGTAAAGGACCGTAAAACGGTCTATCGCCGCTCAGGAGGAAACCGTGCCCCGTGTAAAAAGAGGCAATAAACGCCGTCTCAAAAGAAAGAAGGTACTTGCTCATGCCAGTGGTTTTTACCAGGGCAAGAGTAAGCTATATCGCTACGCCAAAGAGGCCGTCGACCGCGCACAGAAGTTCGCGTACGTCGGTCGTAAGCGCAAGAAGCGAGACTTCCGATCCTTGTGGATCATTCGTATCAACGCCGGAGCGCGTCAGAATGGGCTGTCCTACAGCTTGCTGATGCACGGACTCACGGTGGCGGGCATTGAGGTCAATCGTAAGATGCTGGCCGAGATGGCTGTCCGCGATGCGAATGGCTTCGCCAAGTTGGCCGAGCAGGCGAAAGCCGCGCTCGGAACCCAACCCGCCCCGGCGAAGGAAGCAGCAGCAGCCGAATAGGGGATCGGCGGGATGACTCTGGACGAAAAAGCGCACCAGCCCTTAGCGGAGCTGATCGCGGCCGGAGATTCCGTCGACTCGCTTTATTCCGCCCTCAAAGACGCCTTTGAGGGGGAAAGGACAGCTGTATCCTCGGCTGACGACCTCAAGGCGTTGCGCGATCGCTGGATGGGCCGTAAGAACGGCCTCATCGCGGCGGCTAACGACGCCTGGCTGAAGGCCGCTCCCCGTGAGTTGAAGCCGCAGGTCGGCAAGCGTCAGAATGAAATCCGCCAGGCGATTGAAGCTGCTCTCGAACAAGCGCAGAACGACGTTGCCGCACTTGGACGCAAACGCGAAGCGCTGGACGTCACTCTGCCTGGCCCCGAACGCCGACTCGGCGCGAAGCATCCAGTGCGTCGGACGCTTGAAGAGATCCTATCGATCTTCCGTGAACTCGGCTACTCAGTTGCGGAAGGACCCGAAATCGAGTCCTTCTTCTACAACTTCGAAGCCTTGAACTTCCCCGCTGATCATCCAGCAGTCGACGAGATGGACACCTTGTTCGTCGAGGACAAGATGTTGCTGCGCACGCACACCTCGCCGAACCAGATCCGCATCATGGAGAAGACCCCGCCGCCGATGCGTTACGTCGTTCACGGCAAGGTTTATCGCAACGATGCGCCAGACGCGACGCACAGTCCGATGTTCCAGCAGCTGGAAGTGTTCTGCGTTGACGAAAACATCACCCTGGCGGACCTAAAGGGAACGCTGGAGCACTTTGTGCGACGATTCTTTGGCCGCGGCATCAAGACGCGCCTCAGACCCAGCTTCTTTCCGTTTACCGAACCGAGTGCTGAGTTGGACATCACCTGCGTGTTCTGCGCTGGACGCGGTTGCCGTATCTGCAAACAGACAGGCTTTATTGAGCTGTTGGGCTGCGGCATGATCGATCCCAACGTCTTGCGCTCGGCTGGCCTCGACCCTGAAAAGTACCAGGGCTTCGCGGCCGGATTCGGCTTGGATCGCATCGCGATGAACAAGTACGACATCAACGATATTTCGCTGCTTTACAACGGCGACACCCGGTTCTTGCGGCAATTTCGGTAATGCGCATTCTTCGCAGTTGGTTAGAAGACTTTGTCGAGCTCCCCGAATCCTCGGAGGAACTCGGCGCGGCGTTGACCATGGCCGGCATGGCCGTGGACGGCGTCGAGCAAGTCGACGGCGAGACGATCTTCGAGCTGGACATTACCAGCAATCGCCCCGACGCAATGAACCACTTCGGCATCGCCCGTGAAGTGGCTGCAATATTTCGACGGCCGCTGACGCCCCCCAGGGTCGAGTTTCCCGAGGACTCTCGAACGGTTGGCGAGTTCGCCCGGATCGAGATCGAAGCCGCCGATCTTTGCCCCCGGTACGTGGGCCGCGTTCTATTGGGCGTCGAAATCAAACCCTCTCCCGATTGGCTGCGGAGAAGGCTGGAGCTTTGCGGAACTCGCCCGATCAACAACATCGCCGACCTGACCAATTACGTTCTGCTCGAGCTGGGTCATCCGACACACGCCTTCGATCTCGACACGCTTAACGAGCGGCGTATCGTAGTGCGCCGTGCTCGGGCGGACGAAGAGATGCGCACCCTCGACGGCCTAGATCGCAAGTTGAGCCCCGCGGACTTGGTGATCGCCGACGCCTACCGCCCGGTTGCTCTCGCGGGCGTGATGGGCGGCCTGGAGACGGAGATTTCTGATCGCACCAAGAACGTCTTGATCGAGGCCGCTTGGTTTCACCCGGGCTCCATCCGCAGAACGGCACGGCGCTTCGGCATGCACACCGAGGCTTCACATCGCTTTGAACGCGGCGCTGATCTGGAAGCCACGGTTTGGGCGGCGGACCGCATCGCCGGACTGCTGGGGCAACTGAGCCCCGGCGTTGTGCTTTCGGGACGTATCGACGCCTACCCCACACAGGTCCAGCGGCCCTCGGTGGCGCTGCGCCGCGCTCGCCTCGCCGGAATGTTAGGAACGACGGTTCCTGACGAAGACGTCGTCGACATTCTCAGCCGGTTGGGCTTTAGCCCACAGCCGACCGCTGACGGTTGGCGTACGCCGTTGCCCTCGCAGCGGCTCGATGTGGAGCGGGAGATCGACCTGATTGAGGAAGTCGGCCGCATCTACGGCTTCGGCAAGATCGCGTCCACTCTGCCGCCCATGGCCGCCGCGCCCGCGCCGAAGCCTTTCGAAGACGAAGAAGCTGCGGCGCGTGAAACCATTCGCGGATTGGGTTACGACGAGATGGTCGGTTACTCCTTCATCTCGGAGAAGGATGCCGAGCGCTTCGGCTCCGGAGAACCTGTGCGGCTACGCAACGCCGTTTCGGAACTGATGACCGTCATGCGGCCAAGCGCGGCGCCGACGCTGCTCCACGCCATCGCTCATAACATTCGTTATGGCGAAGAGTCGGTTCGCTTAGCGGAGTTTGGGCGAGTCTATCGCGGCGGCAGCGGAACCTACCAAGAGCCCGCTTCGCTGGCCATGGCCGCCACCGGGTCGGCTCGGGAGGCGAATCTGCAAGAGCAGTCCAAGGCCTTCGGTTTCTACGACCTCAAGAGCGACGTTGAGGCGCTGCTCGGACGCTACGATTTTGTGCACGTTGATTTCGACGACAGAGACGTGCCAGATTACTATGTGCCGGGAAGATCGGCTAGCGTACGCACAGACCGCGGTCGCGTGGCGATTGTCGGCGAAGTCGATCCGCAAATCTGTGATGAGCTGAAGGTGCGCCAACCCGTCTTTCTCGCCGAAATTGAACTCGACAAGCTCTACGATGCCGGCTTGCGAAGACCCCAGTATCGGCCTTTGCCAAGGGTCCCTCCTGTCGAGCGGGACTTCTCCCTGCTCGTGCCCGAGGGCGTACCCTTCGCCGAGATCCGCACGGCGATCGGCTTAGTTGACTACCTCGAGCGGTTCGAGCCGGTCGAGATCTTCCGCGGCAAGCAGGTGCCGGAAGGGCACTATGCACTGCTAGTCCGAGCCGTTTGGCAGCGGGAGACCGAGAGCTTTCGCGATGAAGAGATCCAGGCTTCTGCCGTCGCGATCCTCGACAGTTTGAAAACCAAACTGCGTATCACCCTCCGCAGCTAAGGCTCCCGATCAACGACGAATCCGCCGCAACCCTGGTGGGCTACGGCGGACCGGAGAAGCGATCAAATGCGGATTGCGGCTGCTAGTGAAGCCGCTTGCGGCTCGTGACGAGGGCCATCAAGGCCAGTCCCAATAGCGTCAGCGAAGCAGGTTCCGGCACATCAGACACGGATTCGGATTGGTCCACCGTCAGGTTGTCGAGAGCGAATCCCTGGTTGGATCCCGTCGTACTGAGAACGATGCGGTCGAACATATCGGTGTTCTGGAAGAAGAAGTCCCGACGATCCCAGTCCGGGTTCGGCCCCGAGCCCGACAGCAATACTCCGCTGGAAAGGATCGAGCCAACCTCGGTCGCTCCCGAGAAGAACGTGATTACCAACGGCGGCGCGCCTTGGGACTCGAACGGCTCGTCGTGGGTGCTGAACCCGAAGCGACTCACTGGCGCCGTGAAATCGATCGTGTAGCCAATCCCGGCCTGCCCATACATCGCTCCACCCGAGTTTCCTGGGTCGACAATGACCAGTTGGTTGCCGGTCGTCAGCCAGAGCGCTCGATCCGACGAGTGCTCACGGTCCTGGAAGTCATCCACAAAGGTCGAGGCTGTTCCGCTGACGGATAGGATGCCGATGGTGGAGAAGATCGCGTCATTGTCGGCGATGTTGCCCGTGGCCATCGATTCAAAGGTCAACGACTCGGGCGTCGGAAAGTCGACCACCGTGACCGGCGTAACAACGCCCGCCGACAATGTCATCGCCGAGACGAAACCTGCCAACAGCGCGCAGCCGAGCAGCTTTTTTAGTTTGGTCATCCTTAACGAATCCGAAGACTTCGCAGCCGATCGGCTTACGAAACTCCGGCTCCCCGTGGACTATATTCCGCCCAGAGGCACGGAGCCGCCCATGGGGTAGCCTGGGTAGTTCTCAGGGCAAATGCCCTGAAAAGCCTAGGCGTACTTCGGTACTACACGCCTAGGGGTTTTCCGGGGGCTTGGGCTCTAGCGCAGTTCGGATTTGGTGAGTCCCGTGTTGTGCAGGACCTTTTCAATGTGGATCTCGGTGAGCGCGCGTCCCGCGGTAGAGACGTCAATCCGGAAAGGCGTTTGAATGCCGTTGACCGCCCGGAAATCCGAATAGAACTCGTCGAGCTGTTGGGCGCCGACGATGGCCACCGCAGCAAACGAGGACCGGTAGAATTCCCCCGTCTTCTTGTCAATCCACAGCCGGACCCGCTGGCTCGATTTGGGATCGGAGACTTCCAGAACGTCGGCCTCGCGCCCGGAGTCAACGGAACTCTCGAGGTAACTCACAGTCCAGTCGGGCAAGCTGTCTGCGAGCAGCAGCCGTTCTCGCACCCGAAACAGCTCCCCCTGCGCTTGAGTCAGCTGCGGCCCTACAAGCGCCGATTTGCCTTGGGGCGAATCGATCGATCCGGCGCCATCCACCAACGAAACCACGACCTGGCCGAACGGCAGCGAACTTTCCTGGCGCATCGCCGCGTGAAGTAAGAACTTCACTACCTGGCGGCCGCTCATACCTCCGCCGACCGCTCGGATGTCCCGTGTGACAATCATGTCCTTGACTGCGGCGAGGGCTTCGGTTCCGCCGGCGGCTGCTTGAGCGCGTCCGAGAATCTGCAACGCCCGGGAGTCTTGAGCCTGAGCGATTACGCCGCAGCAACCGAGCAACAACATAGCGAAACGGAAAAAGGACATTCTCTCGGTATTCTAGAAGGACGAGCCTCACGATGATTGTCGAGCGCAAATCGGTTGACCTGGGAGAGCTACAGCTCGACTCAGGCGAAACTATTCCCAGCGCCACGATCGCCTACGAGAGTTATGGCGAGCTCAATGAGGCACGTTCGAACGCGATCTTGATCCAACACGCCTTCTCGGGCGACGCCCACGCCGCAGGGGTCAGCAAGAAAGACGGCGCCACAGGCTGGTGGGAAAACATGATCGGCCCGGGCAAGGCCTTCGATACCGACAAGTACTTCGTGTTTTGCTCCAACGTCCTGGGCGGTTGCAGCGGTACGACCGGTCCCGGCTCGACCAATCCAGCCACCGGGAAGCCCTACGGTCTGGGTTTCCCGTTTGTGACCGTAGCGGACATGATCCGCCTGCAAAAGGGCCTCGTCGAACACCTGGGAATCGAGAAATTGCTATCCGTCTCCGGCGGATCGATGGGCGGCATGCAGGCCCTGCAATGGGCGGCCTCCTACCCGGAGATGTGCGCTTCGGTCATACCGATCGCCTCGACCCACCGGCACTCGGCTCAACAGATCGCCTTCAACGAGGTCGGCAGGCAGGCGATTATGGCTGACCCGGACTTCGAAGACGGCAACTACTACGATGGCCCCGGTCCTGGCAGGGGCTTATCGGTTGCGCGCATGATCGGACACATCACCTACATGAGCGACGACTCGATGCGTGAGAAGTTCGGCCGCCGCCGCCGCCAAATGAGCGACGAATCGAGCCTGTTCGAAGTCGAGAGCTATCTGCGCCATCGCGGCGGCCAGTTCGTCGGGCGCTTCGACGCCAACTCCTACATCGCCATCACCAAGGCGATGGATACCTTCGATCTGAGTCTCGGCCATGCCTCACTCGGAGATGTCTTCGAGCCCTTCGACGGCCGTTTTCTGGTGATCAGCTTCACCTCCGACTGGCTCTACCCGAGTTATCAGTCGCAGGAAATCGTGCGCGCGCTGCGCGGGCGCGTCAAAGACGTCGCCTACGTCGAACTGCCCTCCAGCTACGGCCACGACGCCTTCCTGGTCGAGGCCGGCGAGCAGACCGAGATTGTGCGCGGGTTTCTGGCCAGCACCTTCAAGAAGCTTACGCCCGTCGGCGCGGCTCGCTGACTGCTGCTGCCGTTCAGCGGCCCAAACCGGCCTTCCGATGCAACCTGCGGCCTGCCTGGTGAGTCCAAGTCTATAATTACGGGTGGTTTATGGCATCCGCAGTCGATACCGCCGTGAGGGCCGACTTCGTCCCAGAAGTGCTGGGGCGTGGTGATTACCAAATTATCGGCGAGATCGTCGCCGACGGTTCGAGCGTGCTCGATCTGGGCTGCGGCGAGGGCGAGTTGCTTGCGTGGCTTGAAGCGCAGCGCAACTGCAAAGCGCGTGGCGTAGAAATCTCTCCCACCAAGGTCCAGAAAGCGGTTTCGCGGGGACTGTCGGTTTACCAAAGCGACATCGACGAGGGCCTAGCCGATTACCCCGACCAGACCTTTGATTACGTCGTCCTCAGCCAAACCCTGCAAGAGACCTTGAAGCCGCGTGACGTGCTGCACGAAATGGTCCGCGTCGGCAAAAACGCCATCATCGCCTTCCCCAACTTCGGACACTGGTCGGCGCGCTTCTCGTTGCTGACGACCGGTCGCGCCCCCAAGACCAAACACCTGCCCTACGAGTGGTTCGACACGCCCAACGTCCACTTCGTGACCATCCCCGATTTCGAAGAACTTGTCCGCCGCGACGGGCTCACCGTGCAGAAATCTTTTTTCCTGCGTGGTGACCGCCGCATTACCTACCGGCCCAGCCTATTGGCCGACTCCGCCGTCTTTTTGATCAGCAAGTAGGCGCCCCATGATCTCCGCCCGTCAGTTGGTCCGTCGATTTGGCGACCATACTGCCGTCCATGAACTTTCTTTCGAGGCGCCTAGGGGCGAGGTCTGCGTCCTCATCGGGCCCAACGGCGCAGGCAAGTCGACGACCGTCAAGATGCTCACCGGACTTCTGGCGCCAACGTCGGGCACGGTGATCGTGTGCGGAACCGATGTCAATGCAAATCCGCTAGAGACCAAACGCAAAATCGGCGTACTGCCGGAAAACCTGGGGCTCTTCGGAGCGTTGACGGTCGAAGAACACCTTGCGTTGACGGGTTCGGTCTACGGCTTACCGCGACATGTTGCGCGAGACCGGAGCGATCGACTGCTGAGTTTGCTTGACCTGGAGCACGGACGAAATACTCTAGCCGAGAACTGTTCGCACGGCATGCGCAAGAAGGCCTCCCTGGCCATGGCGCTGCTGCCCGATGTTCAAGCGCTCTTCCTGGATGAACCCTTCGAAGCGATTGATCCGGTAACGTCGAGAACTATTCGTGATCTGCTGGTCTCACTGTCTGCTCAAGGAGTCACAATCTTCCTGACTTCCCATATCTTGTCTTTGGCCGAGCAGATCGCGACTAAGATCATGCTCATGCGTGAAGGCCAGGTGGCCTGGGCGGGAAAGCCTTCGCAGCTGCCGACATCGCTAGAAGACCTCTACCTCGATCTCGTCGAGGCGCCCAAAGCGGAGACACTGGATTGGCTCGGATCGCCGCAGTCCTAGGCACGCTCCTGCGCTTGAGTTGGCGCGAGATCAGCACCGACCATTCCATCGCCGGCAACAACCTGCTGCTCATCGTCTTTCTGCTCGGTAGCGGCGGCACCCAAGCAATTGTCTTTCCGGTCGTCGTGTTGGGCGGCCTCTTCCTGACCGCTATGTCGGTGCATCCTTTGAGCAAAGTCCCAACCGATCGGCTGCGCACCTGGCCATTGACCGCTGGGGATCGCGTCGTCTTGCAAGTAGGCGGTGTCTGGTTGAACCCCGCCGTCCTCATATTGTTGCCATTGCTATTGGTGGCCTCGCTGCGTCTGCTCGCCGGCTACCTGTTGATCGGCGTCATTTCTTTGCAACTCGCCGCTGGCCTAATTTCCGGGCGCCTCCCGCACGAGGAGCGTGCCGGACTGCGCATCTGGACTCCGTCGATGCCGGGCCGCCTTGGGGAGCTGATTCGCAAAGACACACGGCAGCTACTGAGTTATCTCGACGTCTGGGTGTCATTCGCCTTCTGCCTGGGCGCGACGATCTATCGCTTCACCGCTGAGGCCCCAGAACCCGAAGCCTACGCGGTGATCTCCTCCCTCGCGGCAGTCATCATGGGCACGTCAGCCCAATGCCTGTTCGGCTCGGACGGCGCTGCCGGATTCACTCGCTACCAACTCCTTCCGTTGCGCGGCTGGCAAGTGCTTGGCGCAAAGGGTGCGGCCTGGCTGCTCCTGCTAAGCCTCCAAACCGTTCTGCTTTCGCCCATTGCCGCAATCGCTGCCGGCTTGGTCGCGCTAGCCGTGGGACATCACCGTTCCATCCGCCAGCCCCTCATGCAGAAGCGCTGGCGCTTCACCAACGGAAGCCTACTGATGCTCGGCCTCGCGCAAACGACGCTTTCCATCGGCGCCGGACTCTTCGCCGCACGAATAAATCCCGTCGCCGTTCTCGCCTGCGCCTTGTTCTACGCGATTTCCCTGGTCGTCTATGGCCATCGTTGGGAGCGCAGAGCCACGTAAACTAGTGAGTTCGCCATGAATCCCATCTTCGACTCCCAAGACCGTTCCATTTACGAGATCACTACGCAGGCCCCCGGACCCCAAGGCCAGTTGCCGCTGACGCCTGAGATCCTCAGAACCGCGCCCTCCGGCGACATCTTCGGATGGACGCAGGACGCCGGCATGGGCTGGAACCCCCTCGAACTGGGACGCAAGGAGTTCCTGATCCTCTCAACACAAGGGGGCATCCGCGGCGAAGATGGTCGGCCCATCGCGCTCGGCTATCACACAGGACACTTCGAGGTTGGCCTGCTCATGCAAGCGGCGGCTGAAGAAGTGAAGAAGCGCGGCGGCATCCCCTTCGCCGGGTTTGTCAGCGATCCCTGCGACGGACGCACCCAGGGCACCACCGGCATGATGGACTCGCTGCCCTACCGCAACGACGCTGCCACAGTCTTTCGCCGACTCATCCGTTCGCTGCCCACCCGCAAAGGCGTCATCGGCGTCGCCACCTGCGACAAAGGTCTGCCGGCGATGATGATCGCCCTGGCCTCGATGCACAATCTTCCGGTTGTGATCGTTCCCGGCGGCGTCACGTTGCCCGCGACCGGAGCCGAAGACGCCGGTAAGTCGCAGTCCATCGGCGCACGTTTCTCGCACGGCGAGATGACCTTGCAGGAGGCTTCCGAGATGGGCTGCCGGGCCTGCGGCAGCGCCGGCGGCGGCTGCCAGTTCCTGGGCACCGCGGCGACTTCCCAAGTGGTTGCCGAAGCCCTCGGCATGGCTCTCCCGCACTCCGCGCTCGCGCCTTCGGGCCAACCGATCTGGCTGGACGTCGCGCGCCGTTCCGCCCTTGCCGTGATGGATCTTGAGCAAAAGGGCAAGACCGTCAAGGACATCCTCACCGACGCCTCCATCCGCAACGCCATGGTCGTTCACGCGGCCTTCGGCGGATCGACCAACTTGCTGTTGCACACCCCCGCGGTTGCCTACGCCGCAGGCCTGCGTCGCCCAACCGTTGATGACTGGAAGGAGGTCAATCGCAGCGTGCCGCGCATCGTCGACGTACTGCCCAACGGCCCGACGATGTACAAGACCGTACAGGCCTTCCTTGCAGGGGGCGTGCCCGAGGTCATGCTGCACCTCAAGCGTATGGGCCTGCTCGATCTCTCCGTCTTCACGGCATCGGGCCAAACCCTCGGTGCAACGCTCGACTGGTGGGAAGGTTCCGAGCGCCGCACCATCGTGCGTCAGATGCTGCGCGACCGCGACGGCGTCGACCCAGACGACGTCATCATGGATCCCGATACGGCTCACAAGAAAGGCCTCACCAGCACCATCGCCTTCTGCCTCGGCAACCTAGCCCCGGAAGGCTCCGTGGTCAAGGCCACCGCCATCGACCCGGCTGTCGTCGAGGATGACGGCGTCTACCGCAAGACCGGCCCGGCCCGCGTGTTCACCCGCGAGACAGCCGTCATCAAAGCCATCAAAGAAGGCGGCATCAAGGCAGGCGACATCGTCGTGCTCTGCAGTTGCGGTCCCATGGGTTCGGGCATGGAAGAGATCTACCAGATCACCGCCGCGCTCAAGTACTTGGCGTTCGGCAAGCAGGTAGCGCTCATCACCGACGCGCGATTCTCCGGCGTCTCGACAGGCGCCTGCATCGGTCATGTCGGCCCCGAAGCGCTCGCCGGCGGCCCGGTCGGCAAGCTGATCGAAGGCGACATAGTCAGCATCGTCGTCGACCGCAATACGCTCGAAGGCTCGCTCGACCTGGTCGGCCACGGCGCCGAAACTTTCGGCGCTGAGAAAGGCGCCGCCATACTAGCGGCCCGCGAATCGCGGCCCGATCTTGCCCCGCACCCGGAACTGCCCGACGACACGCGCCTATGGGCGGCTCTGCAACGGCTCGGCGGCGGCGCCTGGGGCGGCTGCGTGTACGACGTCGACGCCATCGTTAAGGCGCTAGACGGCAAGTAGCGCGTTTATCGCTTGCGGTCAGCGTCCACGGCCCTGAGGGCGCCGACGACCGTGTCGTCCTGCTGCATCTCTTCGAGACTCAACTTGGCGCGGCGCTTCCAATTGGGGCGCTCTGGCCCCGTGCCCGGCGTGTTTTGCGGGCTGGGTTCGCCCCACAAATCTTCGAGGTTGACCAGCACCGCCCGTGCATCGCTCTTGGCCATCTGCTCTAACACTTTCGGCAAGATCGCTTCTGCCGTCTGCTCGGTCTGGTAGGCCCAGCCGACCGTCCCGCGCAACTCGGCTCGATTGCGGCGTTCATCGTTCGCTTCTTGCTCGGTCAGCAAGTCCATCGAGACTTGGTCGTCCACCTCGGTTGCATTCCAGAAGCTATTCCAGGACGGCGTGTCGTGTGTGTTCACGCTGGCCAGCACGTCCTCGGGCGGGTCAGTAAGCGGTTTTTCCGCGTTTCCATAGAAAGAGAACTGAGCCACGTACATGCGATCGATGCCGTGCTGTTTCATCCGGCCGCGGACATAATCGGGCACAGTGCCGAGGTCTTCGCCGACGACCATCGAATGGCTCCTTTTCGACTCGATACACAGCACCGCGTAAATCTCTTCGGCGGGGTATTGCACGTAGGTCCCTTCGCTCGCCGCGGCGCCTTGCGGAATCCAATACAACCGGTGCAGCCACATGAAGTGGTCGATCCGCAGGATTCCCGCGTAACGCAGATGGCTGCGGACGATGTCGCCCAGATGGCCATAGCCGTCCTGTCGCAGGCCCATCGGGTGCAGCGGCGCGAATCCCCAGTTCTGGCCCTTGGTGAAAAAGCGGTCAGGCGGCGCGCCCCCGCTCGATCCGTTCGCGTAGCAATGAGCATTGCGCCACACGTCGTAGCTATCCGGATGAACACCTAACGGCAAGTCGAGATAGAGGCCCGGTTGGCCCGCTTGCTCGGCCAATTGAGTCAGCTGAGCGTCCGCCGCCCATTGCGCGTAGACATGTTGCTGCCGAACGCCTGCGTCGTAGTCGTCCAGTCCCAGGGAACCGGGAGTTCGCTCCCGGATTGCCGCCGACCCCAGCTTGGTTAGCGCCGCGCGATAGGTTGCGTACTCATTGAGGTGCGGCCGCTCAAAGGCGAAGCCCTCCAACTCGGCCCGCCGATCCGGGTTCGCAAACGCCGCAGCAGCCAACTCATTCAGGATGCCGCCGCGCATGGCCGCCTGGCGGTGATAGTCGATCAGCGGCTCCGACCGGAATGCGGCAAGCTCACCCGAGGTCCGCGCCGAGTCCAGAGCCGCGTGAGCTCCCGTCGAACCATCCCATTCCGGCAATCGGCGCGGATCGACGTAGAACTCGTTCCAGAATAAGCGGCTCGCTGGAACATACGGGCTGTACTCGAACGGTTCAGACAGATAAGCCGCCAGCAGCGGCAGCGTTCCCACAAAGCTGCCCCCCAGTCCTTTGACCCAGTCGAACAGGCGGCCCAGGTCCGAGAACGAGCCCGCGCCCCAACTCTGCTCCGAGTGCATAGCGTAGAGCGGCAAAAAGGTGCCCCAGGAACGATTGGCCGCCTCCGACTGCCAGCAGCGGCTAGGCGCTGCCAAAACAGTCACCACGGCGCTCTGCGCACCGGCCTTAAGCCGCAGCTGATGGTAGCCGGCGGGCAACGCCTGGGGCAGCCGCAGCGTCTTCGCTTGGAAGCGCTCCCGCCCGATCTCGACCCGCCTGGTGTTGGGCAAATCCGCAATCGCCAGTTGCCCCGACCGTTCCTCTCCGGTCTCCAGTTGCAGCGACCATTCGACCGTCTTCGCCGCCCCGGCTTCCGGCAGCCTCAGCGCCAAACGGATCCCGTCGTCGTCCCAAGTAACACAGACCGGAGCAGCCAACGTCCGCCACCGAGCGAGATCGGTCTCGAACAGAGCGTGGCCAGCATCCGCCACCGACTCGAGCGGGGCTCCAAGTTCTCGCAAGATGGCGACCAGCGAATCCGGGGATGCCGAGCGTTGCCGCCGAAAGCCGTCCTGGTAGCGGACGAGGACGCCCTTGCGCCCGGCGAGTCGCTCAAGCGCTGAGATCAGCTTGTCGGAACTCATCGCCGCGACCTCGATCCCTTATTCAACAGCGAGAGCAACGCCGACGAATGGCCCAGCAGGGGATACCTGCCCCGCGAAGCGGAGCTCGTGGTTTGACCCGTATCGAACTCGACCTTCCAGAGCGCTTCCTGCAAAGTGTGTGGCAGATAGAAGTTCTCCGTCTCGGCGGACGTATTCACCAGATAAAGAAGTGGCTGCTCATCGGGCGCGCCGGGACCGATCAGCACGGCCAGGTGCCGATGGTGGCTCTCCGCCCATCGATCCGCGGCGATCTGCCGTCCCGCGGCGTTGTACCAAGCGATGTCCTGCCACTCGGAGCCTGGCGCCACCGCGCCCGTGAAGAAAGCATCCCGCCGCAGCGCTGAATAACTCTTGCGGATTCGGATCAACAGGCGGGTGAACTCGAGCAGCTCCGCGTTCTCGGTCTCCAGGCCCCAGTCGATCCAAGTCAGCTCGTTGTCTTGGCAGTAGGCGTTGTTGTTGCCCTTCTGCGTCCGGCTCAATTCATCGCCCGACGCCAGCATCGGCGTCCCCGCGGACAAGAACATCGTAGCCAGCATATTTTTCTGTTGCTGCAAACGAACGGCGTTGATTTCGAGATCGTCGGTCGGCCCCTCGACTCCGTAGTTTTCGCTGTCGTTGTGGTTATCCCCGTCGCGGTTGTCTTCCCCGTTCGCCAGGTTGTGCTTGTGGTTGTAGCTGACCAAGTCTCGCAGCGTAAAACCATCGTGGGCGACCACGAAATTGATGCTCGCGCTCGGGCGACGATTGCCGTGGTGGTAGAGATCCGCGCTGCCGGCCAAGCGTGTCGCGAACGACGCGAGCCGATGCGGGTCCCCTCGCCAGAAGCTGCGCATATCGTCACGGTACCGGCCGTTCCATTCGGACCACCCCGTGGGATAGCTGCCCACCCTGTAGCCCCCCGGACCGATGTCCCAAGGTTCGGCGATCAGCTTGACCTGCGACAGAACCGGGTCTTGATGGACGGCGTCAAAGAAACCCGCGCCCGGGTCGAAATCGTCGCTCTCTCGGCCTAGGATCGACGCCAGATCAAAGCGGAAGCCGTCGACATGCATCTCCTCGACCCAGTAGCGCAGCGAGTCGATGATCAGCTTGAGAACGAAAGGCTCGCGCGCATCGAGCGTATTGCCCGTGCCGCTGTAGTTGATATACAGCTCTCGGTCGGCTGGGTTGAGCCGATAGTAAGCCGCGTTCGCCAGGCCGCGCCAGCTCAGCGTTGGGCCGCGTTCATTGCCCTCGCAGGTGTGGTTGTAGACCACGTCGAGCAGCACTTCGATGCCTGCAGCATGCAGACTGCGCACCATTTCCTTGAACTCTCGCGTCGGACCGTCGGGGCTGCGGTCGTGCGCGTAGGCGGGCTCGGGAGTGAAAAAACCCAGCGTGTTGTAGCCCCAGTAGTTGCGCAGGCCGAGCTTCCGCAAATGCGCCTCGTCCATGAAGTGTTGCACCGGCAACAGCTCGATGGCCGTAATGCCGAGTTCCTGCAGGTAGCGGATGACGGGCTTGGAACCCAGCCCGGCGTACGTTCCTCGCAATTCCGGCGGTACGTCCGGATGTTGCTTCGTCAGCCCCTTCAGGTGTGCTTCGTAGATGATCGTTTCGCTCCAGGGGGTGGCCAGCCGCTGGTCGCCGCGCCAGTCGAACTCTCCGTCCGCTACCGCCGCCAAAGGCGCGAATGGCGCGCTGTCCTGCGGGTCCTGATGCCTGGTCGCCTCAGGCGTCCGCGGAAGTCCGTCCTCGGCGGGGAAGCCGAATAGCGAATCATCCCATTGGACAAGCCGGCCCACGCTCCGAGCGTAGGGATCGAACAGCACCTTCGCTGGGTTGAAACGCTGACCGGCAAGCGGATCGAACGGTCCGTGCACGCGGTAGCCGTATAGCTGCCCTGCGCCTAGCCCAGGGAAGTATCCGTGCCAAACGTGTCCTGTGCGGGCGGGCAGCTCCACGCGGAACGATTCCGAGCTGTCCGTAGCGCTAGAAAAAAGGCAGAGCTCGACGCGCTCGGCGTCAGGCGCGAAAAGCGCGAAGTTGACCCCGTCGCCGTCGCGGCAGGCGCCAAGAGGATGAGGCTTTCCCGGCTGAGGCTGCGGCACGCGCGTCATGGTCTCTGAAAAGGTCGTTGTTGGCGCCGCAGTTACGCGGCAACTCTCCGAGCGCTAAGTTAAGATTCGTAGTTGCCGCGGGCGGCCGCGCTGTATGAGAAAGATTGTCGCAACATTAGCGCTGATTGCGCTTATCGGCTATGGATGGCATTTGTTCCGGCAAATGACCAAGTTGGATCAACGTGTCTCGGCCGCCGAACAGACCAACCAGAATCTGGAGGAAACGGTGAATCTTGCGCGGGAGCAAGCCGAGCAGAGTCTGGATGCGATCGAGGCCGCTGAGCAGTTGCAGCGCCAAACCCGCGAACAAGCCGCCGCCGAGTCCAGCCGGGCGGCGCAGGCCGCGCAGGACCGCGCCAAGGCGGAAGGAGCCCAGCAGCGAGCTCTGCAAACCATCGCAGCGTCTCAGACGGCCGTCGAGCAAGCGGCCGCGGCCGCGGAGCGCCAGCGCCGTGAGCGCCGCGAAGAATGGCAACGCCTCGGCTCGGCAATGCGCAAGATTGCTCCCACCGAGACGGGCGCCACTCGTCACCGGGTGGATCTCTCGGGCCTGCGCCAGGTCACTGACGGCGCCTTCGACGGCAAGTCGCGCGAAACGTTGAGCCGTCTCGCCGGCGCGCTGCTGGCGAACTACGGCTACGCCGCCCAGTTAAACGGGACCGAGGCCCGCGCCATACGCGACTACCTGGTCACCGCAGGTGTTCCCGGCGACTCCCTCTCCTTAGCTGGATCCCCAGGCGAGAATCAGCTCGACCTGTTCGAGACCGTCCTGACTCACCACTGATCGGGGTACTCGACGTCGACCAGAAAGAGGCCGACCGCCGGGGCGGTGGGACCAGCCGCGCTGCGGTCGCGCGCCTCCAGGACCCACGGAATCGAATCCGCCGACAGGTTGCCCCGGCCCACTTCCAGCAAAGTCCCCACGATGTTGCGGACCATGTTGTACAGGAATCCCGAACCGCGCACCCGATAGATCAGCCGCGGGCCGACACGCTCCAGCCGGGATGAAAAGATCGTCCGCACCGTCGAAAGTACATCCTCCCCATTGTTCGTGGCCAGCGAACGGAAGTCGCGTTCGCCCTCAAACAGCGGGGCCGCCTTGATCATACCTGCCTCGTCCAGCGGATAGGGATGGTGCCAAACGCCGCGGCGCTCAAACGGCGGGCACACCTCGTCGCGCCGCCAGCGGTACTCGTAGGTCTTCGCCACCGCCGAATGCCGGGCGTGGAAATCGGGACCGACTTCGGAGACGTCGAGTATGCGGATCGCCGGAGGCAGCAGACAGTTGAGCGCTTTCTGTAGGTTTTTCAACGGGATACGGTTCTCTAGCTCGAACGAAGCGACTTGTCCCAATGCGTGTACCCCAGCGTCGGTGCGCCCGGAGCCGTATATTCGCACCGGCTTCTCTTCGATTTCGAGCAAGGCCTTCTCGATCTCGGACTGGATCGTGCGCTGCTTGGGCTGGACTTGCCAGCCGGCAAAATCGCTGCCTTCATAACAGATGGTGAGCTTCAGATTGCGCATCAGGCGGTTAGCCCTTTATTGTCAAGGATAGGGCCGTTGTCGCGACCCCGGTTCATTGTCGTAACCGATACCCCTGGGCGCGCGCCTTTTCCTGTTTGCGGTCTCAGTTTCTTGAAGCCGGCATCGTACGCTTCCCTACCGCCTTGATCGAGCAAAGATGAATACCAAGCAGCTCTTGTCCGTCCTACTGGCAGCGTTCCTGCTAAGCCAGCCCTTCGCCCTGTCCGCTCAGGAAATGCGGACCAAACGACCCGACTACTCGGCCGGACCCGATCCGTTCCCCAACTTCCTGAACGTATTCAAAGTTCCCAAAGTGCCGGACATCCAACTAGCCAATTCGGCACGGCTTGACGAGCTGCTGCGCCAAGGCACGCTTTATCTTTCTCTCGACGATGCACTGGCGCTGGCCATCGAAAACAACTTGGACCTCGCCGTGGCGCGCTATAACCCAATGCTCGCCGAAACCGACTTGCTCCGTACCAAGTCGGGCCAGCAGTTGCGTGGCGTCCAGACTCAAATTTCGACCCTTTCGACCGGTAACTCTGTCGGCGGGGGCGGCGGAGGCGGCGCGGAGGCAACCGGCATCACCGGCCGCGCCGGCGCAGGCGGCGGGGGCGGAGGCGGCGGCCAGGGCGACGCGGCCAGCTTCTTCGGCACCCAGTCAGTCAACCTGGACCCGGTGCTGTTCGGCGGCATCGACTGGGGACATAACTCGAACCCTCAGGCCTCGAACTTCGTCGTCGGCTCCAATGTGCTGATTCTCGAAGACTCCACCGCCAGCGTGGGCGTGCGGCAGGGCTTTGTCAGCGGCGCGACGGCCACGTTGATATACGCAAACCGGCATTCGGACTCGAGCTCGATCAATGCCAATCTGAATCCCACCAACCGCGCCAACCTAACGCTGAGCGTGAATCAGCCCTTGCTGCGAGGCTTCGGCAAACAGGTCAACACACGCAATATCATCGTCGCCAGGCGCAACCAACAGATCACCGATCTGGCCTTCAAAGGACAGGTGCAGGAGGTGGTGACCAGGGTCACCAACATCTACTGGGACTTGGTCAGCCTTCGTGCAGCCGCGGCGTCGGCGCGCGAGTCGCTGGAGCTAGCCCAGAAGCTCTATGACGACAACACCCGCCGCGTCGAGATCGGCACGCTGGCGGCGATCGAAGTCGTTCGAGCGGAAGCGGAAGTGGCGGCACGCGAAGAAGAAGTGACCATCGCCGAGACACGCGTGCGTCTGCAAGAGACGCTGTTCAAGAACGCCATCAGCGTCAACGGCATGTCGTCGCCCTCGTTGGTTAGCTCACGCATCATGCCCACCGATTCGATCCAAGTGCCGACGAATGAGCAGCTCGGACCGGCCGAAGAGTTAATGCAGCTGGCTTTGTCTTCACGCCCGGATATCGCGCAGACCCGCCTGCAACTCGGCAACACGGACATCAACCTGAAAGCCATTCGCAATGGCCGTCTGCCGAACCTCACCTTGAGCGTCGACCTCACCAACAACGGACTTGCCGGCCAGGTCAATCCCAACTTCACGGGCAACCAAATTCCCTCGGCGTTTTTCATCGGCGGCCCCGCCACGGCTCTCGACCAGATCTTCACCCGCAACTTCCCGGACTACCGGGTCGGCATCAACCTCAGCATTCCGCTGCGCAACCGCCAAGCGCAAGCCGACTTGGCCGCCACGCTGTTGCAAAAGCGCCAGGCCGAGATCGGGCTGACCCAGACCGCGAACTCGATCCGGCTAGAAGTGCAGAACGCGATCATCGGCGTCGAACAGGCCCGCGCCCGCTACAACTCAGCGACCAAGACGGTGACGCTGCAGCAAAGGACGCTTGAGGCCGAGCAGAAGAAGTTCGATCTCGGCGCCTCCACGATCTTCTTGGTCGTGCAGGCTCAGCGCGACTTGGCTATCGCCCGCTCCCAACAGATCGGCGCCCAGAACAGTTATGTGGTCGCTCGCACCGCCCTGGATCAAGCCACCGGCCGCATCCTCGAGGCGCACAACATCTCCCTCGAAGAGGCAGTCGAAGGCGTGGTGCGGCGGCCGGCGAATGCGCTTCCGGCCAACTAGCAGCGGTTGCCGGCAGCGTTAGCTGGTCCCCCAGCGCCTACTGGATCCCGACGAACGGCTCGTGCGTCTTGCTACGTTACTATGAATCGAACGACGGTGAGCGCTTGGGGGCATGTCCGATCGCAACGCAAGTTCTGAACAGGTCGCACGAGTCAAAGACCTGTGCGACGAAATCTAGCGAATCTACGAGTCCCGTGATCGCTATCCGAAGATCACGGTCACTAGACACTGGTCCAAGCACAACCCAACAATCTCTGGAGAGATTGCGCGTCCGAAAGCCATTCGCTGGTACCTGGAGCGCGAACTGCTCGCGCTCGTTTGTCAGGATGCGGAGATCGAGGTGGTGGAGTCCCGCCAGCGAATCAGCTTAGGTTCGCCCGAGCTGCTCAAAAAAATCGACGAAAGTTCATTCGATATAACGCGAAAAAAGCTGTTCTTGTTTGGCCCTGAGCGCGTGGACCTTTCGATCGAGCGCCTAGAACACTACACTTCGACTGAAGCGCGACACTTTCAGCGGTTCATCCTGCTGACGAATTATCAGATGCACATGGAGGTGTTTGAGCGCCTGCATCCCGGTTGCGTCAAGCCTTCACGTCGGGGCGCGCAGATGCCCGCCTATCATCACCTCTTACCAGGGAATAGCGGCTTCAGCATCGTTAATATCGGCGTTGGCCCATCGAACGCGAAGAACTTCACTGATCACGTCGCAGTTCTGCGGCCCGATGCAATGCTCATGATCGGTCACTGCGCAGGAGTGCGAAACCATCAAGAGATCGGCGACTTCGTCCTCGCCTCAGGCTACATGCGGGCGGACCGCATCCTCGACCAGGCGCTTCCCCTTAGCGTCCCCGTCGCTCCGAACTTCCTGCTCAACAAGCACCTAGCGCGAGCGCTCGACGAACGGGGACAAAGCTATCGAATCGGAACGGTTTACACCACGGTCGACAGGAACTGGGAACTGTTCTTCCGGGAATCGCTCGCGGACTTGCAATCGAGCCGAAGCATTGCTGTTGACATGGAGTCGGCGACGGTCGCAGCCAACGGATTCCGGTACCGCGTTCCGAACGCGACGCTACTGTGCGTTTCGGACAAGCCGCTACACGGCCAGCCTAAACTTCCAGAGGATGCCAAGCGCTTCTACGAGGAATCGAAGAACCAGCACCTGGCGATAGCGATCGACGCACTAGAGACGGCCCGCAATGATTTCCCAGACGGATTCCCGAATACGGATATACGCTCATCGGACGAGCCGCTGATTCGCTGACTGACCCTGCCAGGACACTCGCAAGAGCATCGGCACACCCAACCGCAGCGGTGCTCGGCGGCCCTGGGCTCCGTGAAGGGAACTATCCTACACTGGGCCCTTGCGGATGCCCCGTGCGATAGACAAGCCTTTGGTCTGGGCGGCGCTGTCGGTCGTCCTCGTGCTTGGTTGGCAGAGCCTGACAGTTCATGCCAACTACGACGGCAATTGGACAGGGCTGTTCCGCACAGGTAGTACTAAGGCAGTTCCCGATAACCTTCTGGCCAGCACCTTCCGCAACGCCCATCCCTCAGGCTACGACGGGCAATTCTACCGTTTTCTCGCTCATGATCCGTTGGTGCGGAACGGCACGGAGGCGTATCTGGACAGCCCGGCCTTGCGCGCGCGTCGAGTTTTGGCGCCCCTGCTTGCCTGGATGCTGGCCGGGGGCAGGCTGGAAGCAATCGACGGCGCCTATATCCTGCTCGTTGCGGCGTCCATTTTCGCGGGCGTCTACCTAATGGGCCTCAACATGGCCCACCACGGGCGGAGTTCCGCCTGGGGACTTTCGTTTCTTGCCGTTCCCGCGGTCCTGGTCGGCATCGATACGATGACGGTCGACGTCGTCTTGGCGGCCCTAGTCGCCTGCTTTGCCTGGCAAGTCCAGACGGGCCGCCGACGCTGGCTGTGGCTTACCGTGGCTGCTGCCCCCCTTGTGCGCGACACAGGATTGATTCTCGCGGCTGCCTGCACGATTGCCGCACTCAGTCGACGGGACTGGCGCGACGCCGGCTACTGGATGACTGCGGCTATTCCCATTCTCCTGTGGTCCGCCTATTTGCAATCCGTATTCCCCACGACCGCGACGACTGGTGTGACGACTTTTCCCTTCTGGTATTTTCCTCAACTGCCGCCGGGCATTGTGTCGGCCTTTCTTTTTCAGGAGGCCTACCCGAATCTCTCAGCTTCCGTCGGGAGTTTTGTCCGAGTCATGGATCGCGCCTGCCTGCTCGCCGTCGTGACTGCCGCCGTGCTTGGCTTGCTGCAATTCCGCGCGGGCAAATGGCGCGAGACGACGCTGGCCTTGTGTGCCTTTGCCGCCTTCATACCACCGTTGGGATGGCCGGGTATTTGGATCCCGGTCTATGGCTATTCCCGGCTCATATCGCCACTGTTCTTGTTACTGCTGTCCACCTACGGAGCCAAATTGCGAGGACCCGCTTTCGCCAGCGTACTGATCGTTTGCCTGGTAGTGGATCTGCGAGTCTCGGCGGAGATGCTGACACAGTTCTTGGGCGTTCTGAGCTGGCTCGGCTGGAGCTAACCCTCCCGTCGACGTGCGGCATGCGCATGGCTTCTCTTAAGAAAGTCAGCGCGGTACGATGACGCCATGCGGATTTACCAACACGCACTCTTTCTGGCTCTGGCGTTCCTGGCTGGCTGCGGCGGAACAGGTAGTCCAACGGCACAAGACGCGACTGCGTTCATCGCAGAGGCCGAGAGCAAGTCGAACGATCTGTGGCACGAAATGGCGCAGGCGCAATGGATCGCCTCGAACTTCATCACCGAAGACTCTGAGGCGGTGTCCGCAGCGGCGACACGGCGAGCCATTGAATATGGCGTGACGCTTGCTAAAGAATCCGCCCGCTATGACGGCGTGGAGGTCGCAGACGACGTCCGCCGCAAGCTCAACATGCTCAAGACCGGACTCACCTTGGCGACGCCCGCCGATCCGGCCGAGAGCAAAGAGGCGACCGAGATCGCCGCGCGGATGGAAGGCATCTACGGGCGCGGCGCCTATTGCCCCGGCGATCCCAAGCCCTGTCTCGATATCAACGAAATCACGCGGATCATGGGCGAGAGCCGCGACAACGCCGAGTTGCTCGATGTGTGGCAGGGCTGGCGCACGGTCTCGCCGCCGATGCGCGAGGACTATACGCGTTTTGTCGAGCTGTCGAACAAGGGCGCGCGGGAGCTGGGGTTCGCCGACACCGGGGCCATGTGGCGCTCGAAGTACGACATGCCCGCCGATGAGTTCTCCGCTGAACTCGACAGGCTGTGGGAGCAGGTGCGGCCGTTGTATCTGTCGCTGCATGCCTATGTGCGGACCAAGTTGCAGCAGCGCTACGGGGTCGATGTGGTTCCCTCCGACGGCCCGATTCCGGCGCATCTATTGGGCAACATCTGGGCGCAGGACTGGTCAAACGTTTATCCCTTGGTCGCGCCTGCCGGGGCCGATCCCGGTTATGACCTGACCCGGATTCTCAAATCGCGCAACACGGACGCGCTGCAGATGGTGCGCTATGGCGAGGGGTTCTTTACGTCGTTGGGTTTCGAGCCCATGCCCGCCACGTTTTGGAAGCGCAGCCTGTTCGTAAAGCCGCAAGGCCGCGAGGTCGTCTGCCACGCCAGCGCCTGGGATGTCGATAACGTCGACGATCTGCGCATCAAGATGTGCATCGAGATCAATGCCGAGGATTTCTCGACCATCCATCACGAGCTGGGACACAACTTCTACCAACGCGCGTACAACCAGCAGCCGCTGTTCTTCCGCGACAGCGCCAACGACGGCTTCCATGAAGCGATCGGCGATACGATCGCGCTGTCGATCACGCCCGAGTATTTGAAGCAGCTCGGCTTCATCAACACGACGCCGGACGCTTCGAAAGACATCGGCTTATTGATGCAGCGCGCATTGGAGAAGGTCGCCTTCTTGCCCTTCGGTCTGCTGATCGACCAGTGGCGCTGGAAGGTCTTCTCGGGCGAGATTACGCCCGAGCAATATAACCAGGCTTGGTGGGATTTGCGGCTGAAGTATCAGGGCATCGCACCGACCGGGGCGCGGTCCGATGCGGAGTTCTTTGATCCGGGTGCGAAGTACCACGTGCCGGCGAATGTGCCCTATACGCGCTACTTCTTGGCCGCCATCTTGCAGTTCCAATTTCACCGCTCGCTCGCTGAGGCCGCTGGCTGTCCCGCCACTGGCGATACGCCGCTGCATCGTTGCTCGATCTATGACAGCAAGCAAGCCGGCGACAAACTGAACGCTATGTTGCAAATGGGCGCCAGCCGTCCCTGGCAGCAAGCGCTTGAGCAGATCACCGGCAGCCGCGAAATGGATGCGACCGCGATCCGCGATTACTTCGCTCCGCTACAGGCCTGGCTGGACGAGCAGAACGCGGGCAAGACGGTGGGCTGGTAAACACCCTCAGCAATCGGCGGCGCTTAGCGTTACAATCCGCGTGTGCTGATATTCGCATCCCGCCTCGCCGTTGTTCTTGCGAGCTCGGCCCTGATCTTGGCCGCCGCTGACGCGGACTGGGCCGACGATCTGCGCCCCATTGACGCATCTGTCTGGAACTACGATCGCGCCGCGCACCTAATCGAGCGCTCCGGTTTCGGAGCGACCCCTGACGAGATTCGGCGGCTTGCGGCGATGTCTCCCGAGCAGGCCGTCGACTGGATCGTCAACTACGAGTCGATCGATGCGTCAGCGCTTGCTGAGTTCGATGAATCCAGCGTCTGGGATCCAGGGATGGACCCGTTCCCGCCGAGCCGCGCCGAGGCCGTGCGCATCGCGCGGGAGAACGGCACATCCCTCGGCGAGGCCGAGTTGCCGGAAGGCTCTTCGCGCCGCCTGCAGCCGGTCGTCGACAAGTTCTTCTACAGCCTGCGAGCTAACACCGCTGAAAACCGGCGGCTGGGCTTGTGGTGGGCCGATCGCATGGTGGCGACGCCGCGTCCGTTAGAAGAGAAGTTGACCTTCTTCTGGCACGGCCACTTCGCTACTTCCGAAACCAAGGTGCGCGACTACCGCATGATGCTCGTGCAGAACCGCATGTTGCGGGCGCGAGCGTCGGGAAGTTTCCGCGAACTGCTGCTGGGCATCATGCGCGACCCGGCGATGCTGGTCTATCTCGACAACGGCGAAAACGTTAAGGACCATCCCAACGAAAACTTCGGACGCGAGTTGCTGGAACTTTTCACTCTCGGCGTTGGCAATTACGGCGAACAGGATATTCGTGAGGCGTCACGCGCCTTTACGGGCTGGACTAACGACGTTTTAGAGTTTCGCTTTGACCCCGTTTTGCACGACGCGGGCCCCAAGAAGTTCCTGGGGCGCGAGGGGGAATTCGGCGGCGAAGAGATTGTCGACATCATCCTTGAGCATCCGGCGACGGCAGAGTTCATCGCCGCCAAGCTGTATCGCTTCTTTGTACGCGAAGAGATTTCGAAATCGACTCAAGTGTCGCTCGACCAGGCACTTCGCGACGCCGACTACCAGCTCAAACCGCTGCTGAAGGCAATCTTCCTGTCGCGCGATTTCTACAGCGAGCCCTCGGTCGCCACGCAGATCAAGAGCCCGGTGCAGCTGTTTGTCTCGACCTACCGCAAGCTCGGAATCAAGCAAGCGCCGACTGCGCCGGACTTCAACGAGCTCAGCGGTCCACTGGGACAGTCGTTGCTCTATCCCCCGAACGTCGCCGGTTGGGCCGGCGGGCGTACTTGGATCACGCCGGCAACGCTGCTCGAGCGCGGCAACGCCATGCGCGGCATCCTCTATCCGCCCGATCTGGCGAAATACGGCCATCCCGATCGGGTAATCCCACGCATCTATGCTCAGGTCGGCGAGCGCATGGCCCAGGGCATGAACATCACCAACGCGACGAACTCCGGCGATTCGGCGATGAGCATGTTGGCCGACGCGGACGAAGACTACAACACGCGCTACGGCGTCTACCAGGGCTACCTCATGGCGCATGAGCGAGTGAAGATGATTCCGCGTCACACGGCCCAGCTCGAGCTGGCTCCAATGGTGCGCGCGGCGGGCGCTGAAACGGCTGCCACGGCCGTCGATCACTTGCTGTTACGGTTCTTGCGAGCTCCGCTGGGGAGCGACGACCGCCTGGCGCTGGTCGCCTATCTTGAAGAGCAGCTGGGCAACGACACGCTCGCAAGCGATTCGGCGGAGCAGGCCCTACGGAGCGTTCTCTACTTGATCTTGAGCTCGCCGGAATACCAACTGGGATGACCAAGTCATGAATACACGACGCAACTTCTTGCGCGACGGCCTGTACGGAATCGGCGTCACAGCCGGGTTGCCGCTGCTGCTCGGACGCGCTTCTGAAGCGCTGGCCGCCGAGGAACAACAGTCCGAGCGCATTCTGGTGGTGGTGGAGTTGTCGGGCGGCAACGATGGCCTCAACACTGTCGTGCCCTACAACAACGACGAGTATTACCGCGTCCGCCCGAACCTGGGAATCCCCAAGAGCAAGGCGATTGCCATCAGCGACGAGGCAGGCTTCCACCCATCGTTGGTCGGCTTCGAGCGGCTGTACAAAGACGGTTTGATGGCCGTGGTTGAGGGTTGCGGCTATCCGAACCCGAGCCTGTCGCACTTCTCTTCGATGGGCTACTGGCACTCCGGCGTGCCCAATAGCGGCGAGTCGTTGGGCTGGGTGGGTCGCTTCGCGGACGCTTACGATCCGGCGAGCAAGCCCAACGAGATCATCAACATCGGCAGTTCGCAATCGCCGGCGGTGCGCGGCGAAGCGCATTCCCCGCTAGTCTTCGACGATCCCAGGCAGCTTCGCCGCGAGGGCAGCAAAGCGGAGAAGTCCGCCCTGGTGCGCTACAGCAGCGAACGCGATTCGGCCAACCCGGCGCTGGCTTTCTTGCGCTCGACGGCCAAGAACGCGTCCGAGGGCGGCGCTCTGGTGCGCGACGCTTGGGCGTCCTACAGCACGCCGGTCGATTATGGCTTGGGCGTCGGAGTTGCAACGGATCTGCGCAAGGTCGCGGCGCTGATCGCGGCCGACCTGCCGACGCGGATTTACTACGTCAGTTATCGCGGCAACGCCTTCGACACGCATGTTCACCAGGCCGACTTGCACGACCGGCTGCTGATGTACACCGCCGATGCTGTGAACGGCTTCATGAAAGACCTCGAACGCATCGGCCGCCGTCAGGACGTGGGCGTGATGATGTTCACCGAGTTTGGCCGCCGCGTGGAAGAGAACGCCAGCCAAGGGACTGACCACGGCACCGCTGGCCCAATGTTCGTTGTGGGCGAGGGCGTCCAAGGCGGCTTCTACGGTCAAACGGCAAGCCTCACCGATCTGGACGACGGCAACTTGAAGATGACGACGGACTTCCGGCGCGTCTACTCGACGATGATCGCCGAGTGGATGGGGCATCAAGACACGGCGTCGATCTTGAAGGGCGAGTTCGCGCCTTTGGGCATCTTCGGGTAGGACATAGACGGACAGTTTTTCGTCCCATTCTGTCCCAGAGTGTCCCGGGATAGGTTGCCGCTGACCAGCAAAATGCGGCCTTTGGCCGCCGTTGGCTGCGAAAAGACCGCTTTGTCCCGTTTTGCCGAGACTAAGTTTTTGAAAACAAATGGGTAGGGGCGTATTTTTTGGGCGTTTTTCGGTTGTACGGTAGCCGAGAGGACAAACGGAGTCATTGAAAGATCCCATCGAAACGGGAACGGCCCGCTCAAAGAGCGGGCCGTTCTGATTTCAGAATAGCAGGGGGTGCAAGAGGTTCCAGCAGGCGCGAGCGCCCTTTGTCGGCCCGCTCCACTTGGACCGGCGGGCGAGGGCGACACCGCTGCTAGTCACGAAAGGCTGCACCCATTTCTAGCCTTCATCCTCCCATCGTCCATAGTCAAAAAAACAGAGCTCTTTAGGTGAAGGGCTAGTGTCTACGAAGCTGGGTACTGGATGCCCGCCGCGATACGGATACCTATGGGGCCGAGGCGCAAGCGACGCAGTTACGGAGCAGACGCCTACTTCACTCCAATGCTTTTCAACAGCGACTACGATTTCTAGTCGGTGAGCATCATTGTCGGACGTGGATCGTTCACCTATGAACGCCCACACCGCGAAAGCACTACCGTGCTTGTCCACGGTCAACTCCTCAAAGTCGACGTTGGTTGCGGACTGTCCGCCTTAACGCGGGATACGAAAATGCCCGCCACTCCCCCGCTCAGTGACATCATGCACAAAGGCGAGTCGCGATCTTCGTCTACGATTCGTCGAGAGATCAATCTCCTCAACGGATACGAAGAGCCTAACGCCCTGGGGAGAATTGAAGATACGCGCGAGGAAGCGCGTTCCCTGGTCGTCAGCTTCGGATTTTGGATGGAACAAGTGAGGTAGCAGCTCCCTGAAAGTTAGACAGCCGATCACAAGCAAGTCGTCGCGATTGGTCCGGATCTTGTAACGTTCCGGCGTGCCAACCGAAAGCGAGAGATGCGTGGTTTCTCCCTGGACGAATTTATCGTCCACAACTCCCGAGACGTCTGTCCCCATGGTCAGCCGGCTTCTCCCGACAACCCGCGTAGGAGTCTCGGTGAAATACGTGACCTTCGCCGCAAGGTCTGGAACGAGGCGGACGGTCGCCTCGATAGCTACGGGAGGCTCTGATGCACCCGGTAGGCCCAGATGAGCGGCGTCCGTGCGGATCCCGGAATGACCACGCCCTGACCCTCTACGGTCCGAGCATCGATGTCTTCGAATCGAATGGTATTGATACCCACGAGACTTCCCGCGACTTGGCTGTTGTCGGCCAGCCGAGCCGACACCGATGGAACGGTCCCTTCATTGCGGGGGTTGGTGATAGGTGCGTTCAACTCCACATCGATGGAGACACGCTTCGCTCGCGTTTGGCTGAGGAGGACGACCCTTATTGCACCGACGATCTCCGCAACACCCTCAGCACTGACAACTGGCTGAGCGGCGTACACTGCGAAACGAACTACTTGTACGTTGCCTGAGCTGTTGTCTCGTTGATTCTGCTGTGTAAACTCTCTTTGGAGACACAATTGCAAAAGATCACCGGAAATAGTCTTGTGAAATGACAATTTGTCGGCGAATGACCTTGTTTTGGCCTTCTGCTGAAACTCCTCGCGAAAGGCGAGCACAGCTGTCCATTGTCTGCCCTCTTCGGCCGACGTTAGCTGGTAGGCATAGTCTGAAAAGTAAAGCAACAACTGGGGCTTGCTGCACCTCTGCCAGTTGGCATACGCGTCTCGGACTTCACGCTCGGTGGGTGTCCGATTGCCGGAGTCTGGCTTTCCAAAGTACCGACCGAAGATCGCTACAACGTAGTCGGCGTCCCGCCAGGGGAGTTGCTCTTCAATCATGGCTTGGGGGCCGCCTGCATGGAGACCCGGAAGGACTTGCTCCCAACCAAAGGTCTGCAACCTCAATGGACTGCCACTATGCAGAAATGCGCGGTCCAAATCGGTTGCTGCCTGAAACGCTAGCTCCCGCTCCTCCGCCATGTCGTTGGGGCTTGCGATACAAACCTTGATTATCGTTGCCACGGAATCCCATTCTACTTGTAGTTCTCTGGGAGGCGGCCAGAGGCCGCCCTGGCGGGCGGAGCCGCGGGC
>JAQCLD010000056.1 GCA_027592785.1 Acidobacteriota bacterium
CCGAACAGTGCCAATTGGGCATAAGTCGTTAGCTGTTGCAGGGTTGGACGGGTATACTGCTAATCGGAACTTAAAGGACTTCAATCAACGCTTGATTCGTCGTCTAAGTGTTGAGACCGGAATCCTCGAGCAGCTGTACGATCTGGATCGGGGGACCACAGAAGCCCTCGTCACCGACGGGTTCGCAGAGGAACTAGTCTCTCGCTCGGGTACTGACATCGAGCCGTCCAGATTAATCGACATTCTGAGGGACCAAGAAGCGGCGATACAACTCGTCATCGACTGCATAGCGAACAACCGCACGCTCAGCAAGGGCGTCATACACGAACTGCATGCGATCCTGACGGCCCATCAGGAGACAACGACGGCCATTGATCAGTTCGGCAACCGGTTGGAGATACCTCTTCTCAAGGGGGCCTACAAACGACAGCCGAACAATCCGAGGCGTCCTGATGGCGCCACACATGAGTACTGCCCACCCTTTCACATCGAGACCGAGATGGACAACCTCCTTGCGTGGCTTTCAAGCTACGACGGAGAAGATCCCATCATCGTTGCCGCCTGGCTTCACCATCGCTTCACACAGATTCACCCCTATCAGGATGGCAAAGGCCGTCTAGCCCGAGTTCTGACGACGCTCGTCCTCTTGAAGGCTGAGTTGCTGCCGCTAGTAGTCGACCGCGATCTTCGCGTGGACTACATCAAGGCCCTCGAATCCGCGGACGGTGGAAGCCTGAATTCTCTGTCCGCGATCTTCGCTCGATTGGAGCGCCAAGCCATCCTCCAAGCTCTGAGCGTAGACAGCGAAGCGGAGCTTTCGCATCAGAAGAGCCTCAGCTCGGCTGCGATTGAGAGCCTCGCGGCGAAGTTCAATAAACGTCGCGATGAGAGGTTTGGGGAACTAAGACAGGTCAATGAAATCGCCATTGCCCTTCGAGCACAGGCCCGCACCACGATAGGGCAAACTTTTGAGCTACTCCGAGAATCTGTGCCGGGGTCCGTAGAACCACATGTCTTCATGACTGAAGGCGGTCCGGATCGAGATAACGCCCACTGGTACCGACATGATGTGGTTCAGTCGGCGAGAGTAGCCGGCACATTCGCGAACTTCAATGAAGACCACTACTTCATGAAGGGAGCCATCCTCGTCGAGAGAGAGAGGCTGGTCTTCGTGGTTTCCTTCCATCACGTCGGTCGCGAACTCTCAGGAATCATGGAGGCGACGGCCTTCTCCAGGTTCGAGTCAATGGAGAACTCCGAAGACCGAGATATGGTGTCGAAAGATTTTATCGTCTGCTCCATGGAACCGTTAGTCTTCACCTACAAGACTCGACAACAAGACATAGCGGATTCATTCGCCAGATGGTTAGATGCGTCCATGGCGATCGCGCTGCAAGGATACGGCGAACGTCTTTAGGGCAGACTACGGGCGCCAGGGTCAGGCAATCGCGATCCTTCCGGCCAAAGGGGAGGGTGCCCCGAGGCAATGTGCAATTACCAGGCCCTCTCGCCTCTGGCTGTGCGCTAGGATATGCCCATGCGACTGCTCTTCCTTTCCGCTACTATCCTTTTCGGAGCTTCTTTGTTGTCCGCTCAAGGCAGGCCTCCGGCTATGACGTTAACCATTCCCGGGTTCCTCGATGGCAGCCACATCCCGGTCAAGTTCAGTCAAGCAGGTGAGGGAGCTGCTCCCGGCGAGGGCACGTCGCCAGCGATGAGTTGGGCCAACGTGCCCGCCGGTACGCAGAGTTTCTTCCTGCACATGCACGATATGGATGTCGCCCGTAACAAGACCACGGACGATCAAGCGCACTGGGTGTTTTGGAATATCCCGGCGACCGCAACCGGCTTGCCCGAAGGCGTTCCCAAGGGATTGCAGTTGCCCGACGGAAGTTATCAGATGAGCGCCACAGGACCCGTCTATCGCGGTCCCGGGGCGGGCGCCAACGGTCCGTTCCACCACTACGTGTTTGAGCTCTACGCCCTCGACACCATGCTGGACGTGAAACCGGCGGGTGACGCTTTCGAGTCGCGCACCAATGTGATGAAGGCGATTCAGGGTCACGTCCTGGGGAAAGCGGTCTACGGCGGCCTGTTCCGGCGACCGAAATAAGGGCCTACGCCGCTTACTCGATCCCTTGGGCCACGAACACCGTCATCGTCTTCGTGTCGGTCACTTGGCCGATACCATAACCAAGCGCGACTCCCGCACCTGCTATTCCCGCCAGGACGCCTGTTACGCCTCCCCTGAGGTTGCCGCCTTAGTTGCGGGCGATGCTCGCAACCAGCAAAGTCGGGACCGCTCCGACCGCCCCGCCAATCACGGCGCCGAGCTTGCGCCCACGCGTTCCATTCCGAAACGTATAGCTGAAGACCCGGACTTGTCCCTTGGGTATGGCAATCTCTCCCTTGGGATAGACGACGGGCTTGGACGTTCTCTTGACCTGGAAGCGCAATTCGTCATAGGAGACATCGAGGACCCTGCCCCGCAGCACGGTCCCATCCAGCAATACGGTGTTGACGACGCGCCCGTCGAGCGCCTGAGCGAGCCCCATCCAAGGGACCTCCATCTTCGTTTGGGCGCGGGCGGCCGGGCTCAGCAGAGCGGCGGATAACAGGGCGGCGGCTAGGGCCGTGGTGAAGTGGGGCGATTTCATTACTATTTGCTCCGGGCTTTTGGGGAGGTCCGAATCTTTCGGCCTCTACCTACACCTGTGCAGGCCGCGCCCCGATTGGCTCACGTAACGCGAAAAATAGTTGCGGGGCCCTTGATTAGAAATCCCGATCCGCCGTGAGCCTATTTGTGCGTGTTTGGCGCAGGACTCAGTAGGAGACCTGCAAGATGACCCACCGCTCCAACCGGAAGCACGTCCGCGAGCACGCCAGCCTGCTCATGCAATCTGAGAAGCGGCTGCTCATCTGGATCGCCCAACGCCTGCCTGACCGCGTCTCGCCCGACCATCTAAGCCTGCTGGGTCTGCTGGCCATGTTGTTGGCGGGCCTCGCCTTCTGGGCATCCCAGTGGGAGCCGCGCGCCCTGCTCATCGTCGTCGTCGCTCTGGCCTTGAACTGGTTCGGCGACAGCCTGGACGGTACGCTCGCTCGTGTCAGAAATCGTCAACGCCCGCGCTACGGTTTCTACGTTGACCACGTCATCGACGTCGCCGGGACGTTCTTCCTGCTGGGCGGACTGGCCGTCTCGAGCTACATGACGCCGCTCATCGCCCTCGGCGTGTTGGTCGCCTATTTGATGGTCTGCGCCGAGTCCTTTCTCGCCGTCCATACCATTGGCGTGTTCCGCATGTCGCACGTAGGAATCGGGCCGACGGAGCTGCGCATTTTGTTGGCCGCAGGCACGATCTTTTTACTCTTCAAGACAACCGTGCCGCTGGCGAGCTTTGGACGCTTTCTGCTCTTCGACGTCGGCGGCGCCTGCGCCATCGCCGCCTTAGCCGTGACTTTCATTGTCTCCGCCGTCCGCAACACGGTCGCGCTCTACCGGGAGGAGACTGTCCACTAAATGCACGTTCAGCGCACGACCTTCCAGCGTTGGCTGGCCTTCAACTTTGTAGGCGCCGGCGGAATCGCCGTCCAGCTGGTGTTGCTGGCAGCGCTCACCGCTTCGGGCATGCATTACCTGCTCGCCACGGCAATCGCCGTCGAGGGCGCCGTGTTGACCAATTTCGCCTGGCACGAGCGCTGGACGTGGATTGACCGCACGGGCAGTAGCACGAAGCAGACGCTCCGCCGATTGCTGCGCTTCAACCTGTCGGTGGGGGCAATCTCGATTATGCAGAACCTTGTGTTTATGAAGATCCTGGTTGGGTCGTTTGGGATGCCTTATTTGGCTGCAAACCTGGTGTCGATCACGTTGTGTTCGTTGCTGAACTTCTTCGTGAGTGATCGTTTGGTGTTTCGCTAGGGCTGTTCGGGCGTCGGTTGGGCCGTTCGAGCGCCGCGGATGTCGGCGCATCTTCGCTGATGTCTGGTGTCCTTGGGGCTAAGCTGTTAATAGCGTTGGATTGAGCCTGTTTTCGGGTGGTTTTACTAGACATTTTCGGACGTTCATCTGAAATCGACGGCCGGCGGGTTGATTCTTGGTCTTTTTGTGTCGCTGTTGCACTGCGGCTGTTCTGGCTTTGACCGCATACCCGTGACTCGACTAACCAGGAATCTTCTGATTCAGTTCTAGCATGCCGTGTCACGTCGGACCGGCGCGGAGGAGGGCCGGTGCGCCGCCCTGACGGGCGGTAGCGCAGGCTAACGCCCGCGCCTCCGTTGCTGGTTGTCGAGCGGATTGAGGGTGGACGTCCCGCCGCTTGGTGGAGGCGTGCGCATCATCAGCGGCCGCCGCCGGCGCAGGAGATGCAGGTTGGGGCCTCGGGGCGAACGTTGAGGCGGGCGGCGGAGATTTCCTCTTCGCAGCGGGTGCAGTAGCCGTAGTCGCCGGCGTCGAGGCGTTCGAGGGCCAGGCGGATTTGGCTGAGGCGGCCTTCGTTGCGGCGTTTGATTTCGAGGGCCATTTGCTGGGACAGCATGGCGTCTTGGCGGGTTAGGCGTCCGATGGCGCGGTCGGGCGAGACCGGGTTGGTTTCATCGTCTGAGGCGGCAAGAGAGGTTTGGAGTTCGGCGCGGAGATCTTCGAGCAGTTTGCGGTAGCGGGCTAGGTCGCCTGGTTCCATCGTGTTCTCGAGGCTAGCACGCGGAGTTAGGATGCGTGGCGGAAGACACACGGTTTGGCGGAGTAGGTGAATTAGCATGCCCAATATTGCTAGGATCACGTCGATGCGACAAATCTTGAGTGACTCAGAAGTGCGTGCGAATAAGGGGCACCTCGATAAGACGGCTGAGCTGATCGACCAGTTGATTGACTTGATGTTGAACCTCCGCCAGAGCGGTCACCCGGGCGGGTCGCGCTCAAAGGTTCACTTGTTTTCGGCACTGCTTCTGTCGGGCGCCATGCGCTTCGATATACGCCATCCGGGGCTGGCCTTCGGCGACCGGTTCGTGCTTGGCGCGGGGCACTGCACGCCGCTGCTTTATTCAGTGCTGGCGACCATGAACGAGTTCATGCAGGCTGCGCACGAATCGACGGGCGACGAGAAGTTCAAGCTCAACTCGGATCCGCACCGGGTTGTGAGCGCGCTCGACTTGCTTGACTTCCGCCGCAACGGCGGCCTGGCGGGCCACGCCGAGATGGAAGGCAAGACGTTGTTTATCAAGGCGAACACCGGCCCCTCAGGACACGGCGTCCCGGCCGGCGCTGGTGAAGCGGTGTCGCTAATTCACTCCGGCGCGAAAGACGTCTGCGTCTTCACCATGGAAGGCGAGGGCGGACTGTCGGCAGGCGCGGCGCATGAGACCAAGAACTCGGCCTACGGGCTGGGGCTTGAGAACTACATCATGCTGCTGGACTGGAATGACTTCGGCATCGACGACACACGCCACTCGCGGGTCGTCAACGGCACGCCCGAGTCGTGGTTTAAGCCCTACGGCTGGCGCGTCGCCGGCACCGAAGATGCGACGGATTTCGTGACGTTGATCGGCGCCTATCGCGATCTGTTGGAAACGTCCGAGACCGAAGGCCGTCCGGGCATGTTGTGGGCCAAGAATCGCAAGGGCCGCGGTTATGGCGTTTACGACAACAAGTCGCATGGCGCGGCGCACAAGCCGAACTCGGATATTTACTGGGAGACGAAGCGCCCCTTCCAAGACAAGTACGGCGTGAAGTTTGAAGGCTTCGGCGAAGCTGCGCCCGATAAGGCCGCGTTCCGTGCGCAGACGAAAGCGAATATCGAGATGGTTCTCGATGTGCTGAAGAGTGACAAGGATCTGGTCGAGTTTGTCACCGGACGGCTGATGGCGGCGGCCGACTCCGTGCCCGAGAAGCATCCTGGGATGTGGTGGAAGCCGGATGTCGATCCGGCGCAGGATCAGCGCATTCTCGACATCACGAAGTACCCGCAAGAGATCTTTGCCAAGCCAGGCGAGCAGCAGCCGAACCGCGCCGCTTTCGGCAAGTGGGGTTCGTATGTCAACTCGATTGCGAACGAAGTCGCGGGACGGCCGCTGTTCTTGGTTTGCGCCGCTGATCTCGCCGAGTCGACCAACATCGCGGGCTTCGGCAAGAAGTGGGACGGCTTTGAAGGCTTTGGCTGGTATGACCGCGAAGAGCATAAACATGGCGCGGTGCTGCCGCAGCAGATAACGGAGTTCACGAACTCGGCGATCGCGGCGCATCTCTCGACAGTGAACTACGCGAAGAACCCGGAAGAGCGCTACGTGGGCTACTACGGCGCCTGCTCGACTTACGGATCGTTCTCGTATTTGAAGTACGGCCCGATGCGCTTGTTCTCGCAACTGGCGCAGGACTCACAGTTGAAGGTCGGTAAGGTGATTTGGGTCGCGGGCCACTCGGGACCCGAGACGGCGGAGGACTCGCGCACGCACTTCGGCATTTTCTCGCCGGGCGTGACGGATCTATTCCCGCGCGGCCATGTCGCGGATCTGCATCCGTACGATCACAACGAGACGATTGTGATGTTGGCGGCGGCGATGGGGCACGACGCACATGTCATCGCTCTGCATCTGACGCGGCCCGCGGTCGAGACGATGGACCGCGAAGCGTTAGGCGCGGCGTCGCACCTGGACGCGGCGAAGGGCGCTTACTTGATCAAGGACTGGGACGATTCAAAAGGCCCGCGCGTCGGCACGGTCATCTTCCGTGGGACGAGCCCGGTCGATGGCGCGTTCAAATTGATCCGCGACCATGCCGACGAGTTGCCGAATGTGAAGTTTGTTGGAGCGCCAAGCTACTACCTATTCGACCAGCAGCCGCAGACCTACAGAGACTCGGTGCTGCCCTGGAGCGAGTGGCAGAATTCGATGATCGTGACCAACAACGCACGGCGCTCGCTGCACGAGTGGCTGGCGAATAAGGTGTGCGAAGAGTACACGGTTTCGCCGGACTTTGATAACCGTTGGCGCACCGGCGGCTCGCTGGACGAAATCCTCGACGAATCACGTTTAACCTGGCCCTGGATTCTCAAGGGCATCAAGCGATTCGCCGAGGACACCGATCAGCGACTCGAACGCATTCGCTCGGTCTAACGGCCAAGCGTAAAGTTTACGTCAATTTGCGTATTCACAGGCACCGGCTTGCCGTTCAAGACGGTGGGCCGGTAGCGCCATTGCTTGACGGCGTCTACCGCTGCGGCGATCAACATAGGGTGTCCGCTGATCACGTTGAGTTCGGCGATGGTACCGTCGGCGGCGATGATCGCTTGAAGGCGGACGATGCCGCTGATGCGGGCTGTGCGCGCTAGCGGCGGATAGATAGGCTGCACCCTGCGAACTATCCTGGCGGCCTGCACGGTGCCGCCCACGGAAATCGGAGTCGGCTCAGCTTCGGGCACGGGTGCGGGCTCAGGCGCCGGAGGTGGCGCAACGCGCACCTTGTTGGTGAGGGTATTGATCAACGCGTCGCTGGGTCCAGGGCTAGCTCCGACAACGCCGATACGATTGAGCTCGACGCTCGGCGGAGGGGCGTCGACTATTGGCGCAACTCTGGCGGGTATCTGAGTAGGTTGACGCAATTCGCCCTTGAACGTCTCCGGGCGCACCGCCACGACTTGTTGGGGCGGCGGGGGCGCAGAGGCGCGCGGCGGTTTGGGAAGTTGCAGGGAGACGATGGCTGCGTTCAGCATCGGCAACATGGGCTCAGCCAGCAGGGGAATGAGGACCGCGATGGCGATGAACAGCGCTTGCACCAGCAGCGATACGCTGAAGGTCCAGGGACGGCGAGAGTCTTCGGCGGAATGAATAGATTGTTGAAACACAACGCTCCTCCTAAATATGGAGAGCGCGAAGAATACCGCCGGCTGTCTACTCGTTGCTCAACAACACAGACACCGGTCTAGCCGGAATAGTTCCGCAAAGGCTAGGATATTGAAACAGTTCTCGTCGCTAGACGGTCTGACAGTGAAGAGGTTGAATTCAACAATGCGGCGCTTCTCAGCCATTCTTATCGCCTTGACCATGACGCTCTCCTGCGCGACGCGGGATCCTGGCGATCCGCTCAGGCCGGGCTACAACACCTTCTCGAAGGAGCAGGACATCGAGATCGGCAAGGAGTATTCGGCAGAGGTCAAGAAGCAAGCCGACATCGTCGACAATCCGCGGTTGCAGGCGTTCGTCAAACAGATCGGCATGCACCTGGCCCAACAGCCGCAGGCCGATGACTACCCTTATGAGTTCACGCTGATCAACCAGCCTTCGATTAACGCGTTTGCGCTGCCAGGCGGGCCGATTTTCATTCACTCGGGACTGATCGACGCGGCAGACAATGAGGCGCAGCTGGCGGGCGTGCTGTCCCACGAAATCGCGCACGTGGCGTTGCGTCACGGCACAAGTCAGGCTTCGAAGTCGCAGATGATTCAGTTGCCGGCAGTGCTGGCGGGCGCGGTATTGGGCAACGGCGGAGCGCTGGCCCAGATTGGCCAAGTTGGAGTCGGACTGGGACTGCAAGCGTTGATCACGAAGTACTCGCGCTCCGCGGAAAAACAAGCGGACGCGTTGGGCGCACAGATCATGTCGCAGGCCGGCTACGATCCGCTGCAGATGGCCAGGTTCTTTGAGAAGCTGGCCGCTGAGGGCGGTTCGCGACCGCCGGTATTTTTATCGACGCACCCGGATCCGGCCCGCCGCACCGAGCTGGTTCAGGCCGAGATGGCGACGCTACCGGCAAGGCAGTACGGCTACGAGACGGGCGACTTCAATCGCTCGAAGACGCTGGTCGCTCAACTGCCGCCGCCTAAGGTGACCGAACAACAGCAAGAGGTCGCCGCAGCAGCAGCGAACCCCGTCGCCCCGCAGGCTCCTAGCGCCGCGGCTTTTGTGAGAATGAACGGCGGTACTTTTTCGTTTGAGCGCCCGCAAGGCTGGGAGGCCTTCGGCGGCCGGGATTCGCTGACCATCGCTCCGAGACAGGGACTAGTCCAGAGCCGCAGCGGCGGCGTGGTGATCGGCTATGGAGCGGTAATCAGCCGCTACGAGCCGCGCTACCGCCAGGACTTGCTCAATGCTTCTTGGGAGCTGGTGCAACAACTGCAGGAATCGAACCCGAATTTAAAATTAACGCAGTCGCCGCAGCAGCGCCAGATCGGCGGCTCTCCGGGACTGATCGTGGGACTCACGGGGGCCTCGCCTTACGGCGGAGCGGAGCGCAATATCCTGCTGACGGTACAGCGCCCGGACGGCCTGTTCTATATGGTGTTCGTTGGACCCGAGCGTGGCTTCGCACAGTTGCAGCCTTCGTTCGAGCGAATGGCGCAGTCGATCCAGTTCCGCTAGAGCTCGCTGCGGCGAGCGCGCTCGATGATGTGATCGCCGGTACGGACCGTGAGCGCCATCATCGTCAGCGTCGGATTCTGACAGGCGACGGAGACGAACGAGGCGCCGTCGGTGCAGAAGACGTTTTTGACGTCATGCGCTTGATTCCATTCGTTGAGAACGGACTTGCGTGGGTCTTTGCCCATGCGCGCGGTGCCGACTTCGTGGGTCTTGCCGCCGGGCAGGGTTGGGTTGGTCGGCAGCTTGATGTCCTCCGCGCCGGCGGCACGGTGCATCTCCTCTGCCATGGCGATTGAGTGATGCCACAACTGCATCTCGTTGTCGCTCCAGGTCGCACTAATATGCAACGCGGGAATGCCCCAAGCGTCGCGCACGTGCGGATCAATTGTTGCTTGGTTTTCCCAGCGCGGCAAACACTCGCTGTAGCTATCGAGCGTAAACACGTACGAGTCCAAGCTATGTACGCCTTTCTTGAAAGAGGCGCCGAAACCGGGCTTGGCGGCGATTGAGGACACGTTGTCGTAGCGGATGGCGTGGCGAGCCTGGTAGCCATAGCCGCGGATCATCCCGTTAGTGTGCGGGCGGTCGAGGTTGAGTGTGCGCGGGATGTAGAGACCGTTCGGACGGACGGGCGCTCCGGCCCAGACGGCATGCTCCTTAATGGGCAATCGGCTGGACGTGTTGGCGGTGACGTGGTCCATGAGATAGCGTCCCAGGGCGCCGCTGGAATTGCAGAAGCCTTCGCCGGAATTGAGCAGAATGCGGGTTGACTCCAGGGTCGAAGCGCAGAGGGTGACGGCCTTGGCGCGGATCTCGCGCGGTTGGCGGGTGAGGCGGTCGATGTAGGCGACGCCGCGGGCTAGTCCGGTGTTGCTGTCGGTCTCGATATGCGACACGACAGCGTCGGTGATGATCGTGCAGTTGCCGGTTTTGACGGCATCGGCGATGGTCGTCCAGGGGCTCGCAAAATAGGAATTCGTGACGCAACCGTGATCGCACGGTCCGCAATAGTGACAGGCCTTGCGGCCGTTGAGGTCTTGGGTTAAGACAGCGACGCGGCCAATCAGGACACGCTTGGGCGTCGCTCTTTCGACGTGCTGCTGGAAGTGCTTCTCGCCGCAGTTCATGCCCATGGGCGGCTGCATGATGCTGTCGGGGATCTGGGGCAGGCCTTCGGCGCTGCCGCTGAGACCGACGTAGCGCTCTACTTTCTCGTAGTAGGGGACGAGTTCTTCGTAAGTCACCGGCCAGTCTTCGCCAAAGCCGTCGCGGCTGGCGGGGACCAGGTCCATGGGGCTGAGGCGATACGACTGGCGGCCCCAGGTGAGGCTGCGGCCACCGAGTTGCCGACCGCGCGTCCACTGATAGGGCTTGCCCTCGGGATGCGTGTAGGGGTTTTCGATGTCGTCGACGAACCAGTGATAATTCGACTCCTCGCAGGCGCCCTTCATCGACTGGATCGGGCGGTTGCGGGAAATTTCGGGGGAGTAGCCCCGGTATTTCAGATCGTAGGGCTGCAAGTGCTCGGTGAAATCAGCCGGGGTAACGTTGGGGCCAGCCTCGAGGACGGCGACCTTGAGGCCGGCTTCGCTGAGATGCTTGGCCATCCAGCCGCCTGTAGCGCCAGAGCCGACGACGACGACGTCGAAAATTTCACCGGACTGAATGATCTGCATGGTTTATCGCGGTCAGATTAGCAGAGTTCATCCGGAGACTGGAATATGGCGCTAGACGAGTTCTCCGCGGCGGGCACGCTCGATGATGTGATCGCCGGTGCGGACGGTGAGCGCCATCATGGTGAGCGTCGGGTTCTGGCAGGCGACGGAAGTGAAGGCGGCGCCGTCGGTGCAGAAGATGTTCTTGACGTCGTGTGCCTGGTTCCATTCGTTGAGAACGGACTTGCGCGGGTCCTTGCCCATGCGGGCGGTGCCGACTTCGTGAGTTGTACCGCCTGGTGCGTATGGCCGCTCGTAGATCTCGCGGATGTCCTCCGCTCCGGCGGCATGCAGCATCTCCTTGGCCTGTTCGGTTGAGTGACGCGAAAGCTGCAGCTCGTTATCGCTCCAAGAAGCGCTGATGCACAGAGCGGGAATTCCCCAGGCGTCGCGCACCTCCGGGTCGAGCGCGACGTGGTTGTCCCAGCGCGGCAGACACTCACCGAAGCTGCGCAGTCTGGCGCTATACCAATCGTCCGACTCATGAATTGAATTCTTGAAACTGGCTCCAAATCCGGGGCGTGCCGCAATTGCCGAGGGGCTGCCGTAGCTGGAGCCGTGGCCGCCTTGATAGCCGTAGCCGCGGATCATGCCGTTGGTGTGAGGGCGGTCGAGATTGATGAAACGCGGGATATAGAGGCCGTTGGGCCGGCGAGGCGCGCCCAGCCACTTCGACTCTTCGCGGATGGGCAACTTGCCCGTCGCGCCGCCGCTGATGTGATCCATCAGGTAACGTCCCAGGGCGCCGCTGGAGTTGCAAAAGCCTTCGCCGGAATTGAGCAGGATGCGCGTGGATTCGAGCGAGGAGGCGCACAACGCGATAGCCTTGGCGCGAAGCTCGCGAGGTTGACGAGAGACGCGGTCGAAGTAAGCGACTCCTCGGGCGAGCCCAGTGTTGGGATCGGTTTCGATGTGCGAGACGACGGCGTCGGTCACGAGGGTGCAGTTGCCGGACTTGAGCGCATCGGCAACGGTTGTCCAGGGACTTGAGAAGTACGAGAAGGTGGCGCAGCCTTGCTCGCAGGGGCCGCAATAGTGGCAGGCCTTGCGGCCATTGAGGTCCTTAGTCAACACAGCGACGCGACCGATGGTGACCCGACGGCCTAGTTTCTGCTGGATGCTGCTCTGGAGGTGCTTTTCGCCGCAATTCATGCCCATCGGCGGTTGCATGATGCTGTCAGGCAGCTGCGCCAAACCTTCGGCGCTGCCGCTGATGCCGACGTAGCGCTCGACTTTCTCGTAGTAGGGGACAAGTTCTTCGTAGGTGACGGGCCAGTCTTCGCCGAAGCCGTCATGGCTGGCCGGTGCGAGATCCATGGGGCTAAAGCGATACGACTGGCGGCCCCAGGTGAGCGAGCGGCCGCCGAGTTGCCGTCCGCGAGTCCACTGGAAGGGCTTGTCGGCGGGCGTGGTGTAGGGATTCTCGATGTCGTCGACGAACCACTTGTGGTTCGGCTCGCGGCAGGCATACTTCATCGATTGGACAGGGCGGTTACGGGCGACCTCGGGGGAGGCGCCGCGATAGCGCCAATCGTACGGCTGCTGGTGTTCGGTGAACTCCGCGGGAGTGACCTTGGGGCCGGCCTCGAGCAGGGCAACCTTCAGGCCCGCTTCGCTGAGGTGTTTGGCCATCCAGCCGCCGGTTGCCCCGGACCCCACTACAACGACATCTAAAGCTTCACCTGATTGAATGATTTGCATGGTTTCGCCGAGTGTCAGATTAGCAGAGTTTGGAGTACAGAGAAACTGGCGCTCCGTTATACTACGAGCCGGAAAAGACCAAAATGATGCGTTTTGCTCAAGTCTCTTGTTTGCTGCTGTTTACCGCCGCGGCGACCGTCGCCCAGAACGACAACAATTCTGAGTTCTTCGAGAAGAGCGTACGGCCTCTATTGGTCGAGAAATGCCAGGTGTGCCATGGCGCGCAGATGGCAACCTCGGGCTTGGATTTATCGAACGGCGAAGGCTTCATGAAAGGCGGTTCCAGCGGACCGTTAATCTCGCACGAGTCGCCAGAGAATAGCTTGCTGCTGAACGTCGTCAGCTACAGCGGCACGCTGAAGATGCCCCCGTCGGGGAAGCTTGAAGATTCGCAGATTGCGGTCTTGAAGGAATGGGTGAACCGCGGCGGCGAGTGGCCTGGAACGCAGCCCGTGAGGGCGGCGGCGCTGGCCGCTGAGACGTTTAGCAAGGAGCAGTTGGAGTATTGGGCTTTCCAGCCGGTTGCTGATCCGGCGCCGCCACAGGTGCGTACCGAGGCTTGGGTTCGTAACGAAGTGGACCGCTTCATCCTGGCGAAGTTGGAAGCCGAAAATGTGTCACCAGCGGCCAAAGCCGACAAAGCGACGCTGTTGCGGCGGGCCTATTTCGATTTGACCGGATTGCCGCCGACGGCAGCGGAGGGGGAAGCGTTCTTGGCCGACGGCTCGCTAAGGGCATTTGAGGAAGTCGTCGATCGGCTGCTGGCCTCGCCGCGCTACGGCGAGCGCTGGGGACGGCATTGGCTCGACGTGGCGCGCTATGCAGACTCCACGGGAAATGACGAGGATCATCGCTACTCGTACGCCTGGCGCTACCGCGACTACGTGATTGACTCTTTCAACAACGACCTGCCCTACGACCAGTTCGTGCGGGAGCAAATTGCGGGCGACTTGATGCCTGCCGAGGATGGCTCGGAAGTGAATCGGCGCGGCATCATTGCGACAGGCTTCTTGGCGCTGGGACCGAAGGCAATAGCCCAGCAGGACAAGACGAAGATGGTCTACGACGTGTACGACGAGCAAGTCGACGTGACGTCGAAAGCCTTCCTTGGACTGACGGTGGCTTGCGCCCGTTGCCACGACCACAAGTTCGACCCGATCCTGACGCGCGACTACTACTCGATGATTAACTTCTTCGCCAATACGAAGAGCTTTACGGATTCGACGACGCATGTAGCGAAGTTGTTGTTCGTGCCGCTAGCCGACAAGGAAGAGTGGCAGGCGTACGAGCGCGAGCAAGGGGAGATTCGTCGCACGAAGGCGGAGTTGGCCGCGGGACCGCAAATCGATGTTGAGGGGTTTGTCGCTTCGCAGATCGACCGAATTCCGGCGTATCTCGCGGGCTCGGCAGCCGATGCCGAGCTGCAGAGGCGCTGGACGGCATTCCTCGCGGACGGCAAGGAACGGCCCTACCTAGACGCTTGGAGGAACGCGCCTGCCGATCAGCAGGCGGCGGAAGCGGAAAAGGTTGCAGCGGCGTTTGGAGAAGCGTTTGGCGAGTGGCGCGAGAAGACGCGCAAGTATCGTGAGGCGTCAACGAAGCCGCTGGAAGAAATCACGATGGGCGCGCCCGCGGCGCCGCAGATTGTCGCCGGTGAAGAGCCGCTGCTCTACGACCTGTACGTGGCGAAGGACGGTCCGTTTTCTTATATGACGGAAGAAGCGCAGGCTGCCGTCCTGCAGCCGGAGACCGTGGCGCGCAATGCTCAGCTGAAGGCGGAACTGGCGGTGCTCGAGGCGGCGGCCATGCCCGAACCGGACCGGGCTTGTGCGGTCGTCGACAAGAATCCGGATGAGACCATCACGCAGACCGTGTTTATCCGCGGCGACTACAACAGCAAGGGCGAACCGGCTCCGAAGACCTTCCCGTCGATCCTGGAGGGGCTCAATCAAGAGCCCGTTCAGACGAAAGGCAGCGGCCGTCTGGAACTCGCTCAGTGGATATCGAGCCCAGATAACCAGATGACGGCCCGAGTGATGGTGAACCGCATTTGGCAAGGGCACTTCGGCGACGGCTTGGTGCGCACGCCGGACAATTTTGGACGCATGGGCGAGAGACCAACGCACCCCCAATTGCTCGACTACCTGTCGAAGCGCTTCATGGAGGACGGTTGGTCGATTAAGTCCGTACATCGGCGAATCATGCTTTCGGCGGCGTATCAGATGTCGAGCGAAGCGTCCGCGCGGCAGTTGGAGAGCGATCCGGAGAACCGTTTAATCAGCCGGTTCAACAGAAGGCGGCTTGAGGTTGAGGAGATTCGCGACGGACTGCTGGCGATTGGCGGGGCTCTCGACGAGACCATGGGCGGTTCGATGCAAGAAGGGTTCGGCACGGACGGAGAGAACTCGAACAGCCGCATGAGCATCAGCCCGGACGAGCAAACGCGACGCACGGTTTATCTGCCGCTGCGTCGAGCGAACCTCCCCGCCCTGCTGAATATCTTCGACTTTGGCGATGCCACTACGACGCAAGGCCGCCGAGCGGTCACGAACGTGGCCCCGCAGGCTCTGTTTATGATGAACAGCGAGTTCGTGTCGAGGCAGGCACGATCCCTAGCGGAGCAGGTGTTGGGTCTGAATGGCGATGCGACCCGCATCCAACTGGCGTACTTGAGCGTGTTGAATCGCGAGCCGAGTTCGGAGGACGCCGATTTCGCTCAGACGTATTTAACAGCGGCGAGGGATCGCTTCAAGGACTTCAGCGATCTCGACGCGTGGCAGAGTCTGTGTCGCATTTTGTTGGCGTCCAACGAATTTATCTACGTGAACTAAATGGAAGCACGAAAGGCATTTCAAGACGTATTGAAGCAGAAGAGGGCGAAGCCACTGTCGAGGCGTGCGTTGCTACGCGACAGCGCGCTAGGCTTCGGGGCCCTCGGCTTGCAGAGTTTGCTGGCGGCTGAGGCCTCAACGGGGAATCCGCTGGCGCCGCGCGAGCCGCACTTTAAGCCGCGCGCCAAGCGGGTCATTTTCTTGTTCATGCACGGCGGTCCCTCGTCGATCGACATCTTCGACTACAAGCCATATCTGGTGAAGCACCATGGCGAGCCGCTGCCGATTGAGCGGCCCCTGGCCTTCGCCGACGGCAAGGTGGGACCGTTGACCAAGCCGCAGTGGGATTTCAAACCCGGCGGGCAGAGCGGCATGATGATCAGCGACCTGTTCCCCCATGTGCGGGAGCGGGCCGACGATCTTTGTTTGATTCGCTCCATGGTGGGCGAGGGTGTTGACCACGGCGCCGCGCTGTTGCAGACGTTTACGGGCTCCAGTACGTTCACGCGTCCCAGCATGGGTTCGTGGTCGGTTTACGGCCTAGGTTCGGAGAACAGCAACCTGCCGGGCTTCGTGACGATCAAGCCGACGTTATCGCACGGCGGATCGAAGAACTGGGCGTCCGCGTTCCTGCCAGGGTCGTATCAAGGCACAGCGATTGGCCACTCGGGCATGAAGGTTGACGATATCCAGAAGGAGCCCATCGAGTATTTGATCAATAAGTCGTTGTCGACGGATCAGCAGCGCTTCGAACTCGACATGTTGCAGAACATCAACCGGCGGCATGCTGACATGAACGCCCAGGACCCGCAGTTGGAAGCGCGGATCAACGCATTCGAATTGGCGTTCCGTATGCAGATTCAAGCGCCGGAAGCGTTTGAGGTCGAGCGCGAGAGCGAGGCGACAAAGAAGCTGTACGGTCTCGACGACCCGACGACGGCTGACTTTGGCTGGCAGTGTGTTCTGGCGCGGCGCTTAATTGCGCGCGACGTGCGGTTCGTGCAGTGCACACACTCATATAAATGGGATCAGCACTCCGATCTGGTCGAGAAGCATACGCAGAATGCGGCCGAAGTCGACAAGCCTATTGCGGCGCTGCTCGCGGATCTGAAGGCGCGCGGTTTGATGGAAGACACTCTAGTGATTTGGGCTGGAGAGTTTGGCCGCACGCCGGTGTCGGAATCGGGCAATGGGCGCGATCACAACCCATACGGCTATTCCATTTGGATGGCAGGCGCGGGCGTGAAACCGGGCATGGTTTACGGCGCGACGGACGAGATTGGCTATCACGCGGCGGAGAACCGCATGCATATCCATGATTTCCATGCCACGGTGCTGCACATCCTCGGGTTAGACCACGAAAAGTTGACCTTCCCCTATGCGGGACGCGAATTCCGGTTGACCGATGTCGCCGGCTTCGTACATCACGATATTCTGTCGTAACTGATGGTTGTTCCTCCGGCTTTCTATCCGATCCTGGACCCGCTGCAGGCGGCCAAACGTGGTCTCGACACGTTAGAGGTCGCCAGCGTCTTGCTCGACGCGGGTGTTCGTTGGGTACAGTTTCGTCACAAGGGTCAATACACTCGCCAAGACTATCGATTGGCCGCTGCAGTCGGTCGACTCGTGCAGGGCGCGGGCGCGAAGTACGTGATCAACGATCGCGTCGACATTGCTCTAATGGTGGGCGCTGACGGCGTGCATGTGGGCCAAGACGACCTGCCTCCAGGTGAGGTGCGCAAGATCGTTGGCGAGCGATTGTTCATCGGCTATTCCACACATAACGAAGCGCAGTTGCGGGCAGGCGACGGGGAGCCGGTGGACTACTTAGCTCTCGGTCCCTTGTTTGGGACCAAGTCGAAAGAGAATCCGGATCCCGCGGTGGGTGTTGCGGAGTTGGCGCGCCTGCGGCCGCTCTCGTCCAAACCGCTGGTCGCGATTGGCGGAATCACCAGAAAGAACGCTGCGGAAGCCTCCAAAGCCGGGGCGGATTCGGTCGCGATCATTTCGGATTTTCTGGCGGACGATTGGCGACAGTCGATTGCCGAGTGGACGGAACTCGAACAGTAGCGCTGCGACGCGCTATGGTACATTCTCGTTTTGTTGAGGTTTAGCCAGTGACAGCACCACGCGCACAGTGGGGTTCCAAGGTCGGCTTCATCTTGGCTGCTGCCGGTTCGGCGGTCGGGCTGGGCAATCTCTGGAAGTTCCCTTACGTAGCCGGCGAGAACGGCGGCGGCGTCTTCATCTTGGCGTATCTGGTGTGCGTGATTTTCGTGGGCGTGCCGTTGATGGCCGGCGAGATCATCATCGGCCGCGCGACGCAAAAATCGCCGGTCGGTGCGATTCAAGCGCTCACCCATAAGGGCAGCTTTTGGACTAGTTTTGGTTGGCTGTCGGTGGCGGCGGCGTCATCGTTGCTGAGCTACTACAGCGTGATCGCCGGCTGGGCCATGTACTACGCCTACCTCGCAGTGACGGGCGGGCTAACAACGGCTGGCACGGTTTATGGAGACGTATTCAGCCAGACGGTGGCCTCGGGCGGCCTGAGCCTTTCTTGGCACTTGGCCTTCATGGGGCTGACGATCGCAGTCGTGCTGGGCGGCGTTTCGAACGGCCTGGACCGCTGGTCGCGAATCTTGATGCCTTCGCTGCTGGTGATGCTGGCGGGATTGGTTGTGCGCTCCTACTTCCTCGAAGGATTCAGCGCGGGCCTTGACTTCTCCGTGGGAATTCGCCCCGAGGAGTTCGCGGCCTCGTCGATGTTGGCGGCGTTGGGCCAAGCCTTCTTCAGTCTATCGATCGGCATGGGAACGATGCTGACGTACGGCAGCTATCTGAAGCGCGACGACGACATCATGGGCTCGACGTTGCAGATCTGCGCGCTAGATACGATCGTTGCTCTGCTGGCCTGCCTGGTGATCTTCCCGATCATCTTCACCTACCCGGAATTGTCGCCGGCGCAAGGGCCGGGATTGCTGTTCGCCAGTATTCCAACGGGCATGTCGCAGATGCCGTTTGCCGGCTTATTGATGACCGTGTTCTTCTTTCTGTTGGTGTTCGCCGCATTGACGAGCGCGATCTCGTTGCTGGAAGTTCCGGTGTCGTTCTTGATCGACCGATTCGGTTGGGAACGCAGGAAGGCGGCAGCGGTCGCAGGTACGGCGATATTCCTCTACGGCGTGCCGTCGGCGCTGGGCGGCGTGGAAGGCGGCGCATTTTTCGGCTTCCTCGATCAGCTCGACTACATCGTGTCGAACTTCATGTTCCCGTTGGGGGGCATTGGGTTGTCACTGTTTGTCGGCTGGCGGATGCCGGACGAAATTCGCCACGATCACTTCCTGTCGGGAAGCAAGTTCAAGGTTTTCTACAACGTTTGGCTGACGCTGCTACGCTTCGTGGTGCCGTTCGGCATCGCGGTCGTGTTCTTGAATGCGATCGGCGTCGTGTAGGACGCCTGTTTGGCAGCACTTTCGCTAAACTGACGCCATGTTGACTAGGCGCAGTTTGCTATCCTGTGCCGCCGCGCTGACAGCGGCGCCGGGGCTGGTTCGCGCGCAATCGCAGCGCGGCATTTCCAAAGCAGTTCTAATTTCCATGTTGCCGAAGGAGCTGTCGTACGTCGACCGTTTTCGGCTCGCCGTGGACGTTGGTTTCCATTCGATGGAGGCGCAGACCGTCGACTCGATGGAAGAGGCTCGAAAGATCAAGGACGCGGCGGACCAGGCAGGACTGCGGATTCACTCGGTGATGAACATGGCCCATTGGGCCTATCCGTTGTCGAGCCCGAACCCGGCGGACGTGACGGCGAGCGTCGAAGGAGTGACAGCTTCGCTCAACCAGGCCAAACTATGGGGTGCGGATACGGTGCTGCTGGTTCCGGCGGTCGTACGCACCGACACGACCTATGAGCAGGCCTGGGAACGCTCTCAGCAAGTGATCCGCGAGCGCGTATTGCCGATTGCCGAGAAAGTTAAGATCACGATCGCGATCGAAGAGGTGTGGAACAAGTTCTTGCTGACGCCGCGCGACTTCGTTCAATACATCGACGAGTTCGAGCACCCGCTGGTGCGCGCGTATTTCGATGTCGGCAATGTCGTTCACTACGGTTTGCCGGAGCAGTGGATTCACGCGATAGGAGACAGGCTGGTTAAGGTGCACTTGAAGGACTACTCGCGTCGAGCGGGCTTCACCAACCTGGGCGATGCGGGTGAGGGTGGCGTCAACTGGCCGGCGGTACGCATGGCGCTGCGGGAAGTCGGCTACGGGGGCACGGCAACGGTAGAGCTGGAGGCGGGAGATCGTGCCTACCTCGAAGACGTCTCTCAGCGAGTGGATCGACTGCTGGGCTTGAACGCATAAGACGAATGGACTTCGCGCAACAGGTCAAGGGCCAAGTCGACATCGTGCGCGTTGTCGGCGACTATGTGCGCCTGAAAAAGAGCGGTCCGGACCGCTGGGTTGGCCTATGTCCGTTCCACTCCGAGAAGAGCCCGTCGTTCTCGGTGCACGCGAGGCTGCAGATTTTCAAGTGCTTCGGCTGCGGCAAGGGCGGCGACGTTTTCAGCTTCGTGATGGAGCACCAAGGACTCTCGTTCTTCGAGGCGCTCACGGTGGTGGCTGAACAAAACGGAATCGCGATGCCGGAGCGTCGAGATCCGGCGGCGGCGGATTCGGAAGCGGCTGTGCGCGAAGCGATGTTTCGGGCGCATGAGATCGCCCAGAAGCATTTTGCGGAACGCCTGATGATGCCGGAAGGCGATGAAGCTCGAACCTACTTAAAGAGTCGCGGGTTGGACAAGGACACGGTGGCGGAGTTTGGCATCGGCTATGCGCCGCCAGGGAATGGACTGCTCGACTTACTACGCGGACAAGGATTGAGCGAAGACGCATTAGTCGATTGCGGTCTGGCTGGAAGAGCGGAGGGACGGTCCGGCATCTACGCTTTCTTTCGCGACCGGATCACGTTTCCGATTCATGGGCAGACGGCCAAAGTGATCGGCTTCGGCGCGCGAGCGTTGCGCGACGGGCAGGAGCCGAAGTATCTGAACTCTCGCGAGTCGCCTATCTATAACAAGCGGACTGTTCTTTATAATTTGCATCGGGCGAAAGAAGGCATCCGCCGGCACAACCGGGTCACCTTGGTGGAAGGCTACATGGATGTCATCGGCGTGTCGCGGGCGGGGGTCGCCGAAGCCGTGGCGTGCTGCGGCACGAGCCTGACGCCGCAACACGCGCATACGTTGCGGCGGCTTTCGGACACGGTGATCGTTAATTTCGATTCGGACGAAGCGGGCCAAGCGGCGGCGCAGCGTTCGATCGAATCGCTGCTGCAAGAAGGCCTGGATATCCGCGTCCTGGCTCTGGCAACAGGTAAGGATCCTGATGAGTTTTGCCGTGAGCATGGCGGCGAGGCCTACCAACTATTGCTCGATAAGGCGCCGAGCTACTTCACTTGGCTCGCGGACCGGACGCGGTCGCAGTTTGACCTGAAATCGGCTGACGGAAGAATGAAGGCCTTCGAAGCGCTGCGGCCGGCGGTCAATTTGATTCCGGATCAGCTCAAGCGGGTTGCTCTCGCCGAAGAGTTGGCATCACATCTGGGCGTCAGCAAAGGCCTGCTGTTGGAGGAGTTTCGCAAAGCGGCGACCGAGCGCCGCAAGCAACCGTTGCGCGGGCCAACACATACGCTGAGTGCGAGCGAACGGCTATTGCTGGAGCTGTTGCTGGAATCGTCGGCAGCGCGCGACGAGATGATGGCGGAAGTCGAGGAATTGGCTCGAACGCAGTCGTTGCCTGTTGGGCCCCTGCTGACGGCGCTTGCCGCTGCCGCAGGTTCTCAGCCGCAATTCGACTTCGCAGCCGTGGAAGGAAGGCTTGACGCCCCCAACCGGGAGTTATTGCAGCAAATGGTTTTCGATCGTGACCGGCATGAGGTGTCGATGGAGGAAGGGCGTCATGCGCTGGCGGCGCTGCACAAGCAAGCTTGGGAAAGCGATTACAGAGAAGTTCGCCGAGAGATCGCGGAGGCCGAACGTCAAGGTGATCGCAAACTGACGCTCGACTTATTAACCAAACGAATGGAGTTGGAACGGAAGCTATCGGCGGCGCGCGCAGTCTAGGTATTTTTCCGCGCAGGAACCAAGCCTGCGAAGTGCGCGGCTACTTTTGTGCTGTTGTAGAATGGAAACGCTTAGTCAGGTGGGTCCGCTGTATTTGAGCGCCGCTCGCCAGCAGCGCATTTTTTGATGAGGGCAACTTCTGGGGGGGATGTGGACGACGAAATCCGTGAGCCAGAGGGAAGGACAGAAACCGTAGATCGTTTTCTGAAAAAGCTCGATACCGTCGACATCACCGAGACGGAAACGATCGATGAGGATGAGGACTCGGCCGAGTCCACTGACGACGATTCCGATTCCGCCAAAGAGTCGCAACTAGATCTAAGCGCTGGGCCGAGTGACGGCGCGGCGGACCCGGTTCGCACTTATCTGCGTCAGATGGGCAGTTCGCCGCTGCTGACGCGAGAAGGTGAGGTCTCGATCGCCAAACGGATCGAACGCGGCCGCAATACGATATGGCGGGGCGTGTTCCGCTGCCCGCTTACTGCTCGCGAGTGTTTGAATTTGCCCGACTCGATCTCTTCGAGTCAGCGGTCGATTCGCGAAGTATGCGTCTTAGATGAGCCCAAAGAAGGCGAGTGGCAAGAAAGAGCCGATCGCCTTAGGCTTGAAGTTGCGCAGGTCGAGACGCTCGACAAAGCGATTCGCCAAGACCAGCTGAAGTTGCGCGCGTTGCCGCAAGCCCGCAAGCGAAAAGAGGCGCTCAAGCTTCGCTGGAAGATCGGCAGGCAAAGGATTGCGCTGGCACGTATGCTCGCGGCGATCCGATTTACGCCAGACGAAATCTCGCGGATGGCGGCGCTAATTGTACAAAGTTTGAATTCAGTCAAGACGCTGGAGCATCCGCTGGCCCAAGCGCAGCGTGAGCTCGATCAACTTGGCAACAGCCGCAGCGAATACTCTCGACAACTTGCCTCGCAGATCAAAGACCTCAACAGCGCCATCCAGGAGATCGAAGAAGTTTGCGGTCTGCCGTCCAGTGAATTGAGAGCGACGGCTCAACGCGTTCGCCGAGGCAGAGACATCTCGGGCGTCGCAACGCGCGAGTTGATTGAGGCCAACTTACGGCTGGTGGTCTCGATCGCGAAGCGTTATCTGAATCGCGGCATGCATTTCTTGGATCTGATCCAGGAAGGCAACATCGGATTGATGAAGGCCGTCGACAAGTTTGAATGGCGCCGCGGCTACAAGTTCTCGACGTACGCGACATGGTGGATCCGTCAAGCGATCACGCGAGCCATCGCCGACCAAGCTCGTACGATTCGCATCCCCGTACACATGATCGAGACGATCAACAAGTTAGTCAGGACGTCTCGACAGCTGGTGCAGGAGTTAGGACGCGAACCCACGATCGAAGAGATCGCGGACGCGATGGAATTGCCGGTCGCCAAGGTGCGCAAGATCAAAAAGATTGCGCAGGAGCCGATCTCGATTGAGACTCCGGTCGGCGAAGAAGACGAGAGTCACTTGGGCGATTTCATCGAAGACGAAGCGCAGCAGTCGCCTTCGGACGCGGTGATCAATCTGAACCTAAGGGCGCAGACGGCTCAGGTGCTGAAGACTCTCACGCCGCGCGAAGAGAAAGTCATTCGCATGCGCTTCGGGCTCGAAGACGGCAGCGAACACACTTTGGAAGAAGTGGGCCAAAGCTTCGCGGTTACGCGCGAGAGGATTCGTCAGATCGAAGCCAAGGCGCTGCGCAAGCTGCGCCACCCAAGCCGCAGCAAGCAGCTCAAGACCTTCGTTGAGCCGACCCACGGGGTCTAGACCAGGGCGAGTTCGATGACGCCGCTCGCGGCGTCGACATGCGTCACTTTGAACGAGCGCACTTCCCCAGTCTGGAACCCGGTCGAAGCCTGGCCTGAAGCGCCGGCCGCCCCGCCCTTCCAAGCAGCCTGCAGGCGCTCACTCAGGGAGGAAACGTCCGCGTCCTCGGCGGGAGGCGCTTCGGATTCTTCTGATTGCGCTGGCTCTTCAGGAGCGACAAGCCTGCACACGCCCCGAACGCCTTCGTCCAGTTCCACGTCGATCTTGTCCACGCTCGCCTTGAGCACACGTCCGTTGACCGTATCGCCTACCGCGACCGAGGCGACGTACCTGTCCAGCTCGGTCGGTTCCAGTTGCTTCATGCCGAGCTTGAGACGGCGATTCGCACGATCGATCTCGAGAATCTTGACGGTCACGCTCTGACCCGTCTTCAAGACTTCATTGGGATGATTGAGCCGACGATCGGAGGTGATGTCCGAAACATGCAGCAGGCCTTCGACGCCTTCGGCAATCTCGACAAACGCTCCGAAGTTAGTGGTCTTTTGCACCGTTCCCGGCACGATGGAACCGACCGGATGGTCGCCCTCGAGACGCTCCCAAGGATCGCCCAGGGCCTGCTTCAGTCCCAGTGCGGCTCGACGCTTGCCGGCGTTCAGTTCGAGGATGACGGCCTCGACTTCTTCGCCAACGGAGAGGACATCGCTCGGATGATGAATCCGCCGCGCCCACGACATTTCGGAAACGTGAATCAGTCCTTCCGCTCCGGGGAGCAATTCGACGAAAGCGCCGAAGTCTTTGAGCCGGGTGACTGCTCCGCGTACGCGATCGCCAACGGCGAACTGCGTTTCGACGGTGGCCCAGGGGTCCGACTCTAGCTGCTTGCGGCCAACGGCGATGCGGCGACCTTCTTCTGCGATACGCAGGACTTTGACTTCCAGTTCATCCCCGAGCTTCAGCACAGTGCCGACGTTGTCGACGCGCGCCCAAGAGATGTCGCTGATGTGCAGCAGAGCGTCCACGCCGCCGATGTCGACGAAAGCTCCGAAGTCTCGGATGTTGCGGACGACGCCCTTCACGACATCGCCTACGTTTAAATCTTCAACGACTTGGCGCCGCTGCTGCCGACGATCGTCGTCTACAACGGAACGACGATCCAAGACAACATTGCGGTCGTCGACATCGAGTTGGGCAATGCGGAATCGAATCTCTTGGCCGATCAGCGCTTCCAAGCTCTCCTGGTCGCGTTCGCCGGATCTTGAAGCGGGCAGGAAGCCTCGGGCGCCGCCTACGTCAACGGCCAGGCCGCCCTTGACGCCTTCCAACACTTTGCCGACAAGAATCGAACCGGCGTCGAAAGCGGCTTCCAGTTGACCGAATTCGCTAGGACGCTGAGCAGCCGTACTCTGGAGCTCGATGTACCCTTCGGCGGAGCGACCGGTCATCATGACCTCGATCGAGTCGCCGGGGTTCCAATTGGGCTTTTCAGAACCGCGTCCCGAAGGATACGGCAGGAAGGCCTCGGACTTGTCGCCGACGTCGACGAACACGCCGTCGCCTCGCAAGCTCACGACGGTTCCTTGGACTACTCCTCCGACGGACTCCTCCGGCTGGGCCGGAGACGACATCATTTCTTCTAGCGTCGCTTCGTCAGGAATGTCGATGTCGTCGTCGTCGAAGTCTTCTCCAGCGGCCGGCATGGCGGGCATGGCAGGCATCGCCGACTCATTCGACGACTGCGCCGCCTGAGTCGGTGGCAGCTCATGCTCGTTTTGGTCCTGGTCTATCTCCGCACCGTCCGGGTGCGAAAGACCCTGGGGCGCCTGATTGGGAAGTGCAGGGATCTCCGGATTCACTTTAACTACTACTCCTACCGCTGGAAACTAGATTATTTTCCCATAGACGGGCGTCGAAAGGACAATCGCTCCGAAAGGATGCGTGATCTAGTCGCTGCTTGCGTCGCTTGTCGCCGGTCCATTGCGATAGAAAGTGAGCGCGCTAGAACCGATTTTCACAGTGCGGGACGTCGTCAAGGCTCCGAAGCTTGCGGGCAAGTCGTGACGCTTAGCGTGCTGGGCAATCACGAGCTTGGCGCCCTTCTCGGCTAGCGCCGCGAGCGTCGATTCGTAGGCCTCGTGGTCAGCGTAGGGCGGACCGACGAACCAGATGTCGGCGTCGATGCGGGGCAACGCATCCTTGGCGGAAGACTGGATGACCACGGCATCCGACTCGGCTCCAAGCGACTGCAAGTTGGCCGAGATGCCGCGTGCGGCAGCTCGATTCTGTTCGACGAACAGCGCCTGCTTCGCTCCTCTGCTGAGGGCTTCGATACCGACGGCTCCGGTGCCGGCATACAAATCAGCGAAGATCACGCCCTCCATCTCGAACTGCAGAATGTTGAAGAGCGTCTCGCGCATGCTATCCAACATGGGCCGAGTCCCCCTGCCTTCGGGCGAAAGCAGCTGCCGCCTTCTATACTTGCCGCCAATCACGCGCATCGCTTCCACCGTAGCGCGATCAGCGAGCCGCGCGCCGCTGATATTCTGACAAGATCAAGCGCATAAGTTCATCCACCGGCGAAAGCCCGCTGTTAGTGATCGTTGGACCCACCGCTGCGGGCAAGAGCGCGCTCGGCATTGCCTTGGCGAAGGCGTTGGGCGGCGAGATCATCAGCTGCGACTCGGTGCAGTTGTATCGCGGCTTTGACGTCGGCGCGGCCAAGACGCCGGAAGCAGAACGGGAAGGCGTTGCTCATCATCTGCTGGACATACTGGGTCCCACGGAAAAAGCAACGGCGGGCGATTACGCGCGGATGGCTCGGAGGACGATAGCGGAGGTAAGCCGGCGGGGTCGCTTGCCCATTGTTGTCGGCGGTACTGGACTGTACCTGCGCGCGGCACTGCGGGGGCTTTTCAGCGGTCCGGGAAGGGATGAGGCTGTGCGCGCCCGCTTGGAGCAGATCACCGCCGAGAAGGGCCCTAGACGCCTTCACGAGATACTGACGCGCATCGACCCAGACTCGGCAGGCCGGATTCATTGGAACGATCAGCCGAAGTTGATCCGCGCGATCGAAGTGTGCCTGGTTAGCCGCCGGCCTTTCTCCAAGGTCCTAACAGATGACACCGAAGAGCCGCTTGAGGGATTCCGCGTCACTCAACTTGGCCTGGCGCCGCCGCGCGAGGCGCTGTACGACAAGATCGACAGACGCACCGAGCAGATGTTCGCCGAGGGGATACTCGAGGAAGTTCGGGAGTTGTTGGCCGCTGGCGTTCCAGAAACGGCTTGGCCCTTTGGCGCGGTGGGCTATAAGCAAGCGGCAGCGGCAGTGAGGGGCGATGTGGACGCCGCGGAAGCGGCTGAGGCGGCTGCTCAAGCGACGCGGCGCTACGCCAAACGCCAGATGACCTGGTTCCGGAAGCAAGAGCCGACGACTATTTGGTTGGATGGTTTCGGCCACGACCCCGAAATTCAAAAAGCCGCCTACGCCATCGCGAAGCGACGACGAGACGGCTCCTCAAAATAGACGGGGCGTCCCGGTCTGACCGGAACGCCCCTGCCCTTACCAAGGTTTTGGGGACCAAGAGGTGAGGGCAATTCGAACAGTTAGAAGTTGAACTTGAGAGCGAACTGGTTCGTTCTCATGTCACGCGCACTGATGATTCTGCCGTACTGCGGTGAGGTCAAGCTATTGCTCGGCGGATTCCAGTTCGGGTGGTTGGTTGCGTTGTAGGACTCGAACTTGAACTCCACGCCCATCGATTCGTTGATGCGGAAGTTCTTCGTTGCTGAGAAGTCCATGTTGCGGAAGCCCGGTGCGGTCAGGCTGTTGCGGGTCGAGTTGCCGTAGCGGTAGACGAAGGTCGGATCCACCGCTTCCCCTTCATTGAATCCGCCGCAGGAGAAGGAGTTCTGAAGGCCGTTAGAGCCCTTGCTCCAAAACGATTCCGGTCCGCCATTGACGTTCGGGTTGACGCCGGTCGCATCAGCGCCGCCGCCCTGGTCGCCGCCAAACCTAACATTGCCGCAAGTGCCCTGGCCGCGCGGCGTACCGGTCGAGAAGGTCAAGATCGATCCGAGCTGCCAGCCGCCCGCTAGGGTCTCTAGCAGACTGTTGTCGAAGCGCAAAGGCAGATCATACAGAATCGACGCCGTCAGCCGCTGACTCGTATGGAACTGCGACAGGCCGCGCTCGTTGTTGAAGTCGTAGAAGTTGCGCGGGAACAGGTTGTCGCCGCCGTTGGTGCGGATCGCCGACGTGTCGTCGATCGATTTCGAAAAGGTGTAGCCCAACAGGTACGTCAGGCCGTTGGCGTTGCGTTGCAGCAACTTGACGCCTAGAGCATGGTAGTTGGAGTTGCCCAGACTCGAGATGATCTGGATCGTGCCGAAGGCATCCGCGCCCCAAGGCCGACGGTCTCTAGCCGAACTAGTGTCGTCGGGACCGGCGAGCAGCAGCGGCTGGTTCCAACCATGCATCTTCTGCAGGTTGTGGCCCACGCTGCCCATGTAGCCGACTTCTAACAGCAACGTGTCAGTGACCTGACGTTGGGCGTTCAACACCCACTGTTGAATGTTCGGAGTGACACGACCAGCATCATTGCCGAAGGTGTAGAGACCGTTGAAGCAGGCTCCGTCCCAGTTCGAACATGTCACGCTGCCCGCGCCGGCCTTGGTGGCCCAAGGACCGTCCTCGAAGTTGATGATGTTGGCGACGCCGGGTTGAAGGTTGGTGTCGCGAGCGCCAAAGTTACGGCCCATGTCGAAGACCGAGTTCGCCGTGTCTTGCGCATAGAACATGCCGTAGCCGAAGCGAACGGTCGTCTTTCCGTCCGGCGCGTAGGAGAGGCCGATGCGCGGCGCGAAGTCGTTGGTGTCCCAATTGACCAAGCGGCGGCTGAACAGGA
>JAQCLD010000175.1 GCA_027592785.1 Acidobacteriota bacterium
ATCATCGCCGCGCGAAACCGAGGGTTCCAAACGTTGGAATCAATCCACTAGATTCGAGGGAATAGGTTTGCCGTTCGTCGGCCTCATGAGCTGACCTTTCCTCTATGCGAATTGAGATATGGCCGTGCTTCGTGCCAATCGCATGGCTCGCATTGACGCAAAGATTCATGAGGATCCGTTGCATATGTGTCTCGTCTGCGAAGACGACGGGCGCGCGCGACCGGTTGTCGACATCAAGTGCAATCGTCGCCGGTATGAAAGCACGCAGCATGCGAAGACATTCCTGGGCCAGCTCGTCGACGCGGACTGGGTGCGCCTGGGTCTCTCCCTGGCGGGCGAAGCTCAAGATTTGGGCGACGAGGTCCGCCGCCCTCAGGCTCGACCGCTTGATCTCTTCAATCGAATCGCGCGCTCGATGTCCGGAGGGGAGGTCAAATAAGGCGACCTCTGAGTTCCCGAGAATAGCCGCGAGAATATTATTGAAATCATGGGCGATGCCGCCGGCGAGAGTCCCGATAGCCTCCATCTTTTGGGTATTTGCAAGCTGGTCGCGCAAGCGACTTTCCGTAACTTCAGCGGCCTTCCGTTCGGTGATGTCGGCCAGCATGAGAACCCAACTCCGTGCTTGGCCGGCCTCGTCGAAGATCGGGCTGATCGTCAGCGCGAACCAGAGGCCTGTCCCATCGTCATTGGCCAAAGCGATCTCATGTGTGCACCCGGGGCAGCCCGCCAATGAATCGTGTATTTCCTGGATGGGTATGCCGTCGCATTGGCGCGTCGCCCAGCCGGCGAATACTTGGCTCAAGTCGATCGTCGCTGGGTTGGCGAAGTGCGGGGCGGTTTGCTCGAGGAATGCGCGATTGGCGAATACCACGGGCAAGTTGCCCTCGCGCGTATCGGCGATCGCGACCCCGATATCCGCTGCGGAAATGGCCGCCGAGAGCTGGCGATTCTTCTCGACTAACGATTTCAGGTCGCGCTCGTAGCGCTTGCGTTCGGAAATATCGATTCGAATGCTCGCGATGCCACCGTCGCTGGTCGGGTACTCGCGAGTCTCGATGACCTGGCCGTTGGCGAGGAGCTGTTCGACTGGCCCGCTCGGATTCCGATGCTGTCTGATGCGCGCTTCGACGGCCTCTTCGATGGAGTGGTTGGACAGGTCAAAGGATCCCGATCTGAAGGCGTTGCCGGCGATTGTCTCGAACGACATGCCCGCGGCGATGAATTCAGGATTCGCCGGGTTCATATCTCTGTAATTGCTGTTGAACACAGCGAGCTTGTCCTGTGCGTCATAAATCGCGAAGCCGTCCGATATGCTTTCAATCGCGTCGGCAAGCTGGTGCCGCGAGGTCTCGGATGCGGCGTGCTCCGAAACTGCGAGGGCGGCGTATTCGCGAGTCTTGCGCAGCTCGAAAATAGCAACAGGAGTAGGATGATGCCGATCACCGTGAGACCGGAGACGTAGGTCTGATCGGCCCAGTCAGTGTCGAACAATCTCGCGCGCAAGGAGACCGGAAGCTGATGGGCGAACAATTCTTGATTCATGTCACGGAGGTGCGAAGTCTGGTCATCGAGCAGTGTGCGGATGGCCTGATGGCCTGCCATGTCGCGTCGTTTCAGGGTGAACAGCATGCCCTCTATTTTTGCTAACCCCGCGACGAGCGATTCGACGTTCGCGTCGACGGCTTTAGCGGACCGGATGAGTTCGGCTTCGTCGCCCTGGTCGAGCATCAGGATGCGGTTCCGATAAATCTCCAAACTCTCTTTCAACATGTCGTGGCTCGTGGAAAGATCGCCGAATACAAAGCGGTCAAGATCGTTCTGCAAACGGATGCCTTGAACCTCGGCACGGCTCGCGACCCAAGCACCCGTTCGGTAGACGCTGGTATAGAGGCCCTTGCTGGCTTCGAGCTGGCGATAGGTCAGAACAGCGCTGGCCACGAGAAGTATCGCGAGGATGGCGAGAAGGCCGTATGCGAGGCCGCGATATTTTGTGAACAGGACGGCCGAGTCGATTCGGTGATGAGACGGCAGGCGACGTTCAACGCAACCGGACATTCGTAAGTCCTTCCCCATGGCGCGGCGACGCAATCCTGCGGCGGCCCGGCTTCTCTGATCTGACTTCCCCTAGACGCACGACGTAGGCGAAAGAACATTTCTGAACATGAGATAGGCAACGTTCATGCCAACTGCAGAAAGTCGTTAAAGTTTATTTAATGACAGTCGCTTAAACCCCGGCGGGTTACCGAAGCGACTGATGCACGCTGCACGGGTCTGCATATTTTGCAGTGCAGAAAAGACTGAAATTTGAGCGGACGACGAACTCGAGCAAGTGCGGTGACGCCCATATCGGTGGTACTCACCGCTTTCAGAAGGTCACAGAGCTAGGGCCTTCGAATCCCGTCTGCCTGCGGTCCAAGCGATCTTTGTCTGTATTGCCACCATGCCAAAGTTCTCGAGCATGGACGTATCAAGGCTTGCTGCTTCCTCGCCATTTGTTCCTACGAGAATGCCTTTCCCGTCAGAACGACAGTTCCTTCCCGACCGCGAAGAAGATCGCTGGCGGTTGCGGTGTTGAGCAGCAGCAGAACGGATATATACGGCAATAGAGAAGCGCCGCATCGCCGGGCTCCTTAGCGACACTGTGCGTGGAGGCGAGTCGAAGAAGCAAAGATCACTTCGGAGAGCGTTTGCACTAACTTGACTATCGATCAGCGTCGCGTGTACCGCGAGGCGTCGGATTTTCGGCAGGCCAGACCTCAGCCTGCCTTGGGCGCATTGGCGGCGGCCCAGCTGTCCGGGTCGGCGAGAAAACCCTCGATCTTGTCCAGCACCTCGCCGGGAAAATCCCCGCCGCGCCGGGCCTCGTCCAGCACATCGCGCCAGGTGGCGAGGCCGTGCAGACGTACTCCCTCCGCCGCGAGGGTCGCGGTCGATTGCGGGAAGATGCCGTAGTGGAAGACCACCAGGGTGTCGGTGACGGTGGCGCCGGCCTCTTTCAGCGCGTGAATGAAATTTAGCTTGCTGCCGCCGTCGGTCGCCAGATCCTCGACCAGCAGGACGCGCGAGCCCTCGGGCATATCGCCTTCGATCTGGGCCATGCGGCCGAAGCCCTTGGGCTGCTTGCGGACATAGAGCATGGGCAGGTTCAGCCGCTCGGCCAGCCAGGCGGCATAGGGGATACCCGCCGTCTCGCCCCCGGCCACGGCATCGAGTTTCTCACCGCCCATGAACTCGCGGGTCACGGCGGCGGCGAGGTCGAGAACCTTCGTGCGTTCCGTCGGGAAGGAGATGATCTTGCGGCAATCGATATAGACCGGGCTGACCCGCCCGGAGGTGAAGACATAAGGCTCGTCAGGGCGGAAATTCACCGCCTTGATGTCGAGCAGCACCCGCGCCGTGACCCTGCCTGCCTGTTTCGTATCGGTCATTCCGCGCACTCCCGTCTCGCCGCCCCTGTTCCGGCTGTGTTTAGGACGTCGCGCACGGAGAGGCAAACCCTTCCCGCGCAAGCGAGGTCCATTCGCGCTAGAATGGGGCGTGGCACGTTCCCGACGGACAAGCGATGACGGCACTGTCAGAGCAAATCAGCTTGAGCCGGGGAGGGGCTGCCCGTAGCCTCCGTGGATGAAAAATCCCTTCCGATATTTCAACAGTTCCCCCGAAATCATCCGCCTCGCGGTGATGATGTACGTCCGGTATCCGCTGTCGCTGCGCCAGGTCGAGGACCTGCTGTTCGAGCGCGGGATCGACATTTGCCACGAGACGGTCCGGTTCTGGTGGAACCGGTTCGGTCCGATGTTCGCCGCGGAGATCCGGAAACGATGGGTCCATCACGGTTGGTATTCGAACTGGCGCTGGCACCTGGACGAGGTGTTCGTGAAGATCAATGGCGAGACGCATTATTTGTGGCGTGCCGTCGATCACGAGGGCGAGGTACTGGAGGTTTTTGTGACGAAACGGCGTAATCGCAAGGCTGCGCTTCAGTTTCTGAAGCGCGCAATGAAGCGGTATGGGCAACCAAAGGTGATCGTGACGGACCGGCTCCGGTCGTATCGCGCCGCGATGAATGTGATCGGAAACGCCGCTGACCAGGAATGCGGCCGGTGGCTCAACAACAGGGCTGAAAATTCACACCAGCCGTTTCGTAGACGGGAAGGCGCGATGTCGAAATTCCGGGACATCAAGACGCTGCAGAAGTTTGCCGCAGTGCACGCTTCGACCTTCAACCACTTCAATCTCGACCGTCATCTCAACAGCCGCTCCGTCTACAAGCAGAACCGCTCGGCCGCGCTGGCCGAGTGGCGTCAGTTGGCGGCGTGAAAGCAAAGTCGCGAGCAATTTCGGAGACCGGTTTGGATTGGTCTGACAGCACCATTGGGCCAGTTGCGCCAGATTCCATTGTATGATCGACGGCTGATTAGCGAATGCATACCGGCCCATGTGGTCAATGGAACTGAAGACCTTTTGCGGATGATAGGTGTCCATGAACGCACACGGCCCATAGTCAATGGTCTCGCCGGCAACCGAGGTGTTGTCAGTGTTCATCACGCCGTGGATGAAGCCGAGGCCGAACCACTTGGCAACCAGATCCGCCTGCCGGGTAACGACGGCTGTGAGCAGGCTGGCATAGGGATTCTCAGTTTTCTTAGCGTCCGGATAGTGGCGGTCAATCACGTAGTCGGCAAGCCGCCGGATGGCGTCTTCGTCGTGGCGTGATGCGAAATACTCGAAGGTGCCGACGCGGACATGGCTTTGCGCGACGCGGGTCAGGACGGCGCCGGGTCGAAAGCCGTCGCGTATGACCTCTTCGCCGGTCGTGACCGCCGCCAGCGCACGTGTCGTCGGGACACCTAGAGCATCATCCGATCTGCGTGAATCGAAATAGGGGATTCCGTTGGATCGGGATTTCTGATTCAA
>JAQCLD010000176.1 GCA_027592785.1 Acidobacteriota bacterium
CGATGGCGTTCCCGCGCCACCCGATGAAGCAGTAACGCAGCCCGGTGACCTGTGGGTGCTCGGCGATCATCGATTGCTGTGCGGTGACAGTTCCAGCCCGGCAGATGTGGATCGACTGTTGGGCGGCGAGATCATTCACCTGGTCAACATGGATCCGCCGTACAACGTGAAGGTCGAGCCACGTTCGAACAACGCGATTGCCGCCGGCCTGTCATCGTTTCAGGGGACCACGCATCACCAGTCGCTGGATGTCGCCCGGCATCCGGAGAAGTCCAAACCGACACAGAAGAAGCTGCGTGCGAAGGATCGTCCGCTGGCCAACGACTTCGTGACGGACGAGGAGTTCGATCGGTTGCTGGATGCATGGTTCGGGAATGCCGTGCGCGTTTTGAAGCCGGGCCGGGGTTTCTACATCTGGGGTGGGTATGCGAACTGCGCGAACTACCCGCCGTACCTCAAGAAACACGGACTGTACTTTTCTCAGGCCATCATCTGGGACAAGCAGCATCCGGTGCTGACCCGCAAGGACTTCATGGGCGCGCACGAATGGTGCTTCTACGGCTGGAAGGAAGGCGCCGCACATGTCTTCCTCGGCCCGAACAACGCCACCGATTTGTGGCACGTGAAAAAGGTCAATCCGCAGTCGATGGTGCATCTCACCGAGAAGCCCGTCGAACTGGCGGTGCGGGCTATCCAGTACTCGTCACGGACCGGAGAGAACGTGCTCGACCTGTTCGGCGGCAGCGGGTCAACGCTGATGGGCTGCGAACAGACGGGACGCAAAGCATTCCTGATGGAACTCGACGCGTTGTATTGCGATGTCATCTGCGAGCGCTGGGAGAAGTTCGCCGGTCGCAAAGCGGAACGCATCAGGGGGGCCGTGGAGGCGTCGGCATGATCTATCTGGCCAGCCCCTATTCCCATCCCGATGCGACGGTCCGCGAGCAGCGTTTTCATGCTGTCTGCCGGATGGCGGCGACGCTGATGCAACGCGGACAGGTCGTGTTCGCGCCGATTGTGCACGGGCATCCGCTGGTGGGTCACGGCCTGCCGACGGATTGGCCGTTCTGGGAACGGTTCGATCGCGAGCATCTTCGGCGGTGCGATGAACTGGTCGTTCTGACACTGGAAGGCTGGCGGGAATCGGTCGGTGTGGCGGCGGAGATCCGTATCGCGGCGGAACTGGGCAAACCCGTGCGATACATCGATCCGTCCGGGGCCGCGACGTTGGCGCACGTGGCGAAGGAGGTGAACGGTTGAAGACTCGGGCGACCAACGAGAGAACGCCCCGACACGGGGCGTCCTGGGCGACGAAGTGGCGAACGTCGCCGTTACGGGGCGTCGCGGTGGAGGCGGAACGCGAGCCGCAACGCCTCTTTGAGCGACCAGACCGCGACCTCGTGGAAATCGAGCTGGTCGGATTTACGCGTTTCGAGCGTCGGGATCTGCAGGATCCGTTTGGCGATCGACGCCAGTTCCCGGTCGACAGCGGCGGCCGCATCGCAGCGGTCGATTCCCGCCTGATACGTCGCGTTGTGCGTGGGGTCGTCGCACAGATCGATCGCCATTTGCCAGAGCGCGCTGGCCTGCGCCCACGCACTCCCTCGTTCTGCGGCTTCTGCCGCATCCGCGTAATCGAGATGGTTGGTCGAAATATTGCTGGTCATGATCGTGCTCCTTTAGCCGTTGGTGGTCAGGGTGAATCGGCCGCGTTCGACCTTGCGGAACCGGGCGTCGTCGCCCTTCTTCTGAATCTCCCGCAGGATGGCCGAGTACAGCGTCGCGTGCGGCGTCTTGCCGCCGGGGCTGGTCCAGTACTTTTTGGCCGACATCGCTTCGACCATCTCTTTTGTATTGAGCGGCTCCTTCGATTCGCCGAGCACCTTCGCCGCCGCATCGATGGCGCTCAGTTTCTTCTCAGTCGCCTTGGCCGGCGTCTTCTTTGTAGCCGCCTTCTTCGCGGTGGTGCCTTTGGCGGGAGCCTTCTTCGCCGGGGCCCGCTTGCCCGAAGTGGTCTTCTTCGTCGTGGTCTTTTTGGTCGTCATGGTCTTCGTCCTTTGGCAGAGTCCGGAAATGAAATGAGCCGGCCACATGGCCGGCTCTCAGTCGAGTGTGTATTCGGTTCCGCAGATGGTGCATCGCACCTCGCTTTCGTCGATCAGCAGCCGATCAACATCGCGGGTGCCGCACCCCGGGCAGGAGTGTTCGTCGAACACCTCGTTGCGATCGATTCCCAGCAGCTCACCGACGTTCTTCAGTTCTTCGAACAGATGGCCGGCGTCGCCGAAATGCGTCCAACCGAGCCCCGGGCGACTCAGGCCGTCGGTACGTTTCAGAATCTCGTTGTCGAGAGCCTGGCGAATCCTGGTCAGCAGCGTCCGGGCGTCTTCCAGTTTGGCGACAGCCGCCCGTGGCCCGTCTTCGCGTTTCGTCTTCTTCGTAACCTTTGGCATGGTGTTGGTCTCCAAAACGTGGCGTTCAATTGCACGACACATGTGAGCCATGTTTTTCGAGACACATCCAGCGCAGTTCGGAATGATTCGCAGCAGATTTTGGAGGTTTTTCATGTCGCATGAATCCCCCGAATCAATGAATCCCAACGCCCTGCCGATCGATGTCGCAGCCCGGATGTTGAGTAAAGCCGGGGCACGGCAGATCACCGAGGACATGATTCGCGCGGATGTTGACGCGGGAGCCCCGACGAACCCAGACGGCACACTCAATCTCGTGCACTACGCTGCATGGAATGTGCGGCAGATGGCCGGAGGGATCGATGGCGATTGACCCCCGGAAACTCCGGCCATCCGATCTGTGCCGGCTGCTCAACTCCACGCCGCTCGGCGAAGTGATCAGCGAACGCCAGTTGTATCGCCATCGCTCGCGAGCAGGTTTTCGGATTGGCGATGGCAAAACCGTCGACCTGTTGCGGTACGTGGCATGGCTCGTCCATGAACGGCACACGCCGAAGCCGGAATCGGATGGTGATCCGTATGAGACGCTGAAGGACCGCGCCCGGGCTCGGAATGCGGCGCTCTCACTGGCTGGTCGTGACATTGGCGAAATGCCAGCGGTCGCAGATCCCGATCGAAAGCAGCATGCCGCGAGCGACTTTCGGTTCTTCTGCGAGACGTACTTTCCGCTGACCTTTCATCTTCCTTGGTCGCCTGATCACCTGAAGGTCATTCACAAGATCGAGCAGGCAGTTCTTCACGGGGGACTGTTCGCGATGGCGATGCCGCGTGGCAGCGGGAAGACGACAATCTGTGAATGCGCCTGCATCTGGGCTGTGCTGTACGGGCACCGGGAGTTCGTCTGCCTGATCGGTTCGAACGAAGGGCATGCAATGGACATGCTCGACTCGATCAAGATGGAGTTCGACGGCAACGAACTGCTGCTGGCCGACTTCCCCGAGGTTGTCTTCCCGATCCAATGCCTGGACGGCATCGCCAACCGCTGCAGTGGGCAACTGTTTCAGGGCGAACGGACTCACATCGGCTGGACGGCGAAGGAAGTGGTCCTGCCGACGATTGCGGAGTCGAAGGCGAGCGGTGCCATCATCAAAGTCGGCGGCATCACCGGTCGAATTCGCGGCATGAAGTACAAGCGTGCCGACGGTAAGACCGTCCGCCCGTCGCTGGTGGTGCTGGACGACCCGCAAACCGATGAGTCGGCCCGCAGCCTGTCGCAGTGCGCCAATCGCGAGAGCATTCTGGCGGGAGCAGTGCTGGGACTCTCCGGTCCCGGCAACAAAATCTCCGGAATCATGCCGTGCACCGTAATTCGCCCGAGCGACATGGCGGACAACATTCTGGACCGCGACAAGCATCCGGAATGGAACGGCGAACGGACGCGGATGGTGTATTCGTTCCCGACCGACGAGAAGCTGTGGGAACGGTATGCGGAATTACGAGCCGAGGGCATGCGAAACGGTGACGGTGGCAAGGCAGCCACCGATTTTTATCGAGAGAATCGCAATGCGATGGACGCTGGTGCGGCGATCGCGTGGCCGGAGCGGTTCAATCATGACGAGCTGTCCGCGATCCAGCATGCGATGAATCTCAAGCTGCAGGACGAGGCCGCGTTCTTCGCCGAGTATCAAAACGAACCGTTGCCGGCGGAAACGATCGATGACGATCTGCTGACTGCGGATCAGGTCGCGGCCAAAACTAATGGAATGCAGCGCGGCGAAATCCCATTGTCATGCAATCATCTGACCATGTTCATCGACGTGCAGCAGAAGATGCTCTTTTACGTCGTGGCTGCGTGGGAGGAAAACTTCACCGGCTACGTCGTTGATTACGGCGGCTTCCCCGACCAGCAGCGCGCGTACTTCACCTTGCGGGACGCCCGTCAGACATTGGCGGCGAGTGCCAAAGGCACTGGGCTCGAAGGTTCGATCTACGCGGGTCTCGACACGTTGACACGCGACTATCTCGGACGGGAGTGGAAACGTGATGACGGTGCCGCCATGCGCATCGAACGCTGCCTGATTGATGCCAACTGGGGTCACTCCACCGATGTCGTCTATCAGTTCTGCCGGCAGAGTTCGCACTCGACGATTCTCTTTCCGTCGCACGGTCGATTCGTCGGGGCGTCGAGCATTCCGTTTTCGGACTACAAACGGAAGCAAGGCGACCGCGTCGGCCTCAACTGGCGCATCCCAAACGTTCGCGGCAAGCGATCCGTGCGACATGTCGTATTCGACACGAACTGGTGGAAATCTTTCGTGCATGCCCGGCTGGCCGTTGCGATGGGCGACGGCGGTTGTCTGTCTCTGTTCGGTTCGAAGGCGGAGACGCATCGTCTGTTCGCGGATCACGTCACGGCCGAGTACTTCGTGAAGACCGAGGGGCGTGGTCGCAAGGTCGACGAATGGAAGATGCGTCCGGAACAGGCCGACAACCACTGGCTCGAT
>JAQCLD010000057.1 GCA_027592785.1 Acidobacteriota bacterium
TACCTAACCCTCGCTTCTACAATCAGTTGCAAGCCGCCCGCTGCTCGTCAACCGGACAGTAGTGATATTCGCCTTGGCGAATAGCCATTAGGTCTTCTTGCTAGCCCAACGACATCTGTTTGCTGACCGCCGCGAACTTCCAACAGGGCCGGCTGCTACAGGAGGGGAGTAGCCGACCCCATTGGGTTGAGCGCAGGCCGACCCACAGCGGCCAGCGCATCACTCGCAGCGCTTAAGAGCAGCCCGAGGTCGAACCGCAGTTCTCGCACTTATAACAGGAGCCGTTGACCACCATCATCGATCCGCACTCGGCGCAAAATGGCGCGTCCTGCGTATTGGCGGCTTCAAACTCCAGTGCTTGTTGCGGTTCTTTCTCGGTCGGACGCATGTTCGGCGTCTCTCCCGCTTCGGTCGCCTTATACTCGGGCGAAACAAAGCGGCCTCCCAGCCAGCGGAAAATATAATCCGTCAGCGACTTCGCATAACGAATTTCTTGGTTATTCGTCCAACCCGACGGCTCATACCGAACGTGCTGGAATTTCTCGACTAGATCCTTCAGCGGCACGCCGTATTGCAGTGACAACGAAACGGCGGTCGCGAACGAATCCATCAGGCCCGAAATCGTCGAGCCTTCCTTCGACATCTTGATGAAGACTTCGCCCGGCGCGCCGTCTTTAAACAGCCCGACCGTGATGTAGCCTTCGTGGCCGCCAACCGAGAACTTGTGCGTCACCGATGCGCGCTCATCCGACAGCCGTCGGCGGTAAGGCTCGCGAACGACCTTGACCTTCTCGACGACCTTCTTGTCGCCGGTCGAAAGCGGCTGCGCTTTCTTCGAACCGTCGCGGTAGATAGCCACCGCCTTCAAGCCCAGTTCCCAGGACTCGATGTAGGCTTCCACGATGTCTTCGGCGGTGCACTCCTCGGGCATGTTGATCGTCTTCGAGATCGCGCCCGAAACGAACGGCTGCACGGCAGCCATCATGTGGATGTGTCCGCGGTAGTGGATCGAGCGGGTGCCGTTTTGCGGCTGGAAGCTCGTGTCGAATACCGTCAGATGCTCATCCTTCAAGTGCGGAGCGCCTTCGATGGTGCCGGTCGAATCGACGTGATCGACGATCTCAGAGACTTGGTTGTCCTTGTAGCCGAGCTTCGTCAACGCCTCTGGAACGGTGTTGTTGACGATCTTGATCAGGCCGCCGCCAACCAGCTTCTTGTACTTCACCAGCGCCAACTCGGGCTCGATGCCGGTTGTGTCGCAATCCATCATGAAGCCGATCGTGCCGGTCGGCGCGATGACCGTGGTCTGCGCGTTGCGGTAGCCGTACTTCTCGCCCACCGCGTAAGCGTCTTTCCAGACCTGCTCGGCGGAATCGCGCAACTCGGTGTCGTCGTAAGCGCGAGTCAAGCGCTCAGCCGCGTCGCGGTGCATGGCAATGACGCCCAAGAAGCTGTCGCGGTTCGGCGCATAGCCGGGGAACGGTCCGCCGTGGTCGCCCGAGATGCGCGCGGACGTCAGGTAGGCCTGGCCACACATCAAAGCAGAGATGGCGCCAGCCGTGTCGCGGCCCTTGTCCGAGTCATACGCAACGCCCTGGGACATCAACAATGCGCCCAAGTTCGCAAAGCCCAACCCTAACGGGCGGAAGTCGTGCGAGTTCCGCGCAATGCGCTCTGTCGGATAGCTGGCCGAGTCGACCAAAATCTCTTGTGCCACGATCAGCGTGTCGACCGCATGCCGGAAGCCTTCGACATTGAACTTGCCGTCGCGCTTGCGGAACTTCATCAAGTTCAACGACGACAGGTTGCAGGCCGAGTCGTCGAGGAACATGTACTCCGAGCAAGGGTTCGACGCATTGATGCGATCGGTCGCCTTGCAGGTGTGCCAGCGGTTAACCGCCGTGTCGAACTGCATGCCGGGATCGCCGCACTGGTGAGTCGCGTCAGCGATCTCGCGCAGCAGCTTGCGAGCCTTCTTGCGGTCTTTGGGCTGCCCGGTGAGCACCGAACGCGTCCACCAGTCGCCGTCCTTCGCCGCCGCTTCCATGAACTCATCCGTCGCGCGTACCGAGTGATTGGCGTTCTGGAAGGCGATGGAAGAGTAAGCGGCGCCGTCGATCGACGAATCAAAGCCCGCATCGATCAGCGCCCAAGCCTTGCGCTCTTCAGCGGCCTTGCAGTTGATGAACTGCTCGATATCCGGGTGGTCCGCGTTGAGGATGACCATCTTCGCGGCGCGGCGCGTCTTGCCGCCGGACTTGATGACGCCGGCGAATGCGTCAAAGCCCTTCATAAACGACACCGGGCCCGAGGCGCGGCCTCCACCAGCCAGCGAAGCATCGTCTTCGCGAATCTTCGACAGGTTCGATCCCGCGCCCGATCCCCACTTGAAGAGCATCCCTTCGGTCTTGGCCAGATCCATGATCGACGAGAGCGAATCGTCAACCGAGTTGATGAAACAAGCCGAGCACTGCGGAGTGTGAACATCCGGGCGGATGGCGTTCACTTTGCCTGCTTCTGCATCCCACGACCAGCCGTAGCCGCGCGTATCCTTGACGCCAACGTTGAACCAAACCGGCGAGTTGAAGCTAGCCATTTGGTGCAGCATCAAGTGGGCCAGCTCAAAGCGGAAATTCTCGGCATCTTCAACAGTTGCGAAGTAGCCTTTGTCGCGGCCCCAGTTGGCGATCGTGTCGACCACGCGATGGACCAACTGACCGACGCTCGACTCGCGATCGGATTCGCCGACCGTGCCGTGGAAATACTTGCTGGCGACGATGTTCGTGGCTGTTTGCGACCAGCCTCGCGGGGCCTCAATGTCGTGTTGCTCGAAGACGATCTCGCCTTTGACGCTCGTGATGGAGGAGCTGCGTTTCTCCCAATCGATCAAGTCGTAAGGCGTCTTGCCGGCTTCGATGTCCCGCGTGAAGTGCCGGGAAAAAGCCAGCCCGCGGCGGGAAGGCTGGGTAGTGAATTCAGGTACTGCCTGAACAGTTGAGAGGTCGACGCGAATTTCGCCCATCGGTCTAGTGCTCCTTGCGCTCTACTTTCCTAAAAATCTCTTAACGCAAGCCGCCGACAGCCGGGCGCGGGAAAACGACCTCAGCGGCTACTCACTCCACGTTTTCGGGGTCTCCGCCATGCCTTTTCATTGAGCGGAACGTGGCTCAAATAGGCGGTGACAGTAACCTAGTCTACCTGATCTTGGGGCTAAGTCAACGTCTAAATCGTCTATGTTGTGGTCAGGTAGCGAAATCGCGGAACTACGCCTTTGGTCGTTTCTGTCATCAACCCGGAACCCTCCAGAATTCAACGATTTGTGGAGGGGTAAAGTTGCGACTTGGTTAATGTTCACTACATGTGTAGTATTTTTTGTTCTAGCCACCCCTCCGGGGAGGTGTCGTCTCCCCGGAGGTTTTCGGTGCAGTTCGATGCTTACTTCGGAGGCGGACCGGCCGTGAAGACGTCGTCCAAGATGGCGATCGCCTGGTCAATGTGCCGCCGTTCGATGATGTAGGGCGGCAAGAATCGCACGATGTTGCCGGCCGTGCAGTTGAGCAGCAGCCCTTTGGCTTGGGCAGCGGGTACGACCCAGGCGCCGGGCTGCTTGAGTTCTAGGCCGATCATCAACCCCTTGCCGCGCGGGGCCACAACCAGGTCGTGCTTCATGGCCAACTCGCCGAGACGTCTGGTGAAGTAGGCGCCGTGTTCCTTGATCATCGGCAGCAGTTCGTCCATGACGTCCAAGAACTCGAGCGCCGCGCGCGTTGCTAAAGGACCGCCGCCGAAGGTCGAACCATGGGTGCCGGGCGTAATCATGGCTGCGGCCTTCTCGTTGCAGATCACCACTCCCAGCGGCAGGCCGCCAGCCAAGGGCTTCGCCGCCGTCAGCACGTCAGGATGGATATCCACCGGCTCCGGGTCTTCTTCGGTCGGACGGTTCCACAGCTGGAAGGCGAAGTAAGAGCCGGCGCGGCCCAAACCGCACTGGATCTCGTCGAACACCAACAGCGCGTCGAAGTTGTCGGCCAACTCGCGAGCCTTGCGCGCGAAGTCGCGTGAGATCTCGACAATGCCGCCTTCGCCCAGGATGGGCTCAAAAAAGATGGCGCAGGTCTTCTCGCTCACCGCCGCTTCGAGCGCCGCGACGTCGTTGGCGTCGATGAACTTGACGCCTGGAATCAGCGGCTCGTAGGGCTCGCGATACTTCGCCTGGCCGGTAATCGAAACGGCGCCCAGAGTGCGACCGCCGAAAGAATTGTGCAGTGCGATGATCTCGTACTTGTCGGGCGACTGCTTGCGTCCGTAGGCTTTCGCGATCTTCAGCGCCAGCTCAACTGACTCCGTGCCGCTATTGGCGAAGAATACGCGGTCCAGGCCGCTAATCTCCGCAAGCCTGGCGGCGAGGGGCCCTTGATAGTGTTGGTAGTAGAGGTTCGAGCAGTGGATCAGCTTGCCCATCTGATCGCGCATCACCTTCACCAAACGCGGATGGGAGTGTCCCAAAGCGTTCACACCGATTCCGGTAATGAAATCGAGGTAGCGGTTGTTCTCCGGGTCGTAGACGTAACAACCCTTGCCGCGCTCCAACATCAAGTTGTAGCGGCCGTAGCTTTGGAGGACATGCTCCTGTTCCAACGCTTTCGTGGCGTCAATCAGGGGCGGCGTATTGGTTGCAGCTGTAGTTGCCATAACGGGCTCCTTAACCTAACAAAACCTTACGCCTGGCGGTTGCAACGAATCACAACACGCGGCAGACGTTTTTTACTCTTGGGATCGCGGATCGGCCGGCTTCACCGGAGAGCCGCGGGGTTAGGTCGGCAGATAAACGACGACCGGACCGCGTCTCACTCTACGGCTTATGCCGCGAGTCGAACGCAGTCGCTGGGACTTCAATTGGCCTTCGTCGCTCATCGGAAGATAACGCCATTATATAGGCGCCGCGGCTGAGGCGCTAAGACCCCATTAAATTCCCGACCAGGATGCCCCCCGCCTGAATCGCGCCATAAATAGCCAACGCAAACAGAATCGCCATGATTCCGTTTTCCCACCAGGTCGTCTTCCACTTCTCGCCGATGTACTGCTTGCCTGACGTAATGCGCCAGATGCCGCCCGCCAGCAGCGGTAACAGTACGACTTGGCCGCTGTTGGCCGCCAGCGTCAGCGTCACAAAGTCGGGCATGCCGGGGATGGTCCAAATCAGCGGAGAGATCAAGCACCACAAGATGATGCGGTTGTGCGTGGGCGAGGCGCGGTACTCCTCGGGCGTCGGTCGCTTGCCGGTCTGCCACCAGAGCAGGGCGTGGCTGCCGACGGCGGCCAAGCCGACCGCGTGGCCGACCACCGAGGTAAACACTGCCGAGAACACGCCCACGTAGAACAGCAGTCGCCCGCCTGGGCCAAGCACCGTGCTCAACAGGTTCGGCAGATCGTCGAGCGTGCTGATCTGCTTATCGGGGAAGAGTAGTTCCGCGCCGAGCACCCATACAGCGACGTTGAGGATGATCATCACCACTACGCCCAGCAGCAAGTCGTAAACCTGCACCTTGCGGTACTGCGGCCCCTTCCAGCCCTTCTCTTCTAAGAAGTAGGGATAGACCAGGTTCATGAACGAGCCGCCGACCGCGCCGATCATCGCCAAGGCCACCATCAGCGGATCGAAATCGCCTGACTGTCCCGGCATCTCCACGCGGTAAAGGCCTTGCAGCAAGTCCAAGCCGCTGAAGCCGACCCAAACCGCCGAGCCCACAAACGAGATCGACAGCAGCCCAAGGAAAAGCTTGAACAGCGTTTCGAGCGAGTTGTAGCCGCCCTTGAGCACGAGCACCATCGCGACCGCGTTGCACAAGATCGCCCACATCCACACGTCTCCCATGCCGGAGACATTGCGCAGAACCTCGCCCTCGCCGACGGTCATGTACGACTCGTAAACGTGTCCCATGATGACCGCGCCGAAAAACAGAATCGGCGCGTAGGCCGGGTGGAAGCGCACTAGCCCGTCGAGTACGCCTTCGCCGTGCTGGTTGCAGAGTTGGTAGCGGCCGATTAGCGAGACCAGCACGAAGCGCATGAAGACGGCGATGACCAGCACCCACAACAGCGAGTAGCCGTAGTTGCTGCCGGCGACGCCCATGTCGACAACGTCTCCGGCGCCCAGCCAGGTGAGCACCACGATGATTCCTGGGCCGAAGGCCTTCAGAAAGTCGAGAAAGGACTTGGGAACGGGAGGCGGCGTAGTTGGGCTGCTCATAAGAACGCTTCAAGGCGTTCTGACAGTCTACATGGAGAGAGGCGTTGCGGCGGTAACGTTTGAAGAGCACGCCGAACCACTGGGGCGCTCCGGAACTCTACACATCGGGTCATTCGCTACAAATCCCCTAGTCGGAATTAGCTGAATGCCCAAGCCGGCGGCCCGTCCGCGAGTCCTGTGAAGGTACAATTGCAGCGTCTTGAGACCGCAGTACGCAGGGTCATGGTGACGCCATGTGCACTCATCGGTATCCGCGTCGCTTGGGCATCTTCAAAGCCGTTTCGCAGGATTGCCGGCTGGCAAACCGGTACCGAACGAATGCGATCTGACCAGGTCACTGCAACGGTTCGGCCCCTGTACGACGTGGCTCCCGCGACAACTGAGGTTGGCGCTCGCGGTGCAAGGGCATGAGCGCGACGCAGGTACGCTACCTGATCTGTACCGTGCCGCGATCAGGCAGCAACTTTTTGTGCGACTCGATCAGCCAAACGGAGCAGTTAGGCATGCGCGCGATGAGCCGTCGGCGCTACGAGCGTTTGAAGTCGTTGGCCATGGAGAATTTTCAGCGAGTTAACTGGACAGAAAAAGATCCGTTGCACCTGCTGGAAAGCGCCTTTGCAAAGAGCGCGACGGCCAACGGCGTGATGGGATTCAAAGTGATGTGGAGTCACTTGAGACGAACGCTGGAAGTCAGCGCTCGTCGAGGCAGCGATGGCAACGTCACGATCGCAGACCTGGAAAAGCGACTTGCCGAGAATACGCGCTTCATCTGGCTGCGAAGGCGCGACCGCGAACGCCAGGCCATCTCGCTGACCAAGGCTATGCAGTCCAATGCCTGGCGAAGCAGCGATGAGCAGGAGTTTCAAGGCCAGTATGTGTACGATTTCCCCGGCATCGCTTGGCGTTTGAATGAGATTCGTAGCCAAGAAGCGGCGTGGCAAGCGTTTTTCGAGCGGCACTCGAGCGAAGCGCTGACTCTCTATTACGAAGATTACCTGACGGATCTTGAAGGGACAGTCCGGCGCATTGGCGATTGGTTGGGCGTATCGTGTGAGTACGCCGTCCAGGGCAGCAGCGAGTATCAGCGTCAGAGCAGTTCGCTCAACGATGAATGGTTGCGGCGTTACCGGCGAGACTCGAGCGGGATGATGCGCGCCGCCGGCGCTATCGCTGCCGCGGGAGCTTCAAAGGACTGGTGGGCGAGTTACCTGCACCGTCTTCGATCCAAAATCTGAGGGAGCAAGCGGATCCACGAATCTCGAATAAGCCCTCGCCGAGTAGCTTCCTAGCAGGCCCTCTAGCGACGCCTCGATTGAATGTTGCCGACCCTTACGCAATCCAATCTAGTTACAATTCCGGCAGCGTGGCTGAAGAAACTGGAACAGAAGGCCGTTAATTGTTAATTGACCGAGGAGTGCTGAAGATGACTCGCCGTAACCTATGTGCGCTCGCGTTAGTACTTGTGTTTTTCGCTGGGATAGCTTTCGGGCAAGCAGGCAAGGTCCCCACGCTGGCCTACAAAGCCGTTGAGGTGTGGCCAATGCCCGCGCCTAGCGCCATCGGGGCGCCGGGACCGTGGAATTTCGGTCAGGTGTCGGGCGTGGCGGTCAACTCGAACGGTAATATCCTGGTTCTCCATCGCGGGGCGCACCCAATTCTGGAGTTCGCCAGTAGCGGCGAGTTCCTGCGCTCGTGGGGCGAAGGTCTGTTCAGCGAAGGGAAAGTGTTTACGGTCGATCCGCAGTATCAGGTCGAAGGGCGCACCATTCACTCGGGCGTTTATGGCCCAGCCGGTTGCGCTTCGTGCGGCGCTCATTCGATTCGCGTCGATCGGCAAGAGAATATCTGGGTGGCCGATGCTTCGGGTCACGTCATCTACAAGATGGACCAGCGCGGCCAGGTAATCATGCAGTTGGGCACGAAAGGAATTTCCGGCACTGGTCAACGCACATTCAATCTGCCGACCGATGTCGCCTTTGCACCCAACGGCGACATCTACGTGAGCGACGGATATGCGAACGAGAGAATAGTCCGATTTTCTCCGGCTGGGAAATATTTGATGGAGTGGGGAACGAGAGGTTCGGGCCCCGGAGAATTCACGCTGCCCCACAACCTGGCGATCGACGCCCAGGGGCGCGTCTATGTGACCGATCGCGAGAATCAACGAATCCAAGTATTCGACCCCAACGGAAAATTCCTGCAGGAATGGCCCGGCATCGGCGGGATTTCAGCACTGGTTATGACCAACGACCAGCAGCTATGGGCAGGCGACGGGCTATTTGACTTAGAAGGGAATCTGCTCGGCAAATTGCCGGGGCCGTCAGGAGGAGCACACGGCGTGGCCGTTGCGGATTCTGGAGATATCTACCTGGCCCAGCTCAGCGGCAGCGTCAGAAAGTTCATCAAGGATTGAGCGGAGCGCGCCGCGGTGACGTCGCCCTAAGCCCAGTCCATCAGCTCGCGGGCTTCGATCTTCGCGTCGTCGAGTTCCATGCCGAAGCCGGGCCGATCGGACAAGTCCAACTGCCCGTTGACTACAACCGGCGCGTACTTATCGAAGTAGTAATAGTCCTTCATTTTATTGATGAGAACTTCGACCAACGGACAGGTCATCGGCGACTGGCTCGCCACCACGTGCAATGACGCGTGAATGTTGTGGCCGTGCGGTATTACGTGCGCGTCGTAGGCCGAGGCGATACCGCAGATCTTGACCAGCTCGCTCGTGCCGCCGCACCATTCCGGATCCGCCTGCACCACGCTGATGGCCTCCGCCTCCAGGAAGCGCTTCACTTCCCAACGTCCGTAGAAGTGCTCGCCCGTGGCAATCGGAATGGTCGTCTCGCGGGCCAGCTGTGCAAAACTCTCCATCTTGTCGACGTGGAAGGCTTCTTCGAGCCAGCGTGGGCTGTACTGCTCGACCGCGCGGCACCAGGCCATCGCGTAGTTCAAGTCCCAGCCCATAAAGGCGTCGAACATGATGTCGACTTCCGGGCCCACCGCTTCGCGCAAACTCTTGACCAGGGCAATGTTCAATTCCAGGCCTCGATTGCCATCGCCGGGGCCATAGGCCAAGAACCATTTCTGGTGCATGTAGCCTTGGGCCTTGAACTTCGCTGCCTGCTCTCCGGCCAACTCGGGATCGATCGAATAGCCGAGGCAGCTGCCGTAGACGGTCGCCTTCTCGCGCGTCGGTCCGCCTAACAAGCGATACACCGGCGACTCAAAATAGCGTCCGCGTAAATCCCACAGGGCGTTGTCGACCGCGCTGATCGCCATCATGTAGTGGCTCGACCGGGACTGACGGTTCGAGCGGTACATCTTGTCCCACATCGTCTCGACCGCTAAGCCGTCCATGCCCATGATGAAAGGCTTGAGCTGGCGCTCGACGACGACGCAGGCCTCGTTGTCGACCGGACCGTAAATGCCGTCGAGGCCTTTGTCGGTCTTGATGACTAAATAGTTGACCGTCTTGCGAATCGTGCCCGGTCGCCCTTCCCGCGCGACATAACGCTCCGGCCGGTGCTCGGGATAGATATCAATGGGCTGCGCCTGCCGCTGGCCGTTCGCTCCCACAATGCCTTCGTAAGATCCGCGAAAACGCCAGATCTCAACGTCCGCGATCTTGAGTTGTTCATTGGCGGCAAGAGCGATCGCCGGGGCGGCAAGGGATCCGAGAAAAGTACGTCTAAGCATCTGGCGCAAATTGTAGCGCGGTCGGCTGCGCTATGCTCTGGAGCCTGGGCTGCGCGGTGGACCCTGCGACCGGCGCTAAGGCTCGCTGATGAAGACTGCCGTCAAGAACGCCGCTGTCGCCTGCCTGGCGCTCAAGGAGCGCTTGAGTCGCGTGCCCATGCGATATCTGTTCGTCTTGGGACACATGCGTTCGGGCTCATCCCTGCTGCATCACCTGCTCGTCAGCCACCCCGACCTGCTCGGTTGTGGCGAGCGTAACGCTGAGTACCGCAGCACCGCCGATCTGCATCGTCTCACTCTGGCGGCGCGCTATCATCGCCGCGCGTTCCTGCAGCCCTGCCGCTACATGGTTGATCAAATCAACCACAACCAGTTCATTCCGCAAGCGGATTTTCTCAACCATCCGCAACTGTGGACGATATTTCTGGTTCGCGAGCCAGCGGGCGCGATCTCAAGCATGGTGCGCGTGCTGGGCCAATATCACGGGACTACACTGGACGACGCGCTGAACCACTACGTCGGCAGGCTGCAGCGGCTTGCGCAATATGCCCAGACTGTCGAAAACTCAGGTCGAGCCGCTCTTGTTGTTTACGACGATCTTGTCGACCGTACCGAAGAGACGTTGGCTAGGCTGCAAGTTTTTCTGGATTTAGAAGCGCCGCTATCGCCTCACTACCGTCTCTTCGAGTTCACGGGTAAACGCGGCGACCCCGGACCGAATATCCAACAGGGCAAAGTGCACAGGCCCGGCGCCTCGACGGCGATCGACATCCCACACTTGCAGTTAGCGCGGGCTGCGGCGGTCTACGAAGAAACGCTCGAAGCTCTCAATCCTTTCCGGCTGACCACAGAAGAGCGCTAGGAAGGGCGGATCAGTGAGCTTAAAACTCCATCTTGCCGTGGTAGATCATGTCGCGCGGTTTGAACTTGGCTTTGAGCTCGTAGTCTTCGGCCACCAGTTCAAAGACGATCTGGCGATCTTCAGCGCTTGGCTCCGTCTCGCGCGGGAAGTAGAGATCGATCCCCGGTGTGCCCGGTTGTGGACGAATCTCAATGCGTGCGGCACGCATCGAGGCGCGACCCTTCGGCGTCAGGCGCGCCGCGCTACGCAGCTTCTCGGGTTCGTCTGCCAGTCGAACCATCCCAGGGGGGATGCGCGAGAGCGAGACCACGTAATAATCCCGCAGCAGCTCGGGCCGCGGGGCGCTGTCCCCCGCGCCGGTTCGCTCGAGGGCTTGGCGAATCGGCAAGGCGCTGCTCCAGCGCACGACGACATCGCCATCGCCAAACGCACGCGACTCGCTGCCGACTGCTGCGAACCTACCACTCCAGCCGCCGTCGGGCTGCCCGCTTCTGCCCGCTGGTCCCGAAGTCGGGGACCTACTGCCGGGAAATCCGATGCCCCCGCCGCGGGAACCTCCGCCGATCGGCTGACTCTTATCGCCGACGAACGAAATCGAGCCAATCTGCGCCCACGGGGAGTCGGTCAAGATCGTCTCGACCTCCTCGTTGGTCCACTCCTGGGGCCCCTTCTTCTCCCAGAAGCCAGCGGCCAGCAGCAGAGCGGCGCCCCCGAACAACAGGGCGATCAGCGGAACAAATCGTCTACGCATTGCGTTGTGAATGAGACGCGGCGCTACGCCTTGCCGAGTACGAAGAACTTTTGGGCTGACGCCCTACCCAAGTAGCTCCTCGGTTCTCTACTAAGTTCCCATCCGGTCCCGCGCCGCCTCTTTGCGGCCTGAGGCGGGAATCAATTTGCCGACCTTGCCCAATCCGTACGGCGGCATTCCTGAGTAGACTGCTTCGTATTGACCGGGTTTGATCTTGTAGGTCTCGTGCCAGATGCCGACGTCGCCACGGCTGGCGCCGACCCGCTTGTTGAAGTCCACCCAGGCCGGCCAGTGCTTTTTGTCTTTGGCGCGGGCGTAGGCTTCAAGGTGCTCAAACGAGCGCCAATACTGCACGATCACCTTGCCGGTGATGCCGTTGTGGCCGAGGAAACCCGACTCCGGGTCAGCCTCCAACTCCTTGATCATCTTGGGCATCGCCAGGAAGACAGGTAGCCACTTGTGGATCTTCCAGGGTTTGTTGATGCGCATGCCGATCAAGAAGACGACGAACTCGCCGTCCATCTCTGCCGCCATGCGTTGGTCGATGATTTTGGCCATAATTACTTATTCGCGGGTTGAGCGCCTATTCTACCCGCGTCAAGCACAAGTCGTGCAACCCCTGTAAGCTAGCAACCTAAGGAAGATCCCATGCCCAAGTATCTAGTCGAAGCAACTTATTCTGACGAAGGCCTGATCGGCCTAGCGGCCGACGGCGCCGCAAAGCGCCTGCGGGACGTGAAGGCGGCCGCCAAGTCTCTAGGCGGCAAAGTAGAAGCGTTCTACTTCAGCTTCGGCGATTCCGACGCGATCGGCATCGCCGACTTTCCTGACAACGCCTCGGTCGCCGCGTTTTCGATGCTGGCGACATCCGCCGGCACGGCGAGCGTTCGCACGACGCCGTTGTTGACCATTGAGGAAGCGGACCAGGCCATCGGCAAGTTGGCCAAAGCCAAGTACCGCGCCCCGGGCGGCGGCCAGTAAAATTCAACGCTCCCGCCGCGCAGTAGAATACGGGGCGGGAGCACCTGCTATGTCCGACATCCAATGGCCCCGCAAAACGCGGGAAATACACAGCCACCATTTCGACTCGACCATCTGGAACGACCTAAAGTTCCGCGACAACGACATCGTCATCGGCACCTACGCTAAGTCGGGCACAACCTGGGTACAGCAGATCGTCTCGCAGCTCATCTTCAACGGCCAAGAGGGCCTAGAAGTAGCCGAGATGTCGCCCTGGATGGATCTGCGCGTGCCGCCCAAGCAGGTCAAGCTGCCCGAAGTCGAGGCGCAGCAGCATCGCCGCTTCATCAAGACTCATCTGCCCGTCGACGCGCTCGTCTTCTCGCCCAAAGCCAAGTACATCTACATCGGCCGCGACGGACGCGACGTGGTCTGGAGCATGTACAACCATCACTCGACGGCAAACGAGCAGTGGTATGACGTGCTCAACAACACGCCTGGCCGCGTCGGGCCGCCGATTGAGCGACCCTGCGACTCGGTTCACCAGCACTTCGACGAGTGGTTCGAGAAAGACGGCCATCCCTTCTGGCCGTTTTGGGAAAACGTCCGCACCTGGTGGGAGATTCGCAATCTGCCCAATGTGACCCTGCTGCACTTCAACGATCTGAAGCGCGACATGCCCGGGGAAATTCGCCGCATCGCCTCGTTCCTCGAGACTCCCATTGATGAGTCGAAGTGGAACGACATCGTCACGCATTGCAGCTTCGACTACATGAAAGCCAACGCCACCAAAAGCGTTCCGCTCGGCGGCGCTTTCTGGGACGGCGGCGCCCAGAACTTCATTCACAAGGGAGTGAACGGCCGCTGGAACGAAACGCTCACGCCCGCAGAGAATGCGGCGTACGAGGAAAGAGCTGTGAAGGAGCTTGGACCGAAGTGCTCGGACTGGCTGATGAAAGGCGCCGTTCCGTCCTAGGCCGGCCTTAGGCGTGAGGCGAGCAGTCCCGTGGCCGCGGCGAGATCTAAGTTGGCGATCAGCAGCCCCTCTTTGCCGTACGGCTGATAGCAGACGAGCGTGCCGTCCGGCGCCGCCACCGCGGAAGTCGTCGGCGAATCGTGACACGCGTAGTTCACTGACGCGAAGTAGCAAGTGCTCTCCGCCGCACGGCAGCGCACGGCGTTCTCGTGGAAAGTATTCCCCGCCTCGCCGAAACTCTGGGGCACATACCCTCCGGGTTCCGCCGGATGGTAATGCGGGTGGAAGACGACTTGCGCGCCTTGCCTCACCACCGACCGCACCGTCTCCGGATAACGCCATCCCTCGTGGCAAATCGAGATGCCGAAGGTCAGCTCGTCCACCTGGAAAACCCGTCGCCCCGACCCCGGCGAATAGAGGCCGTCTTCTGAAGGATCGAGCTGTACTTTGTCTTGAAAACCGGCGACCGTGCCATCGCGGTCAACGACAAGCGCGGTGATACGCAGAGCATCATCGACGACGCGCTCCGTGCCCAGAACGACGGCGACGTTCGCCTTGGCGGCCGCTTTGGCGATCGTTGCCCAAGCCTGTTCCAGAAAGACTGGATCCGGCCGCGGCGGTTCCTTGCCCAGCCCGCGGTAACCCGGCACGTAGCACTCCGGGAAACACACGACGGCGGCGCCTTCATTGCCCGCTCGCGCAACCGTATCCTCGGCCAGCACAACCGACTCCTGGGGCGACGCCGCGTAGCGAATATTCGCCAGTGCGATGCGAACCATGCTCATCAGAAGAACGACCTGGTGATCGCCCAATAGACGCCCATCGCTGCAATGGCTGCCGAGCAAGGAATGACGACCAGCTTGCGGTAGTCCGGCCTCTCGCGCAGCCAACCTACCGCCACGAAGGCCAACGACACCACCGTCAACTGGCCCAGCTCCACGCCAACGTTGAAGGAGATCAACGCCGGCACGAACTGCTCGCGCGGCAGCCCCAACTCTTGCAACACGGTCGCGAATCCCAAGCCATGCAACAACCCAAAACAGAACACCACCGCTGGCCGCCAAGCGTGCAGCTTCGACGTAAATATGTTCTCAATCGCCACATAGGCGATCGACGCCGCAATCAGCGTCTCCACCAGCCGCGACGGCAACGAAACGACTCCGTACATCGACAGCGCCAGCGTCACCGAATGCGCAATCGTAAACGCCGTCACCTGCCACAACAGCGGACGCCAACGGACGCTCAACAGAAACAGCCCCAACACGAACAAAATGTGGTCCAGGCCAAGCGGCAGAATGTGCTCGAAGCCCAGAATCGTGTAGCGCCACAGCACGCTGCCCGTCGTCTGCGTCTGTTGCCCTCCGCCGATGATGTGCGGCGGGCTGTCCTCGCCCGGGCCCAGCGTGAAGGTCGCCGGTTGCGGGGCCGAGGGATCGAATACGGTCAGCTTAACGGCCTTAAAAACTTCGGACGCCCCAAAGGCAAACTCGCGCGCGCCCTCCGGCATGTGCCCTTCCATCCTGGCCAACGTTCCCAACACCGTCGGCGTCTCGGCGTCCATTGCAGCGGCCGTTCCGTACTGCGGGAACTCCACCGCCGGCGACTGCTTCACGCCGTCAAAGCGTATGCGCACGTACTGGGTGACGTAGCCCTGGGCCCGCGCGACGGCTGCATCGAACTCTGCGGGCGAGAGCTTCTCCATCTCCGCGACGACGATGCTCGACTCCGTGTCCGGCGGCAACCCCAGCGCCAGTGCGTCGGCATCGACGCTCATATCGATCTGGTATCCGCCGTCGCCGCGAAAGATGACCGCGACTTCGGTCACGGTAAAGTCGTGCGCGGTCAAACCCAGCGGCAGCGACAGCAGGACCGCAACCGCGGCGATGATCTTCGACGAGAACATGCGAGGGCTAAAGGAATAGCGTAGCGATAGATTCGACCGGCGGCGCAATCTCCGGGTGCCGAATCAGGCCGCCCAGATGAGCCGCCCACAGCAGCACTCCGAACACGACGACGTTCACCGCCAACAGCGCCCAGCGCAGGGCCGGCGCCGCGGGCTCCTCTTGCAACTCTTGCAGCAAGGCCACGAGCGCGCCCACTCCCCCCAGCGTGTAGAGCAAAAACGCTCCGCGCGCAACGAGAGCATGGTCTTCCACGACGTCCGCGTCGAGTTCGGCCATCATCGCCTCGAACGCCTCGCCGCCCGTGAAATAGCTCGCCGCGGCAGCCAATGCGCAAAACACCGTGAATCCGCAGCCCACGCGAAACAGCAAGTCCGAGCGGTAGAACAACGCCAGAGCAAATAGAACAAGGCTGAAGAACGCACCCACGACCGGGAAGTGGACCAGGGCGAGATGAATTTGGGGCCAGTTCATGGTTCAAGTCCGCGGCTTCTACCGGCGCCATAAAGGCGCTCTCTCGCTACAAGTGTCTTAGGTGGGAAAGCGCTTTCGGGTCGTCGACGGAGATAAGCCATTCGAGATTGGCAGATAGTTCCGGTGGGACAGCAGCCTCCAGTTGTTTCGACTTCCTATCCAGTTCGACGCGAATCCTAATAAGATCCTTCCGGGCTGCACCTGCAAAAAAGAATCGGTAGCTGAGACCGGGAATCGCATCGAACGGGCGAAGGGAAAGGATCTTCTTCATCGCCCGATAGCTCCCGGGCGTAAGGCCGAATTCAACCAGTGGGGCTACTGCGTTGAGGCGAAGCTGCACAGTGCCGTAGAAATGACCTTGCCGTTCGTAGGCGTCGATCAGTTCCGGCATACCTCCGTGGTTGTCCCGCATCTTCGTTTGCTCATTGCCTGCCGGTTTCAATCGCCTTCGCCGGATCGACCCCCGCATCGACCTGCGAGTAGTCCAGCTCCGAGCCGCCCATCGAGTGCGGAATCACATACGCCGCGCTCATCACGATGGAAGCGACCAGCACAACCGCCCGGCTGACGCCCTCTTTCTTCTTGGGCTTCAACCCGATCACCGCGCAAGCCACGACCCAAGCAAGCCACAGCACCAGCACTTTGTTGTCGGTCCAGTCGCCGCCGTTCGGGAAGCCGGTCCAATATTCTCCAAAGGCATACTTCTGGACGATCGGCCCCAGCACCATACCGCCCAGCGTCACTCCGATCAGCGCCGTCCAAGCCATTTGCCGAATGCCCTGCGGAGCAAACAGCGCGCCCAGCCCCGCCCGAATGCCGATCAGCACCGAGAAGAACATCATGAAGATGTGCGGCACGAGGATCGTCGACGGCACATCGTCTTTGAAGCGCATCACGACATGCTCGGCAACCGGAATCTCAATCGTCGTTCCCTCCGGGGTGAACAGCTCGATGTAGTATTCGACCTTGCCGGCGGCGGGTTGCGCGGGGACCAGACCGACTAACACTCGCTCGCCGTCTTCCGTCTCACTAGTCATCGGCAGCGCCGCGAATTCATCGGCTGTGCGATAGCGCTTCCAAAACAGCGTCCCTGCCGCGCCGTCGCCCGGATCGGGAATCACCGCCCGCGCCGCCGCGTTCGTCTGGATCGATAGATCGCTGCGGATCAGCCGATAAGTATGTTCCACCCCGCCCGCGTTAAACGCGCCGCGCATGGGATACGTCGGCCCCGTCGCCCGCTGATAAACAGCCGCGCTCAACATCAACAGCAGCGCCAGCGCCCACAGCAACTTGCCCGCCACGCCAGAAGATCTTTTCTTTGCCATCTCGGTCTAAGAGTATAGAGCGCCTAGAAACGCACGGCGCGAATGGCGTTCGCCGCCTCCCGCGCCAACTCGTCGCAACGGTTATTGTCGGCGTGCTCCGCGTGCCCTTTCACCCACGTCCACTGCACCGTGTGTCCGGCCAGGGCCGCGTCGATCTTCTGCCACAGGTCTTGGTTCTTCACCGGTTTCTTCGCCGCCGTCATCCAGCCGCGTTTCTTCCAGCCGTCCATCCACTGCGTGACGCCGTTCTTGACGTACTCCGAGTCGATCTCGATCGCAATCTCGCAGGGCTCCTTGAGCACTCTTAGGCCCTCGATCACGGCCATCATTTCCATGCGGTTGTTGGTCGTTTCCGGTTCGCCGCCCGAGAGTTCCTTCGTCTGCGGACCGAATCGCAGGATCGCCGCCCAGCCGCCCGGGCCGGGATTGCCTAGGCAGGAGCCGTCCGTGATGAGCGTTACTTTCTTCACCATCCGATTGTAAGCAGCTTGACGGGAGTCGAGTCTTTTGGTATTTCTATCATTATAGAAATATGGAAACGCGAACCAACACGAGGACCGGCGACGCCGGCGTCATGCGTTGCGCCGACATGTTCAATGCGCTCGGCGCCGAGGCGCGGTTGCGGATCGTTCGTGCCCTACTACGGGCGCATCCGGAAGGCCTGGTCGTCGGCGACATCCAAGCCGCGCTCGAGATTCCCGCCTCAACGCTCTCCCATCACCTCGAACGCCTGAAGCACGAAGGGCTGGTCACCATGGAGCGCCAGAGCAACTTCTTGCGTTACCGCGTCAATGCCGATGCGCTGCAAGAGTTGATCGAGTTCCTGATGAAGGAATGCTGCGCCGAAAACGACGTCGTCAAGGCCGAAGACTTGCTGGCCTGTTGCCCGCCGGCGGCGAAGAGGAAGAAGTGAAGATTCTCGTGCTGTGTACCGGCAACTCTTGCCGCAGCCAGATCGCCGAGGCGTTTCTGCGCAGCTTCGACCCGCGCCTCGAAGTCGAGTCGGCCGGCTCTAAGCCCGCCGCGCGGGTGAACCCCTACGCAATTCGCGTGATGGAAGAAGCCGGCGTCGACATCTTCAACGGCAGGCCCAAGAACGTCGCTCAGTTCCTTAACGACAAAATCGACTACGTCATCACCGTCTGCGGCAACGCCGAGCGCGATTGCCCCGCCTTCGTCGGTGAGGTCAAACATCGCCTGCACATCGGCTTCCCCGATCCAGCCGATGCGACCGGCACGGAAGAAGAAATTCTAGCCGTCTTTCGCCAGTCGAGAGACGAGATTCACAAGCGTTTTCAGGAGTTCTACGAAACAGAGTTACTGCCTCAACTAGGCAGCCAGTGAGGAACCAACCATGACAGGTAAATCAGCAGTCGAGTTCGCAACCGAAGCACGGTTGCACGTCGCCCTCGAATCGTCGGATGTCGAGAGATCGTCGCGATTCTATGCGGCGCTTTTTGGCCAAGAGCCGTCGAAAGCGCGACCTGGCTACGTGAAGTTCGAGGTCGAGTCGTCGCCTCTAAATTTGACGCTCAATCAGGTCGTAGCGGGAGTCAGGCGGACGGCGGGAGTCTCGCACTTCGGAGTGCAGGTCAAGTCGCGCGAAGCCGTAGCGGTGGCCAAGCAACGTCTCGAGCAAGCCGGCATCAGCATTCGCGTCGAAGAAAACGTCACCTGCTGCTACGCAGTGCAGGACAAGGTCTGGGTCGACGACCCGGACGGCAACGCCTGGGAAGTTTTCGTGACCCTAGACGACGATGCCGCCGGACCCGCAGATCCGGCGGCTGGTTGTTGTACGGGCGTCGGTGCGGAACTAGTTGCTCTACCTTGAGTTCTTAATCTGTGTTGACGGAGGGCGCGAGCTGGGCGACCAGGGTTGCTGATCGTTCCAGCCAGTCCAAGGGGTGTGGGGTAAATGGGGTTTTGGGGTTGGTTTGGACCTGCGCCCCCCGTGCAACTTCGTTTGCGGCGGCCGCTTCAGCGCCCTGGGAGGGAGCAAACAGCGTCGCGATCAATATCGCTGCTGCCGGTATCACCATCGCTTTGAGTAGCCTTCGCATTTCCTTGTCTCAATAGAACAGACGCGGCAGCCAGGCAAAAGGTTCGGACAGATTCAGTATCTTGCAAGGTTTTGACCTGCCCATTACGTCCCCTTTACAAACCGGTCAGTTCCTGGCCGCAGGAAGGCCGGGGATTGGGTTCCATTGCGGGGTAGAATGGTCTAGCGGCCTCATCGCTTGTGCGATCAGGCCGTTCACGACGCCATGGACCAAGCGAAACAGCCGCGATCGATTGAAGGCAACCTGACCGCCCAAGGGGCGCGTTTCGGAATCGTCGTCAGCCGTTTTAATAGCTTCATTACAGAGAAGCTGTTGGCTGGCGCGCTCGACGCGATCGCCCGCTCGGGCGGCGACCTGGCTGCGGTGAGCGTCGCCAAGGTCCCGGGGGCGTTGGAGTTAGCGGTTGCGGCGAAGGCCATGGCCGCCAGCGGCTCTTACGATGCGGTGATTTGTCTTGGCGCGGTAATACGCGGCGAAACGACGCACTACGATCACGTCGCCGGCGAAGCAGCCGGCGGCATCGCGGCGGCGAGCCGCGAGACGGGCGTTCCCGTCATCTTTGGCGTAATCACTAGCGACACCGTCGAGCAGGCCATCAACCGGGCCGGCGGAAAGAGCGGGAATCAAGGATTTTCGGCCGCCATGACGGCGATCGAGATGGCTTCTCTGATGAAGAAGCTCAAGGCCTAGTAGGCGTTTTTTCAATGTCTTCTCGACATCGCTCCCGTGAACGGGCGCTTCAGTTGCTCTATCAATGGGAATCGAGCGGCGAAACACCCGAAACCGTCATCACGACTTACTTCAAGTCGTTGTCTGACTCCATCGGCGGCAAGATCGTCAGCCAAGACGTTTTCGCCGAACAGCTTTTCCACGGAGTAACCCGCCACTCAGCCTCCCTTGACGAGGTCATTCAAAAGCACGCCTCGAACTGGAAGCTGGACCGCATGGCGCTGGTCGACCGTAACGTGTTGCGCATCGCCATCCATGAAATGGATCAAGGCGACTCGGCGCCGGCTGTGGTGATCGACGAAGCGATCGAACTGGCTCGCCGCTTTTCAGGCGAAAAGTCGTCCAAGTTCATCAACGGTGTGTTGGATGCCGTGCGCAAGACGCGCGAAGCTTCAGCGGCTGGCAATTAGCGACACGTATTCGCTGCGATCCGTGGGCTCTACGGAGAAGCAAAGGCGCCATGACCTGGAGCCAGCTCTCACGATATGAAATACCCTAGCTGGCCGAGGACGCGCTGGAAGCAAGTGGCCCTGGTTGCTGCATCCGCAATCGTCGGCTGGTACTTGATCTGCTGCGCGCTGCTGGTCGCCTATCGCTGGGTCAATCCGCCGGTCACAACCGTCCAGATGCAGCGCCGCATCGAGTCCTGGTTCTCAGCCGGCGGCTACCAATCGAGGCAGCGCCGGATTCCTCTCCAACAGATCCCGAGGGACCTGCAGCGCGCCGTGATCGCCGCCGAAGACGGCGCGTTCTACGAACATTCCGGCGTCGATTGGCAAGAAATGCAAATCGTCGTGGACGATGCCCGCAGCGGCCGCAGGGTACGCGGCGGCTCGACGATCACCCAACAGTTGGTCAAGAATCTCTTCCTCACTACCCACAGCTCGGTTTTTCGCAAGCTGCCCGAATACGCCCTCACGCCGGTCGCCGAGCTCGTGCTCAGCAAAGACCGCATCCTTGAGCTATATCTCAACGATATCGAGTGGGGCCCGGGAGTTTGGGGCGTTGGCGCCGCGGCGCAGTTTCACTACAACAAGCCTGCCGAACGCCTCAGCCGCAATGAGGCGGCGCGTCTGGCGGCCTGCATCCCGGCGCCGCGGACTCGGCGCCCAAGCCGTATGGACACCTACTCGGGCACCATCTTGGAGCGCATGCGCAGCCGAGGCTGGTGATTAGATCAGGTGGTAGTAACCGCCGCGTTCGATCAATTCGACAGGCATCTCGAAGAGCTTCGATAGCGAACCGTTGCTGAGAATCTCTGACTTGGGACCGTCGCCGAAGACCTGGCCCTTCTTCATCAAGATGATTCGGTCGATCTCGGGAATGATGTCCGGCAAATGATGCGTCACCAGAATGATGCCGACGCCCGACTGGGCGACCTTGCGAAAGACTTCGCGCAGCTCGTGAGCCGAGCGCATATCGAGACTGTTGGTCGGCTCGTCGAGGATCAGCGCCTGGGGGTCGTGCACCAAGGCGCGGCCCATCAAGATGCGCCGCGATTCGCCCGAAGACATCTCCGAGACGTTGCGCCGGGCCAGGTGCTCGATCTCCAGAAGTTGGATGATCTCGTCCGCCTTGGTCTCCATCTGTGCCGTGACTTCGTTGTGCGGCCAAAGCTCCAGCGTCGAGAAATAACCGGAGAGGATCACTTCACGGCCCGACGCCGGGCGCAGACTACGCCGCAACAGATCGTCTGACACGATGCCCAGCAGCGGACGCAGCTCGAAGATGTTCCAATTCGTCTTGCCCAGAATCGAAAGCTCCGACGCCGGGTTGTAGAGCGGGTGCAGCTCTCTGGAGATCGTGCGAATCAGCGTCGACTTGCCGCAGCCATTGGGGCCGATCAGTGCGACATGCTCTCCAGACGGAATCGATAGGTTGAGGCCATCCAGAGCGCGAGTTTCCCCGCGGCAAACCGTAATGGCACGGCAATAAATCAGATCAGAAACTGACATCGAATCGGCCAGTGTACCGCACCGCTTGCGCGGGCCTGTCCGGCCTTCGCCGGGTGTGGCCGTTCCGGGGGTGATGTTCACAGAGGTTCCAATGGACCAGAGAAAACGTGCTTGCAAGCCGCCGACCTCACTCCCCCGCAGGGCCGCGCCCCGCGAAGGCGGGCCTAGCGCCGCGCAAGCGGTAGACTGGGGGTTGAGGTTTCTACTGCTATGCGCCCGGTAAGAGCGCCTGATCTTCGGGCATGGAAGAGCGACGGGAAGAAGATTGCCGTCCTCACCGCATACGACGCTTCGGCGGCCGCATTGGTCGAGAAAGCGGGCATCGACGTGATCCTCGTCGGCGATTCGTTGGGCATGGTGATCCAGGGTCGGCAAACCACGCTCGCGGTCACGATCGACGACATCGCCTACCACTCCAAGGCCGTCGCCCGGGCTGTGCAGCGACCGTTGGTTGTCGCTGACATGCCGTTTCTCAGCTATCAGACCGGCGTCGATGACGCCGTCCGCAACGCCGGACGCCTCATCCAGCAAGGCGGCGCCGCAGCCGTCAAACTCGAAGGCGGCAACCCAGCCATCTGCGAAGTCGTCGCTCGCCTCGTCGAAATCGGCATCCCCGTCATGGGCCACCTCGGCCTCACGCCGCAGTCCTATCACCAGTTCGGCGGCTTCCGAAAGCAAGCCAAGACGCCCGAAGACGCCGAGACTCTTTTGCAACAGGCAAGAGCTCTGCAAACCGCCGGGGCATTCTCGCTGGTGCTCGAGTCGATCCCCTTCGGCGTCGCCGCCAAAGTCACCGGCGCGCTCGAAATCCCGACCATCGGCATCGGGGCCGGCCCACACTGCGACGGACAAGTCCTCGTCATGCACGACATCCTCGGACTCGCCGACTACTCGCCGCCGTTTGCCAAGGTCTACGCCCCTGTCGGCGAGCAAATGATCAATGCCTTCGAGAACTATGCCGCTGAGGTCCGCTCCGGCAAGTTCCCGCCCGACACCGAGTCATGACCACCCAAGTAGTCTCTTCCATCGAAGAGATGCGCACCCACGTCCTGTTGGCGCGCCGTGGAGGCGAAAGCGTCGGGCTTGTGCCCACCATGGGCGCGCTGCACAAAGGCCACCTCGAATTGATCCGCCACGCTAAGGACGAATGCGGGCGCACCGTCGTGACGCTCTTCGTCAACCCGGCTCAGTTCAATCAACCAAGCGATCTCGACGCCTATCCGCGCCCTTTTGACGCCGACCTCGAAGCCTGCAGTTCCGCCGGCGTCGACTGGCTCTTCGCGCCCTCCGCCGAGGAGATGTATTCCGAGAAGCCTCTGACCTTTGTCGATGTCGAAGGTCTCTCCGACGGCCTGTGTGGCCCTTACCGCCCGGGACACTTCCGCGCCGTCGCCACCGTCTGCGCCAAGCTCTTCGCCGCCGCGCCTGCCGATCGCGCCTACTTCGGCGAGAAGGACTATCAGCAACTGGCCATCATTCGGCGCATGGTTCGCGATCTCAACTTCCCGCTCGAAATCGTCGGCGTGCCCACGGTCCGCGAACCCGACGGCCTGGCCATGAGTTCGCGAAATGTGCGGCTATCGCCTGCCGAACGACAAACCGCTGCCGTGCTCTACCGCGCGCTCGAAGCCGCTCAATCATCGGATCAGACAGCCTCGCGCGTCCTCGTCAGCATCGCCCGTCACGTCATCGCCTCCGAACCTCTCGCCCGCGTGGAGTACATCGAGATCGTCGACCGCGACACGCTCGCCCCGGTGGTAACCGTCGACCGCGAGTGCCGTCTGGCCCTGGCCGTCTGGTTCGGCAAGGTCCGCCTCATCGACAACATCGCCATCATTCCGCGATGAACGTCGCCCTCAAAGAGTGGGTCGTTGTCGTCGAGGCGTTGGCTCAAGGCAAGCAAGACTTCCTGCTCCGAAAGGGCGGAATCGCCGAAGGCAAACGTGGCTTCGAGCTCAAGCACCGCCGCTTCCTCTTCTTCCCCACTTGGGAACATCAACAACAAGACTGGATCCGGCCCGAGTACCAGCAGCTTTTCGAGTCGCTTAAACCAGCCGACCCGGACGTACTCACGATCCGCCACGGGGCCCAGGTCGACGAGATTCGCCAGGCCCCGGCCGACATCTCCGAACTACTCACGTCCGCCGCGCACATTTGGGCCGAACCGTATCTGCGCATGCGCTACGAATACCGTCCAGATTTACCCCTCTACGTCGTCCAGGTGAGCGTTTTCACCCTGCCCGAACCCGTTACAATCCCCAACGATCGCCGTTACAAAGGCTGCCGCTCGTGGGTCGATCTCTACCAAGACGTCCCCGTGTAGAATCACCCTACGCAGTACTACGAGACATACACTACCGCTCGGTGGTGCCCTTATCTGTTTTGTTTTCTGATGGATACAGTTGCTTCTCAGATTTCTACAGTGAGATAATTGTGTCAACGGGGCTTCTGCCCCAGGGAGACAGATTGAGAAGCAGCAACGTTCAGTCCCGTAATGACCGTGCTTCCTTAGTCGCCGCTTTAGTCTCAGTAACAGAAACCGACCGCCGTCGCATGACACGGCGTTTTCTGGAAGGCTTATCAAGCGACGAATTGCTCTACATCGTGGATTACCTGGGAGCCCGTGTCCTCGACCCGGATCTAGCTCCTGGCAAATCGCGACACCTAGCCGCCCGTCAAGTCCTCCGTTACCAGCATGTCTGCCGCCACGAGGAACCCGTCCGATCGCACAAGATGATCCTGCTATTGGAGTTCTTGAAGCGCACCGAACTGGGCGTGGCGGCTGAGCTGATAGCGTCCCGCTCGGCGGTCGCTTAGCAGCACCGCAACCCCCGTCCTTACAGTGTGATACGCTGTCGGGAGCGGGCGGTTCTGCCTGGACCGCGTCCCGGCTCCGTTCCCCAATTTCTCGCTATGATTCGCGTCTTCCGCGGACGGTGGCCTGCCGTCTCACCCTCGGCTTATGTCGACGAGAGCGCCCAGGTTATCGGCGACGTCAAGATTGGCGAGCGCTCCAGCATCTGGTGCAACGTCTCTGTGCGCGGCGATGTCAACAAGATCAGCATAGGCGAAGAGACCAGCATCCAGGACAACTCCTGTTTGCACATCGACTACAACATCCCGCTGATCATCGGCGACCGCGTCACCGTCGGACACTCCTGCACTATCCACGGCTGTACCGTCGAGGATGACTGCTTGATCGGCATGGGCGCGACGATTTTGAGCGGCGCCCGCATCGGGGCCGGCTCGATCATCGCCGCCGGCGCCCTGGTCACCGAAGGGCAACAGATTCCCGAGCGCAGCGTCGTCATGGGCGCGCCCGGCAAAGTGAAACGACAAACCACTGACGAGGACTTGAAGCGCATGCGCGATAACGCCGCACGCTACGTCCTGCTCAGCCGGGAGTATCGAGGAGACTCTTGATGGATCAGGAAACGACCCCCGTCGGGTTGGACGCATTCGGCCAACTTAAGCGCACCCATACGTGTGGCGAACTGCGCGAAGAACACGTCGGGCAGCGTGCGCTGCTGATGGGCTGGGTGCATCGTCGCCGCGACCTCGGAGGGCTGATCTTCATCCATCTGCGCGACCGCGAAGGCATCACCCAAGGCGTCTTCGATGCCGAAGTCTCCGCTGAAGTGCACGCCAAGGCCGAGAGTCTGCGCAGCGAATTCGTCGCCGCGATTGAGGGCCTCGTCATCAAGCGTGACGCCGACACCATCAATCCCGCCCTCGCCACCGGCACCATCGAGATCGCCGTCGACAAGCTCTACATCTTGAACGACGCGCGCACCCCGCCCTTCGGGCTCGACGACGAAACCATCGGCGAAGAGTCGCGCCTGCGTTACCGTTACGTCGACTTCCGGCGGCAGCAGATGCAGCGCAACTTGCGCTTCCGCCACAAGGCGTCGTTTGCGATTCGCGAGGCCTTTAACGACCTCGGCTTCCTCGAAATCGAGACGCCCATGATGACCCGCTCGACGCCCGAAGGCGCGCGCGACTATCTGGTGCCCAGCCGCATCCAGCAAGGCTCGTTCTACGCCCTGCCGCAGTCGCCGCAACTGTTTAAGCAGCTGCTCATGGTCGGCGGCTTCGACCGCTACTTCCAGATCGTGCGCTGCTTCCGCGATGAAGATCTGCGCGCCGATCGCCAGCCCGAATTCACCCAAATCGATTTGGAAATGTCGTTCGTGCGCGAAGACGATGTGCTCGACGCGGTCGAGACCGTGGTCCGCCGCACCCTCGAAGCAGCCGACATCTCCACCACTCATTTCCCGCTCCCGAGGATGAGCTTTGCTGATGCCATCGAGAAGTACGGCTCCGACAAACCCGACCTGCGCCTGCCGCCGCTCGAACGCGTCAACGATCTATTCGCCGACCTCGTCACTGATGGCCTGCCGCTCGTCGCCGTACGCATCCCCAACGTCGGACAACTCTCGCGCCGCGAACGCGAAGAGTTCCGGCCCTACTGCATGGAGCACGGCATCAAGGTTTTCGACGACCCCAAGGGCCTGACCAAGAAATTCCCCGAGTCGATGGAAACGCTCGCCCAGCGCATTGGCCTCACCGACAACGACCTGCTGCTGATCGCCACCCTGGCCGAGATGCCCAAGGGACCGAAGCCCGACGAGTCGACGCTGCAAGCCATCGGCGGCCTGCGCCTCCACGCCGGACACAAGCTCAAGGACAAACACGGCCTGCTCGACCCCAAGGACTTCCGCTTCTTGTGGGTCACCGAGTTTCCCATGTTCGAGTGGGACGAAGACGAAGGCCGCTGGTTCGCCGCCCATCACCCCTTCACCTCGCCGCACGAAGACGACTTCGACAAACTCGAATCGCACCCGCACCAAGTGCGCTCGCGCGCCTATGACCTGGTCTTGAACGGCGTCGAACTCGGCTCCGGCTCCATCAGAATCCATCGCCGCGACATTCAGGCTTTGGTGTTTAAGGCGCTCGGCTTTTCCGAAGAAGACGCCCGCCACCGCTTCGGCTTCTTCCTCGACGCCCTCGAATACGGCACCCCGCCCCACGGCGGCTTCGCTGTCGGACTTGATCGTTTGATCATGCTGCTGGCCGGCGAAACCACCATCCGCGACGTCATCCCCTTCCCGAAGACGGCGAAGGGCGCCGACATCATGTGCGATGCGCCGAACACGGTGCCGACCAAGCAGTTGACTGAGTTAGGGATTGCGTTGCGGCGGCCGGTGTCTTAGGCGTCTCGATCTGCTTACTGGCCATCCTGACCGTTTGGCGACCGTTGAGGACCGCGGAAAGTCCTCTGAAAGGCCGCGATTGTCCGCTCAGGTCCGCGAGGGTCCGCTGATGTCCGCTTGGGGCTGCCATTTCCTTGGCTAAGTTATTGACAATATTGGGTTACTCCGGTTTTCTGGAGTGTTTTCGCGGACCTTGGCGGATGTCGACGGGTCGACCCTCGTTCCCGTCTCGCTCTCACGCTGCGGCTCATCTGGTTTCGACCGAGCGCCCGCGATCTTGTTCCCGATGCGTCGGAGCCCCCTGGCCGTGCCTCGACTAGCCAGGGATCTTCTATGTCCCTTGTAGCATGGGGGTCCTAATTTTCTGGGGCCGACGGTCGGGGCGTGTAGGGGATCAAGATCCCTGGCCTTATTGCGGGACAGCTGTACCGGATAGTCTCTCATCAGCTAAACGTTCAATGCGCATCCGAGCCCCGAACGCCAGAGAGGGGTCAAATGCTAGAATTCAGCTCTAACTTTGGTGTCAAGGGCGGAGTAAAAATAGACCAGGGCGGCGCCGGAAAACTAGACCAGCTTGGAGTGGAACGG
>JAQCLD010000058.1 GCA_027592785.1 Acidobacteriota bacterium
CTCCCATCAACTCTTACTCGATGACTCTAACCAGCTGATTCTATTTGACTTCTAACCGGACAGTAGTGCGTCGGTATATTTGTGCAGCAGTTCGAGATGCGCCTGCAGCGGATTCGTTATTTCGACTTTGGGAACATCGCCGTCTCGGAAGAAGGATTGAAACTTGCCGGACGCATCCCGCAGCGACACGTTGAAATCGTCGATGCGGTCCAGCGTGCCGGATGTAGTCTGACCTGAAGGGAACGTCACTTTCACGGTCACCGCCCCGCGGCTGCTAGTGGCGGCGGGCGCTCGACCCCTTCCGCCCGGCCCGAGCCAGCGTTGTTGCAAGGCCATCGCGTCGTAGCGCGAGGCGATGCCCTGGAGGTCACCGGTCGCCGAGTGACACTTGTTGCAGCCGCCCGCTCCATTAAAATACGCTTCGCCTAGCTTGGCGTCGCCGGTTACGACGTCCTGGAAGGCGTACGTTCGACGGTTGCCTGCGGCGTAGGTCTGAACATGCAGCCAGGCGACGAGATCGGCGATCTGGGGTTCGCTCAGGTTGGGCTTGGGCATGCCCTGATCAGGCCTGCCGTCGCGTAAGACCGGGGCAATGAGGATGCCTTTTTCATCGGTGAGTACGACGATGGAGCGAATCAGATTGGGAGCGCCAGGGTTGCCGCGAGCCGTGGCGCCATGACAGCCGGCGCAATTCGTCGCATAAAGCTGCGCGCCGCGGGCAACCGCCGCAGGATCTTCTTTGGCCCCTGCGATTGCGGCCGGTTCGCCCCGGGCCGGCCGTTGTTGGGCTTGCAGGCCGCCTGTATAGAGCAATAGCATGCCGGCTAAGGCTATGAAGCCGGATGCTAGGAACCGGAATCGAGATCGGTTTGTCGTGCTATAGGCAAGCATCGTATTCGTTGCCTAATATTAGCGGACTACGATCAAAATCGTCGTACGAAAACGCCCGTCGGAGTCCTCGCTACTCCCTAAGTAATTGGTCTGAATAGCACTGGCGCCAGGACTTGCGAAGGAGGCGGCGTTGAAGCCCCAGCAAGTCTCGGCCCGCGACAGCTCGTACCCGTTAAGACCCGGCGTTTACGAGGCTGGGCTCGGGTCGCTGGAGAGCGCGGGTAGGGGTGGGAGTGGGGCGGTAAGCTGGGCAACGCGTCAGATGAGATGCAAAGGGACACCGGTCAGGGCGCGGCCGCTTTCGCTGCTCGGAGCACATCCCGCACTTGGGGGAACTCCGCGTTGCCGCCGCGCTCGATGAGCTCCTGAGCCAGGCGCGCTGCTTCTTCGTAGTGCCCTAGCTGTAGCTGGGATGCCGCCACGTAGAAGCGGACGTCGTCTCGCGGCGGATTAAGCTCCAGCGCCTTTTTCCCTAGGGCGGCTGCTAGTTGATACTCTTTCTCTCCCGCGAGGATTCTCACTAATTGCGGATACGGCGGGATGAAGCGCGAATCGGCCTCGATGGACCGTTCGAAATCCCTTCTAGCGGCCGACCAATCGCCGAGGCTACCATCGACCCGCCCAAGCAGATCCCAGGACTCGGCGTACTCCGCGTGCAGTTCGAGCGCCTTAGCAAGCTGTTGCCGAGCTTGAGAAAGCCTTGGCTTGGGCTTGCGGGTTTCCGCCAGCGCTTTCTCGTAGGCCCTGCGCGCGGCCTTCGGTGCGCTGAGAGATGTGTAACTGACAACATCCCCGACAGCGGCGCCGCTGGGTGTGAGGATGATGACGCCGACCGGCTTTGCGTCCATCAATCTAATGCGTCCCAATGGGATTGCGCTTGACTCGAATCCGGACGCGTCGGCGATCAGCGAACAACCGAACAGGTTTACGCCGTCGGGACTTCCAGGCCTTGCGCGCAGGTCGATCGCGAATGAGCCGTCTGCAGCCGAGAGGCCGATCCGCCGCGGTACACCGCCACAATCCAGCTGGATCTCGACCGGAACTCTCGGCACCTGGCCGTCAAAAGTGCGCACAGAGCCTTGCAGGTAGAGTGGTGCGTTCGCCTGAAGCGTCCAGTCGCGTTGAGCATGCAGATTCAGGACGCTTCCGAGCAGAAGGACTGTGTGAGCTAGCGGACGTATTTGCCTCACTGTCACGTGCCCTCCAGTGGACGAACGCTGCGCACAATGCCTCCTGCGGCGCGCTCATTATAGGTCGATTTGTGAAAGGCTGCGAACTGGGCCTGGGACGAATGCCTCCTGGCGGAAATTCAAACCGGCCCGCTCCTTCGGTGGGCAAGGGAGCGGTTGTTTCTGGCTGGACTGGCGATGGAGGCCGGCGTTAGGACCCGGCGCTTACGCGCCTGGGCTCAGGTCGCTAGGCGTATGCGGGTAGGGGCGGTGGTTGTGGGGTTGGACGGCGCGGGCGGCGGCGTGAGTGGGGCTGGAGAGATAGGGTAGCTCGCGGAGGTGTGCCATAATCGGCCTCCGAACCCTCGTATGCCTGAACACTGGCTGCTCTACGGATTTCTCGCCATCGTTGCGATCCTGGCGATCGTGGTCGTTTATGACTTGACGCAGCGCAAGCACGCGATCCTCAAGAACTTTCCGATCGTTGGTCACTTCCGCTATTGGCTCGAAGCGGTTGGGCCGGAGTTGCGGCAATACATCGTCACCGACAACGACGAAGAGCGGCCGTTTACTCGCGATCAGCGGCGCTGGATTTATACGTCGGCGAAGCGCGTGAACACGTACTTCGGCTTTGGCACGGACAACGACCTGGACCTCTCGTCGCACTACATCATCATCAAACACAGCGCATTTCCGCTGAACCCTTCGCCTCATCCGAAGGACTACATCTATCCGCTGCCTTGCGCCAAGATTTTGGGCGGTCCGCGGGGACGCAAGCATGCCTTTCGGCCGGCGTCGATCGTCAACGTCAGCGGCATGAGTTTCGGGTCGCTGAGCGGCCCGGCGGTCGAAGCGCTCAATCGCGGCTCGGCCATCGCCAACTGCCTGCAGAATACTGGCGAGGGCGGAATCTCTCCCTATCACCAGAAGGGCGGGGAACTGATTTGGCAGATTGGCACAGGCTACTTTGGCTGCCGCGCGGAAGACGGCGGCTTCGATTTGGAACTGTTCAAAGCTGCAGTGGCGGCGAACCCGGTAAGAGCGATTGAAGTGAAGTTGAGCCAAGGCGCGAAGCCGGGCTTGGGCGGGATGTTGCCGGCGGCGAAGATTTCCGCTGAGATCGCAGCGATACGCGGGATCCCTCGCGGCCAGGACTGCGCCAGCCCGTGCGCCCACACGGTCTTCCGCGACGTTGACAGCATGTTGGATTTCGTTGAGCTGTTGGCGAGCGAGACGGGGTTGCCGATCGGCATCAAGTCGGCGGTGGGCGACTTGAACTTTTGGATCGACTTGGCGACGCAGATGGCAAGTCGGCAACGGGGCGTCGACTTTATCACGATCGATGGCGGCGAAGGGGGGACGGGCGCGGCGCCGTTGGCATTCTCGGACCATGTGTCGCTGCCGTTTCGCATTGGCTTTGCGCGCGTCTATCGCATCTTCGCTGAGAGGGGCCTGGCGACGGACATTGTGTGGATTGGGTCGGGACGTTTGGGCTTCCCGGAGACGTCGATGCTGGCGATGGCGCTGGGCTGCGACATGATTAACGTCGGCCGCGAGGCGATGATCTCGATCGGCTGCATACAGGCGCAGCGCTGCCATACGGACCACTGCCCGACGGGGGTGGCGACGCAAAACAAGTGGCTGATTCGCGGGCTCGATCCGCATGATAAATCAGCGCGCCTGGCGAATTATATTTGCTCGCTGCGCAAGGAAATGATGCAGCTGAGCCATGCTTGCGGGGAGCCGCATCCGGCGTTTGTGACGGCGGACCGCTTTGACATTCTCGACGGCGCTTGGCGTGCGAATGGCGCGTTGGACGTCTTCCACTACGAACCGGATTGGGGCAAGCCGGCGCTACAGGACCAAGAGGCTTTGCGCACGATTCTCGCCTCCGAAGGACAACCAAACTAGCAATGAAGGCATATCAAATCACCTCGCCCACGGGCCTCGATGCGTTGCAGTTGGTCGATCTGCCGCAGCCTGAGCCTGGCCCTGGGGAAATCCTGGTGCGCATACGCGCTTGTTCGATCAACTATCGCGACTTGGCCATGCCGCGCGGCGGCTATCCGCGCAACGACAAGATGCCGCTGATTCCGCTGTCGGATGGGGCGGGAGACGTCGTTGCGGTCGGCTCGGGCGTGACGGAGTTCGTCGAAGGCGATAAAGTCGCCGGCTGCTTTTTCCAGGATTGGGAAGACGGCATGCCGACGGAGAAGCAGTTCCGCACAGCGCTGGGCGGCGGCGTGGACGGCGTGCTGGCGGAGTATGTGATTTTCGCTGAGCGTGGGGCGGTGAAGATCCCCGCGGGCTACAGCTATGAACAGGCCGCTAGCTTGCCGTGCGCCGCGGTGACGGCTTGGCACGCATTGACGAAGGCGGAGACGCGTCCGGGGCAGACGGTTTTGATTTTGGGTACGGGCGGCGTGTCGTTGTTCGCGTTGCAGATCGCCAAGGCTTTTGGTGCGCGGGTGATCGCTACGTCGTCGAGCGACGCCAAGCTGGAACGCGTGCGCGAGCTTGGCGCGGACGAGACGATTAATTACGTGAAGACGCCGGACTGGGATGAGGCTGCGCGGGAGTTGACTGGCGGAGTGGGCGTCGACAACGTGATCGAGGTCGGCGGCGCCGGAACGTTAGGCAAATCGTTCGCGGCGACGAGGATGGGCGGCACGATCAGCCTGATCGGCGTGCTGACGGGCCGCGCTGAGAACCCCTCGCCGGCGCATGTTTTGCGCAACTTGCAGCGCATGCAAGGGATCTACGTGGGCAACAGGCGGATGTTCCGAGAGCTCATCCGTTGCATTGAGTTAAACGGCATAAACCCTTTGATCGATGAGATTTTCCCGTTTGAAGATGCTCGCGGCGCCTACGAGTACATCGTTCAGGGCCGGCACATGGGCAAGATCGTGATCAGCGTCTAAAAGCCGATCGGCTGGATGGCGTACGTGCCCTGCCAGGTCTCGCCGGCGGCGACTGATTGCAGGGCCTTGTAAGTGCCTTGATGCTGCAGGTTGAGAGCGTTGGTGATGCCGGCCATGGGTTCGAAGCAGACGAAGGCGCGGCTGGTGGGCGAGTAGATCACGGACGTGTCGAACTTCTCGTCGAAGAAGATGTCGATGCGCTCTTGGCGGCCCATGAAGGAGAAGCGCGCGGTTCCGTCGGCATCGCGGATGAGCCCGCCGAAGACGTGGTCGAGGGATGTGCCTTCGAGTGGTAATTCGAGCGGATTGGGGAACTGACTGGCGGTGGGCGCGGTCTCGGTTGTCGGGGTTAGCTTGTCGTTGAGCAACCACTGATCCTTCGCGGCGATACGAATCTTCCATTCACTGCGCGGCGAATCGTGCAGTTGGTAATAGGGGTGGAAGCCGAGGGAGACCGGCATGGAGGCGGCGGAGAGGTTAACGACTTTGGTGGTGACGGAAAGCTTTCCGCCGGAGAGCCGGTAAGTCATCTCGACTCGATGCTCGAAGGGGAACTGCTGGGCTAGCTCGGGGTGCTTGGAGTATTCCAATTGGCTGGTCACCCAGGCCCCAGAGGCGTCGGCGCCGGAATCGATAACCTCCCAGTAGGAGCTGAAGGTCACGAGGCCGTGGATCGGCTGCTTGTTGCCGTCGGGACGCACGTTGCCCAGAGCCATGTTGAGGCGATACTCTTTGCCGTCGAAGTAGTAACCTTCCCAGTCCAAACGGTTCGGCCAGGGCCACAGAAAGGGATTGCCGACTAGGCGGGGACGCTCGGCATAGGCGGCCAAGGAATCCATCGGCGCATAGAAGGCGTTCTTGCCGTTAACGGAGAACTCGTAAGCGAGATTGCCGAGGCTCACTGCGACGGAGACGCGCTCGTTGCCGTCGGGGTTTTGCAACTGTACGACGTCTACGCCGTCGATTACGGTGCGCGAGGTCTGGTAGGACTGGGCGTTGAGGCTCATGGCAAGACCGAGAAAAAGGAAGGCGGCGGAGAAACGGGGCATTGCAGTCTTCTCCGGCGAACGTACCGAGTATACGGCGCTTGGGGCTAGATGAGGTCGCGCCAGGTGCGGCGGAAGCCGTCGGAGGTCGCATCGGTCCAGAACTCGAGGGCCTGTAAGGAGACGACGGTGGGGTGCGGCTCGAGCGAGGCGCCGATTTCAGTGGTGTCGCGTACCGCTCCGAAGGCGCCTTCCAGACTGGGGTCTGAGGATTGCAGCTGGTACTCGCGGAGCAGATCGGCCTCAAACTCCGCGCGAGAGCGATCAAGCTCACCGAGTCCCATTTGGTCGGCGAAGAGTCGCAAGCGAAGGGGCTGCGCCAACAGTTCCGGCGGCAGCTGCTCAGGATCGATATCCTTTGCTTCTTGTTCGAGGGAAATGATTCCTGCTTGCAACACCGAGCCGGCCTCTATGCGTTCGGCGGCGAAAGGCAGTAAGCCTTCCAGGAACAGAGCGTAGCGGCGCAGCTTGGAGAGGCGTGATTCGAGATTGGGGGAAGGTTCGCTGACGAATCCCTCGTGGCGGGCAAGGGCGAACTTCAGCAGGGATTCGGCGGCGTTGCGTAGCTCGGCCATTCCGGCGTCTTCGGCTAACTCCAAAAAGGCTGCGGAGGCCTTGAGTTGTTCGGGGCCGCCGCCTTCACCGCCGGCGTGTCCCCCAGTCGCGTTGAACTGCTTGAAGAAAGAACCGTCGACGCGCGTCATGCGGACCTGAATCGAACGGCCGCAACGATCGGCACATTCGGAATAGGCGGAGTCGCCGGTGGCATGCGACAGCGCGTTCAATGCGCGGAGAGCGGCGACGCCGCTCATGAAGCTGCCGAGGCGCGGCTCCGTGGTTGGATCGTTGACGAACAGATCGGCCTGCAGATCGAAGGAGCGCTCCATCAGATAGCGTCCGGCGGAGATGGCGATGTTGCGGCGAGTTTCGTCGGGCGGCTCGCCAAGGCCGAGTACTGCTTGGATGGACCAGGCTGCGGCCTCGGTCGAGACCCTCTTATAGGAGGCTGTCAGCGAGTCGTACTCGGCGAAAACGGCGCCGGTAGGGTGCTGAATGCCCGAGCGCATCAGCCAGTTGAGACGAGGGCTGAAGCTTGATTCGCGACTGCGCCAGTTCACTGAAGGCGCCGAGGAGCAGCGCTTAAGGCTGCGTCAACTCCGAGCCGAGCCCGTCGACGCGCTCTAGCTTTAGGGCAGCGAACCGTAGACGATCCGTCCTCCGATGAGCGTCAGGGCGCTCTCGGTGGCAGGGAGCTTTTGAGGCGGCACAGCGAAGATGTCCTGCGTCAGTACAGCGAGGTCGGCGAGCTTCCCTGGCTCAAGGAGCCCTCTCTCGTTCTCGACGAACGCGGCGTAGGCCGACCCGCGAGTGTAGGCCTCCACTGCCTGCTCACGCGTAATCGCTTCCGACGGACGGGCAGGATGCAGCGATGCGAGCATGATATTGAGGTAAGGGTTGAACGGCCCATCGGAGCCCAGTGCGATTGGCACGCCTTGCTCCAGGAGCGTCCGGAGCGGGAAGAACGACGTGTCGGCTCCGTAGCGTGCCGTCACAAGTTCGACGAGAGAGAAATGTGTCGGGTTCTGCACCACGACAATCCCCATGTCACGCGCACGTCTGATGAGGTCGCTAGCGACGCCATCGCCATGCTCGATGCGGACCCGCCTCTGCTTCCAATCCACGTCCGCACGTTGCTCCATCAACTGCAGCACGGTATCGACCGTAAGGTCCCCGGCGGCATGCAGCAATAGCGGTCGATTCACGCTGATGGCCTCGTCGATCATCGAGCCGATTTCCGAGGCAGAGAAATTCATGCGCCCAGAACGATCGGGAGCATCGTGATAATGCCCGCGGAGCGCGACTCCGTGTTCGAAGGGGGTCCCATCCAGAATCCACTTCGTGCCTTCCAGCGTGACCCGGCCGTCGGCCGTGGGGCACGTCTGTCGGGGTTCGGGGGCCCCCGGAATCGGCATGGAAATCGCCCGAAGCCGTATGGGAGAAGCAATCTCCTCGCGCAGCTCTACGTAGCGGGCCATGTCCAGGAACGGCATGTCGTCGACGGAGGTAATGCCGAATCGCAGCATTTGCTCTGAGGAGGCGCGTAGGCTGTCTTTGATGACGTCGTCTGGGACGAGACGAGCGAGTCGTCTCCGCAGTCCCCACTGCGCGTACTCCCAGGCTTTTCCATTCAGACGCTGGGAGTCCGCTTCGCGTTCGAAGCGCCCTCCGGGCGGATCGGGTTCGCGCTCGCCAAGCCCGAGCGCTTCCATGGCTGCGGTGTTGAAGAGATCTCCGTGGCCGTAGTGAGTCGTGAGATACACGGGATTCCGAGGAGCGATGCGATCGAGCGCCTGCCGGGTGACGTCGGGAGAAAGAATGACCGTTGGCCCAACCGAACCGAGCACCCACGTGCCTGCTTCGGCTTCCTGTGCAGCGCGCTCGACCGCTGCCCGGGTCTGCGCCCAGCTCGGGTCGAGATCGTCGAACGAGAGTTGGCGTCCGCCCACCGGGGTCATCAGGCTATGAAAGTGGGCATCGTAGATCCCGGGAATGACGACTCGTCCCGCAAGCTCAATTCGCTGCGTGTGGCCGTCTGTGAGCGCCTCGATCTCCGCGGCGGTTCCCACAGCGAGAACACGGTCCCCGAGTACCGCGATCGCCTCAGCGAAGGGCCGTGTCGAGTCGCCGGTAAAGACCTTGCCGCCGAGCAGCACTAAGTCTGGAGACGCGGTTTGCCCTTGGAGTACAAGGACGGCAACCGTGACTGTAAGAAGTGAGAGTCTCATGGCCTGACCTTTCATGAGGCGCAGAATAGCAGGGCCAAGACGCTCTTACTGTCGCGAGCTTGCCGTCGTTAGCGGTCGATTGCTAGGAACTCGCGCGCCGATAGGCTGTTGGAGTCAGGCCGACCTGCCGACGGAACAGCTGCGAGAAGTGGCTGGCACTCCGATAGCCAACGTCGATGGCGATCTCGAGCACGCCTGCGTCCGTTTCGCGAAGCCGACGCTTCGCCTCTTCTACTCGAAGCCGAGCGACAAACTCGAAGGGAGCGAGTCCTGTGGCGTGTCTGAACGCCCGACAGAAATGATATTCAGACAGCCCCGCCGCGCCAGCGAGATCCCGGAGGCGAAGCTCCTCACCGAGGCGGGATCTGACCAGCTCCTCGACGCGCCGAACCATCGCGCCAGTCAGCCCTCCCCGATTCGGCAGGCGACGCGTTCGTCGGCTGGGACTGTACCCTCGAACGAGCTGGACAGCGGCCGTCAGCAATAACTGCTCCGCGTAGAGCGCCCCATGCGCGAAACCTTCGGCGAGTTCTCTTCCAAGCGCTCGAGCCAGCTCTTCGAGTAGCTGGTCGCGCACCAGATAGCGATCATCGAACGCCGTCCCGCCGTAGTCCAGGTCCAACGTACGACAGGCCGACTCGACGGTGTCGGACTCCACAAACATGGCGATTGCCTGGTGGGTGGCGTCCCATTCAACCGCATGCGTAACGCCGTCGCGCCAGTTATTGCCGACCAGTAGGTCCCCAGGCTCGACGCGTTGATTGTAGAGCAGAGAGCCGCCGAGCTCGCGCTCGGAAATGTTGGCGAAGCCGTCTGCGAACAGAACGACGCCGTGGGCGCCCGGCGGGGTCGCCAGCAGAATCGGCTCCGTTCCTTTAGGCTGATCGAACGCGAACACAGTCCCGCCAGCCAGGCCCGACGGAACGCTCGATGCAGCCGGGCCGTCAGGAAATGTCTCGGCCCACGAGACCCTGTCTTGCTTATCGCCAAACGCACTCACAGACAGGAGACTACCATCGCCACAAGCCGCAATCCAAGCGACGGAGGCGGGAGGCCCTTGAGGTTTGCAGTTTCGCGTTGCGGCTAGGCGCGGGCGCGGTCTTGGTTCCAGAGTTCGATGTACGGTTTGAGCTCGTTCATCATTTTTTCGAACTCGGCGCAAGTCAGCGACTGGGCGCCGTCGCTCCAGGCCTTTTCGGGTTCGGGGTGCACTTCGACCATCATGCCGTCGGCGCCGACCGCAACAGCGGCGCGGGTTAGCGGCGGAATGAGGGCCCGCTTGCCGGAGGAGTGCGCCGGGTCGAGGATGATCGGCAGGTGCGTCAGGCGGTTGAGAACCGGGACAGCTTGAATGTCGAGAGTGTTGCGAGTGGCCGTTTCGAAGGTACGAATGCCGCGTTCGCAGAGGACGACGTTGGGGTTGCCGTTGGTGACGATGTATTCGGCTGATAGCAGCAACTCTTCGATCGTCGCGCTGAGGCCCCGCTTGAGGACGACCGGCCGATTGACGCGACCGACTTCCTTCAGCAGCGGATAATTTTGAACGTTCCGGGCGCCGATCTGGAGCACGTCGGCGTACTCGGCGACGAGGTCGACGTTGCCGATCGTCATGACTTCGGTCACGGTCGCTAGCCCTGTCTCCCTACCCGCCTTCTGAAGCAGTTTGAGTCCCTCTTCTTCGAGGCCCTGGAAGCTGTATGGGGACGAACGCGGCTTGTAGGCGCCGCCGCGCAAGAACTTGCCGCCGCACTTGGCGACGTGTTCCGCCGTCGCCATGATCTGTTTCTCGGTTTCGACCGAGCAGGGGCCAGCCACGACGCCGAAGTCGTCGCCGCCAAATGAGCCGCCGTTGGGCAAACGAACGACCGTCCGCTCGCTCTTGACCTGACGGCTGACGAGCTTATAAGGAGCTGATATTGGCACAGCGCTCTCCACGTCCGGCGAAGACCTCAGCGACTCGATAGCGTGCGTCACGTCGCCGATGCCGACCGCTGCAATCACGACACGTTCATCGCCTTGGATCGAGTGGACCTTGAAGCCGAGTTCCTTGATTCTGTCGCAGATGTGCTCGACCTGCGCTTGGGTGGCTCCTTGCCGCATTGAAATGATCATGTCTGGACTAACCTCTAACTAAAAAACCCACTCCGCGGAGTGGGCGACGTCTGCTGTCGGATACTGCGCGTGAACGAACCGAAACTCTTACGGACGGCTTAGCGGTCCGTAAATCGAAAGGCCCCCGGTGCTCTAAGTTCGGCTGTCATGGCGCGGATAAGACCAATATTCTGGCACGGCCCCCGGCTGGCTGTCTACCCTATTCGGAGAATGGCCGGGAGACGTGGTGCAAGTCGTACGATAGTCAACGGATGCGAATTGGAGTTGACACGGGCGGGACCTTCACAGATTTCGTTTTTTGGGACGGTAAACGCCTCAGAACGCTGAAGGAGCCGTCGACTCCGGCAGACCCGTCCAAGGCGATTTTGGCCGGCTTGGAAGCGGCTCAGGAGGTCGTTCACGGCTCGACCGTGGCGACGAACGCCCTGCTGGAACGCAAGGGCGCCCGGTTGGCATTTGTGACTACGGCGGGCTTTGAGGATCTGCTGGAGATTGGCCGGCAGAATCGTCCTAGCCTGTACGATTGGTCGGCGACCCGTCCCGAACCGCTGGCTCCGAGGGCATTGAGATTTGGATTGGCGGAACGGATGTTGGCCAGCGGCGAGGCCGAGAAACCGCTTACGATTGAGGAGGCGGATCGGCTGGTGCGGGACGTGAAGGCGACGGACGTGGAATCAGTCGCGGTTTGTCTGTTGCACTCCTACGCCAACCCGGAGCACGAACGGCTGGTGGGAGAGCGGCTGCGGGCGGCGGGACTGGAGGTCTCGTTGTCGAGCGAGATATTGCCCGAGTATCGCGAGTACGAGAGGGCGTCCACGACAGCGGTAAACGCCTATGTAGCGCCGTTGATGCGGCGCTATTTGGGGGAGTTGGAGAGGCGGGCAGGCGCCCGGGTTCGCGTATTTCAGTCGAGCGGGGGCGTGATCTCGGCGTCCGTCGGCGGGGCGCAGGCGGTACATACGGTGTTGTCTGGACCGGCAGGCGGGCTGGTGGGGGCGGTCCAGGCGGCCAAGGCGGCGGGGTTTGAACGGGTCATCAGTTTCGACATGGGCGGCACGTCGACCGATGTGGCGCTGTATGACGGCGCGTTGCCGTTCACGAACGAGACGGAGCTGGGCGGCTGTGCGATACGCGTCTCGATGTTGGACATTCACTCGGTCGGGGCGGGGGGCGGCTCAATCGCGTACCTGGACAGCGGCGGCGCGTTGCGGGTCGGACCGCGCAGTGCGGGGGCTGTGCCAGGGCCTGTGTGCTATGGCGTGGGTGAGGAGATCACGGTCACGGACGCGAATGCGGTGTTGGGAAGGATCGATCCGGAGCGCTTTCTTGGCGGAGCGATGCGGCTCGACTTGGAACGGGCGCAGAGTCGCATGAGCGCGCTCGCCGCCGAGGCCGGTTCGTCGGTCGAGGAACTGGCGCGGGCGATTGTCGATGTGGCGAACTCGAACATGGAAAGAGCGATCCGGCGCATTTCGGTGGAGAGGGGCAGAGATCCGCGCGAGTTTGCACTGGTCAGTTTTGGCGGCGCCGGAGGGCAGCATGCTTGTGAATTGGCTGAGCGGCTGGAGATGCGCACGGTGATTGTACCGGCGCACGCGGGGGTGCTCTCCGCGTTGGGCATGTTGGGCGCGACAGTCTCACGAGAGTTTTCCGCTAGCGCTAGGGGGCGGGAGGCGGAGAGGGTTTTTGCGGATCTGGAGGGTCGCGCGTTGGAGGAGATGGCGGAGGAGGGCTTCGAGAATGTCGTCCTCGAACGGCATTGCGATCTACGTTACGCCGGTCAGAGTTATGAACTACGGCTGCCTTGGCGTGACCGCGATAGCTTCGAGGAGCATCATCGTCGTTCCTACGGATATGCTCATCAGGGCCAGGAGGTGGAACTGGTCACCGTGCGCGTGGTTGCGTCCGCCGGCACGGTGGATGAGGGTCTTTGGTCCGCGGAATCGGCGGCGGGGAATCCAGATTACCTAAGCGTGTACTTGCCGCCGGGTTGGCGGGCTGCGCCGGCCGGGGCCGGGGGGCAGGTGTTGCGACGGGCTTAGCGCGACTTTCTTCGCTCGACGATCTTGCGGATGTAGCTTGCCGCGCCCGGCGTCTTACAGCCCGTTTGGCCATGATCGACCTCGACGACGCCGATGCGCTTTGCGGCTGCGACGGCCTCCAAAGATGGGCTCGCTGACGCCGTGACGAGCGTAAACCTTGCGGTTTTGAGCCGTCCCTGCTAGCTGAAGTTCAGCCAAGGTCTCGGCAAAAGTCACTGGCGTATTGTACTCTCGAATGCAAGGCGCTCCCGCGCCGGTTTTCCCGCAGGTTTTCATGGCTGTAGAATTCGTCATCGGCGCAACGTCTCCGGATCTGTTTCCGGGTGACGGATTGCCGGAGATTGCCTTTGTGGGCCGCAGCAATGTGGGCAAGTCGAGTTTGCTGAATACGCTGCTGCTGCGCGGGAAAAAGAAGTCGGGGCCGATCGTCAAAAAGGATCTGGCGCGAACCAGCTCAACGCCGGGGCGCACACAGACGATCAACTTCTTCCGTGTCGACGGCAAGATGTACTTTGTCGACTTGCCTGGCTACGGCTACGCCAAGGCTCCAAGGCAAGTAGTGGACGATTGGCGGCGCCTGGCTGAGAGCTACTTGACGGACCGGGCGCCTCTCAAGTTGGTTGTACTGATTGTTGATATTCGTCACGGCCCGACGCCGCTGGATCAGGTTATGATGGAGTGGCTGCAAGAGAATCAACAGCGATTCGTCCTCGTTGCCTCAAAGGCTGATAAGCTAAAGACATCACAGCGATTGAAAGCTGTGCGCGCGATCGAGCAAGACTTCTCAACGCCGCTAGCCTTTTCTTCGGTTACTGGCGATGGAGTCGCCGCCCTTTGGGACGGTATCCGCGCCGCCCCAGACCTCTGAGTCGCGCACTAATTCCCAGATAATCCAACTACAGAACTAGATCCACCCTCAAAGACTTATGTCGTCCACAGAGCAGGATTCCGTGCAGGACAGCACCGAAGAAATCACCCAAGAAGCTTCGACCGAGAACGTCGAAGAGCAAGCCGAAGTTGAAGCCGCTAACCCGGATACGGGAAGCGAAGAGTCAGCCAACGGCGAAAGCAAATCGGAGAAGAGGACTCGCGGCCGCGGCGAGGTGCGCAAGTCGCGCCAGCGCTCGGAGAAGAAGGAGCGCCCGCCCCGAAAGGAGGCGAGCGAGCCTAGTGAGGACGAGGTCGATACGGCTGAGGCAGCTGATGCGGAGGAAGTCGAAGAAGACGCCCGCAACAACGATCGGCGTCCCGCCGTCGACCTGGCCGGCCTCAAAGAGATGAACATTACCGAGCTGACCGAGCTCGGCAAGGAACTCAACGTCGAAGGCATTTCGAGCCTACGAAAGCAGGAGCTGATCTTCAAGATTCTGCAAGCGCAGGCGGAGAAGAGCGGCAATATCTTCTCGCAGGGCGTTCTAGAGACGCTTCCGGAAGGTTTCGGCTTCCTACGCGCGCCGGAGTACAACTACCTGCCGGGGCCGGACGATATTTACGTATCGCCGTCACAGATCCGGCGCTTCGATCTGCGCACTGGCGATACGGTTTTAGGACAGGTGCGGTCGCCGAAGGACGGCGAGCGGTATTTTGCGCTGATCAAGGTCGAGGCGATCAATTTTGAGACGCCGGACTTTACCAAGCGTAAGATTCTGTTCGATAACCTGACGCCGCTGTATCCGGATCAGCGGTTGAGCTTGGAGACGACCAAGGACAACCGCTCGGGGCGCGTCATGGATCTAATGACGCCGATCGGTAAAGGTCAGCGCGGCTTGATCGTTGCGCCGCCGCGTACCGGCAAGACGATGCTGCTGCAGTCGTTGGCGAACTCGATCACGACCAATCACCCCGAGGTGATGTTGATCGTTCTGCTGATTGACGAGCGGCCCGAAGAAGTTACAGACATGCAGCGCTCGGTGAAGGGCGAAGTGATCAGCTCGACCTTCGACGAACCGGCCACGCGTCACGTGCAAGTGGCTGAGATGGTGATTGAGAAGGCCAAGCGGCTGGTCGAGCATAAGCGCGACGTGGTCGTTCTGCTGGACTCGATCACGCGTCTGGCTCGCGCTTACAACACGATTGTGCCGGCATCGGGCAAGATCCTGTCGGGCGGCGTCGACTCTAACGCGTTGCAACGGCCGAAGCGTTTCTTTGGCGCCGCGCGCAACATCGAAGAAGGCGGCTCGTTGACGATCATGGCGACAGCGCTGATCGATACGGGCAGCCGGATGGACGAGGTCATCTTCGAAGAGTTCAAAGGCACGGGCAATATGGAAATCTTGCTCGACCGCAAGATGGTCGACAAACGTGTATTCCCGGCGATCGACATCAACAAGTCGGGCACCCGCAAGGAAGAGCTGCTGCTCACCGAGGACGAAGTCAAACGTACCTGGGTCCTGCGCAAAGTGCTCAGCCAGATGTCCCCGGTTGAGGCCCTGGAGCTGCTCATCGGTAAGATGGGCAAGACGAGGAACAACAAGGAGTTCCTGGCCTCGATGACGGGTTAGTTTGGATCGGATTCGCTTTAGGATGGCGGCCGCGGAGTGACGCGGTCGCCATCTTTTTATTCCGACGCGGCAGGATTTAAGATGTCGTCAAGCGCCTGACGAACTTTGTCTGCCGCATCCTTTTCCACTTCGTAAGTCGGCCCTTCGCCTACCCTCGCCGCGTAGACCTGTGGTTGTGAAGGGTCAGTCATGACTACTTTTTCGACAGTCGCTCCGTCAAGGGCGAGTGTGGTTGCAGCCTCGATGACCGGCGTGCCCAGACCGTAGCGGCTTTGGGCCGCGGCGTCGTTTGCCGGGAAGTCGATGGCTGAGATGTTGCGCAGCGAGTCGATTAGGGCTTGCACCTGCTCGGCGACGAGTTCCCTGCTGCCATCCGTTGACAGCAGCCACTTGTCGCCCTGACGCTCGATCGTCGCCCGCATGTCGCCGTCGCGGACATCGATACGGCTGAGATCTCCAAACCCGAAATCGAAGAGTTTGCGATCGCGATACTCGGCGAGGTCTTTGTCGAGGCTTGCGGCAAGACTTTCGGGGGCCTCGTAGACGCCGCCGGGAAGGTCGGAACTTTTGGCGTAGTAGCCGCTTGGACCGCCCTGGGCGATGGTGAGTACGTGGGAGCCGCCTGCGTCGACAATCTCGGCGACTGCGTAGGGGCGGGCCGCGGAGAACTGGCTGAGCGCGGCTTCGTCGCCCTCGGCTAGGACGGAACTCATACGAGCGTTCGCTAGCTCGCGTTCGAGGTCGCCCACGGCGAGCCGGTCAGCGCGGAGGTCGGCCGGTTCGACGATTCGCCAGTTCTGACTGTCTTTGGCGAACTCCAGCCTGCGCGGGCCGACTTCGAGCGACAGGGTTGTGGTTGTATCGGCGCTGACTCGCAGGAAGCGTTTGTCGCGCCAGTCGAAGACTGTCTTATCGAAATTGTCGCGGGCGTAGCTAAAGGTCGTGAACAGACGGGGGTCGCCGTCAAGGCGCGCGAATACCGCGGAGCCGGTGGGCGTGTCTTCGCCGAAGATGATGGAGTTTGGATCACCTTCGGCTTCCACTGTGACTTTTAGTTGGCCGTCGCCGTCGAGCCCGTACGGCACCCAGTCGACGGTCTCATCTTGCACGACGCGCGAAGCGTCGAGCGACGCCAGATTAGTGATCATGAAATTGATCGCCGAATCGTCGGCCAGCGCGATGACGCCATTGCCGAACGTCCAGGGCTGATCGGCTTCACGCTGCACCACGATGGTCTCGCTGCCGGGCTTGACCACCGTTACCTTGCTTATGGCCGCTTCGCTAACCCGAACCATGGGGACCGTATCCGATTCCGGCTCGGGAGGGTTCTCGCGCGTGTAGTAGACAAATCCGCCCAGGACGACCAGGACCAGGACGGCAATTAGGAGGGGATTTTGTTTCATGACGAATACTCGTTATCAAAGTGAATTTATGGAATGAATGATCCGGTCCGCCTGCGTCTGCCGACCGGAATTAGAACTATCTTCGCACCCACCAGGTTCGGATGCCCGCGAAAATTATGATTAGCGGGATACCCACGACGAGCCCCAGCAATACGCGGATGACGTCTGCGTCGCTCAGCTCGATCGGTGTGGACCCGGCCGTGACGGGCCGGATCGATATCAGGTCTTCGTCGGATGTCAGCCAGCTCAGCATGTTCAACAGCAAGTCACGATTGCCGCCTTGGCCGACGCTGACATTACGAGCGAACTGGGACGTACCGGTTGCCACGACGCGCCCTTCGCGCTTCTCGGTTTCCGGTGATTCGCCTTCCAGCGGGGCAATCTGCAACGATGCCGCGGCGGCAACGGTAATCGGACCAGCAGTTCTTGGAGCCGACTCGCTCAAGGTCATCTTGCCGTCCACAATCGTGAACCCGGCGGTTGCAAAAGCGCCGGAGCTCGTCTGGGCCAATCCAAGGGCCGTCCAACCATTCGCGCCCGATGTGACGCTGATGCTGCGGGTCATGGGAAAGATGGCGTAGACATTGCGCATGACGCGGCCGATCGGGTGCTCAGGGTCGAAATTGTTGATGATCGGGGTTAGCGGGCTGCCGCCAAACAATTCGCCGATGCCAGCCTGATCAATCACCAGATCTTCGTGAATAACGAGACCCCACTCCCCGGCGAGAGCTTCAAGGCCTGAATTGGCGTCGTAGTCGAGCATGAACAACAATCGTCCGCCGTCGCCGGCGTACTGCCGCAGTATGTGGACCTCCGGATCGAGATAGGCAGTGGAGGGACCGGCGACCACAACGACGCTGCAACTCGCAGGAATTTGTGGGTTCTCAAGCAGGGAGACTGTACGCGTCGAGTAGTTCGCGCCCGTGGCTTCGCCGGCGAGCAGCGAGATGCCCATACGATCTTGGTCTTCTAGCGTGGCTTCGCCGTGTCCGGTCAAGAAGCAGGCTTCTTTCACCTCTCCTTTAATGGCCTTAATGATGGTGTTGGTGATGTCTTCTTCGGAGGTCGAAGGCGCCTCGGAGCGGCTGACCCCGACTTCGACGATGGTCGAGCCCAGGGTCCGTACATTCATGGCTCGGGTTACGGCAGGCTCGGCGTCGGGGTCGACGTACTGCACTGTTACCCGGTTCGAGGCGTTCTCGTAGCGCACTAGGCTGTTCTTGGCCCCGGCAAGCTGAAATTGCTGATCGAAGTAGTAGATCTTGACGTCACTCTCGAGTCCGTCCAAGACACGGATTGTCTGGTCCGAGAGGCTGTAGAGTTTCTGCTCGGTCGCGTCAAAGGTCTTGTTGTATTCGACGGCGAGGTAGTTCATCGCCGCCAAGATGGCGATGAAGACAACGACGTAAGTCGCCGAGTAACTCCCGGCGCGGGCCTGTTTGGATCGAAACCAATTCGCCATGATCTATGCCTTCCAACGAACCGACTCGAGCGACCGCTTGCTCAAGAACAAACCCAATCCGATCGCCGTCAAATAGTACGTCGCGTCCTTCAGCTCGATCACGCCCTTGGAGAACTGGTCGAAGTGCGGCGGCATCGAAAGATACCCCGCCAACTGACCGAGCGACGATTGCGAGTAGGATTGAGCCCAGACCAAAACGAACAGCAGCAGGAAGAGTCCAAAGCTGATCGATCCGGCGACGATTTGATTTGTCGTCGTCGTGGAGATGAATCCGCCCAAGGCCATCATGGTCCCGCCCCACAACAACAGGCCGAGATAAGCAACGAGCATCGCGCGCCAATCCAAGGGGGCGTAGAACAGCAAAACCGAGAAGTTCAACAGGGAGATCAACAGCATGCAGCAGTAAAGAAGCATCCCGCCGAGCCACTTGCCGAGGATTATTTCGTAGTCGCTGATGGGTGAAGTCAACAGCAATTCGATGGTGCCCTGCTTTTGTTCTTCGGCGAATAGCCGCATGGTAATTAACGGCATCGTCAACAGCAGCATGATCGTGCAATTTCCGAGGGTCGGCTGCACGATGTACTGATTGACGTTGAGTCCCTCCACGCCCGGCTGCATCGCCGCTTGGGCGCTCACGCGGGCGAAGATGATCAGCGAGCTAGCAAAAAACCAGCCGAACATCACGGCGAACATCGCCAACACGATATAGCCGATTGGGGAGGTGAAGTAGACGCGCAGTTCGCGGCGGGCGATTGTCCAAATGTTTCTCATTGTGCGCCGTCCTCTGTCGCCGCGGCTTCGACCGGTTCGGGTTCAACGGCGCCGATTTTCTCTGCCGCCGTTAACTTCAAGAAGATATCTTCGAGCGACATGCCGGTTTGTTTGAGCCCGTAGAGTCCCCAGCCGGACTCGACGACGGCCTGAGCGAGGCGTTTGCGCATATCGGGAGTGTCGCCGGTGTGGGCGACCCAGGTTGCGCGAGCGGCGACATCCGGGCCTCGTGAGACGCTGAGCACGCCCTCGACCGATGCCAGACGCGTCTCCACGTCTTCTGCTGGGCCGTCGATCTCTAGTTCGATCGCGCCTCCTCCGGCTTGCAGGCGGGCGATGAGGTTGGCGGGCGAGTCGGTGGCGACGATCGCGCCTTCGCTGATGATGATGACGCGTCCGCAGGTGTCGGAGACTTCGCTCAGGATGTGCGACGAGAGGATGATGGTGTGATCGCCGGCGAGCGACTTGACCAACTCGCGGACTTCACGAATCTGGGCCGGATCGAGTCCGGCTGTGGGCTCGTCGAGAATCAAAACTTTCGGATTGTGGATGAGCGCTTGAGCGAGGCCGACGCGCTGACGGTAGCCCTTGGACAGTTTGCCGATCAGCTTGCCGCGCACGTGAGCGATCGATGTCTTTTCCAGCACCGCGTCGATCGCCGAGGCAATGCGGGCGTTGGGAATACCCTTGAGACGGGCGACGAACTCGAGGTAGGAGTCGACTTCCATCTCCGGATAGACGGGCGGGATCTCGGGGAGGTAGCCGATGTTGCGTTTGACCTCGATGGGCTCATCGAGGACGCTGTGTCCGGCGACCTCTGCCGTGCCCTCGGTGGGCGGCAGAAAGCCCGTCAGGATGCGCATGGTCGTCGTTTTGCCGGCTCCGTTGGGACCCAGGAACCCGACGATTTCACCCGCGGCGACCTCAAAACTGATGTCTCGGACGGCAGTCATCGAACCGTAACGTTTCGTGACGCCTTGTACTTTGATCATGGAGTGGTTTGCTTAGCTATAGGAGCGATCAGAATCGCTCAACCACTTCATATTATGAGAGATACGTCGGCCTGACAGTCAACCGGTCAGGGTGAATTCGGCGCAAACGGCTGCCTCCGTCCGCTAGAAAAGCAGCAGGACGGGGGCGACCGGAGGCTGGGTTACGAAGGCCCCGCTGTCCTGGGCCGTGATGCCTACGCCGAATAAGCGCTCGTCCTCGCTGCCGACGACTTCGACGATTCCGTCAACTCCCACGAGGCAGGGCAACATGTCGCGGATGACGAAGGCGCGGTGCTCGCCTTTCATGAACGGCCTGCCCGCACTGCAAAGCTCGACGCCGTTGCGGTTGCGAGCGATGTAAGTCACGTTCTGAGCTACGCCCGAAACAACGGCCAATGAACTCGTCTGGATTCCGGTATTGATGGAGGGTAGATAGAAGCGGACCTTGTCGGGGTCTGTGTCTTCGGGAATATACGCCTGGAACAAGGGACGGTCCGGCACTACCTGTGTAAATGTGCTTTGTACCGAAATGACGTTGAAGATGCTGCTGACTACCTCGGCATAGCCGACTTGAACATCGACTGCGTCGAGGACCGTGCGGGCGAATTCGACGCCTCCCGGGGCCACTGTCTCTACCAGCGTCGTCGCCGTCGACTGGATGCCGTCTTGGATGTACGGCACGGCCATTGGCACGCCGTCGCTATCGAAGAACGTGAGTGTCACGGTGGCAGGCAACACCGACGAGTTTACGAACTGGAAGTCCATGAAGAACGACCCGCCGCCGGTGGCGATTTGAGGGATAACACCCTCGGCGTTGATGACGACGGCTTTTGACTTCGGTTCGGCGGCGGAGAGCAGCCCAATGGAGCCTACGGCGAAAGTCAGCGCGCATAGTGTGAGCGCAAGGAAGTGGGGACGGATTGACATCGCCATGATTCTAACCTGTTTGCGGCCCATTGTCTGTAGACCGGCCGTCGTATGTCCCAGGGAAGGAAAGGTGCTTGGGACGCCGCGAGCAGAGCTCAGTCGTCGTCGCCGACACTGAGGACAGCGAGGAAGGCCTCTTGAGGGATATCGACGCGGCCGACGCGCTTCATGCGACGCTTGCCTGCGCGCTGTTTGTCGAGCAGTTTACGTTTGCGGCTGATGTCTCCGCCGTAGCACTTGGCAATGACGTTCTTTTTCATGGCCGAGATATTGTCTCGGGCCACGATTTTGTTGCCGATTGCGGCTTGCAGCGCGACCTCGAACATCTGACGCGGGATAAGCTTTTTGAACTTGGCGATGAGTTGCTTGCCGCGTTCGTTGGCCTGGTCTTTGTGGATGATGAGCGAGAGAGCATCGACAGGCTCGCCGGCGACGAGAATATCCAGCTTGACCATCGGGGACTTCCAGTAACCCGAGAAGTGGTAGTCAGCCGACGCGTACCCGCGGGACAACGTTTTGAGGCGGTCGTAGAAGTCGAGAACAATCTCGCTCAAGGGCACTTCATAGACCAACATGACACGCTCGCCGGCAACGTATTCGAACTTTTTCTGCTTGCCGCGCTTGTCTTCCAGCAGCTTCAAGATGCCGCCGAGGTACTCGCCTTGGGTCAGGATGGTGACGTCAAAGACGGGCTCTTCGATCGAGTCGACGATCTGCGTTTCGGGCCAGCGGCTGGGATTGTTGACCTCGACCTCTGTCCCATCTGTTAGGTGAATGATGTAGCGCACGCCCGGAGCGGTGGTGATCAACTGCAGGTCGAATTCGCGCTCTAGGCGTTCCTGGACGATTTCCAAGTGCAGCAGGCCGAGAAAGCCGCAGCGGAAACCGAATCCTAGCGCGACTGAGCTTTCTGGTTCGTAGGACAAAGAAGAGTCGTTGAGTTGCAGCTTGCCAAGCGCTTCACGGAGCTGGCCGTGGGCGTGGGTCTCGACCGGATAGAGACCCGCGAAAACCATGGGTTTGGTGACTTCGAATCCGGGCAGCGCGTTCGACGCGGGCTTAGCTGCGTCGGTGAGCGTGTCGCCGACTTTTGCGTCTGCGACCTCTTTGATATTGGCGACCACCCAGCCCACTTCGCCCGCTCGTAACTCGTCTGACGGGATGTGGTTCGGCGTGCGGTAGCCCAGTCCCTCGATTTCGTAGGTCTTCTTGGTCGACATCAGCTGCACTTTCATGCCCTTGCGCAGCACGCCGTCGAAGACGCGGACGAGCAAGATGACGCCGCGGTAGATGTCGTACCAAGAGTCAAAAAGCAGCGCGCGCGTCGGCGCGTTGGGGTCGCCCTTGGGAGGCGGCACACGGGCCACGATGGCTTCGAGAACCGTGTCGACGCCGAGGCCGGATTTGGCGCTGATCATGAGGGCGTCGGAGCTATCGAGGCCGATGGAGCTCTCGATTTGTTCCTTCACGCGATCCGGCTCTGCTGCGGGGAGATCGATCTTATTCAGCACCGGGATGACTTCGAGATCGTGCTCCAAGGCCAAATAGGTATTCGCCAGGGTTTGCGCCTCGACGCCTTGCGATGCGTCGACGACCAGCAGGGCGCCTTCGCAAGCGGCCAACGAGCGGGAGACCTCGTAACTGAAGTCAACGTGGCCGGGCGTATCGATCAAGTTGAGCTGGTATTCGTGGCCGTCCTTCGCCTTGTAAAGCAGACGAATGCTCTGCGCTTTGATGGTGATGCCACGCTCACGCTCGAGGTCCATCGAATCGAGGACCTGAGCCTTCATCTCGCGCTCGGTCAGCGTGCCGGTCATTTGGATCAGGCGATCTGCCAGGGTCGACTTGCCGTGATCGATGTGCGCGATGATCGAGAAATTGCGAATACGGGAAGGATCCATTCGACAGGCCGAGGGCCTTACTCCAAACTATCAGATACGGGACGATCCAAGCAGTCTCGTCAGGCGGGGGGCCGAAACCCCAGCTTAGCCAATAACGCCGGATAACGCGGGTGATTGCGAATCGGGTCCCAGGCGGATTCGCACTGCAGGTAGACCAGCGTGGAATCGTGATTCTCAATGGCCTGCTCGACCATCTCAACGGCGCGGTCCAAGTTGCCGAGTTGCGCTTCCAACAGAGCGAAGAGCGTCGGTGGGACATGCATTTCATCAGCGAGGGCGATGAAGCGGTCTTTCCATTCGAAGGCCTCGCCGGTTTCGCCTTTCGCCGCATGAACGAAGGCCATCATCATGTTGTGGCGCAGCGGATTCTGATCGAGCTCGTGCATCCTTTCGATTGCCGCCAAGGAACTATCGAGATCGCCGATGGCCATGTACGACACCGCCAAGTCGAAATAGGCCGGCGCGAAACTCCCATCGAGTTCGATTGTCCGTTGGCACTGTTCGATTGCTTCGTCGTAACGCCGGGAGAAATGCAGGACTCGTCCTACCGCGGTCGAGATGATCAGCGAAAGGGGGTCCAGTTCGTGGGCGATGGCAATTTCCTTGCGCGCTTCTTCCAAACGCAGGTGCATGGCCAGGAACATGGCGTACTGGTGATGCGCTGTGGCGTAATTTGGGTTTAGCTCGATGGCCTTCCGGAATTCGGCTTCCGCTGCGCTCCAGGCCCAGTCGCGCCGATAATGCACCAAGGCCATCGCTGTATTGGCTTCGGACAGCGACGGGTCGAGGTTCAAGGCCTGTTCAGCCGCCTGCCGGGCTTTGTCGAGCATGGAGCGCGCGCCGTCGCCAGGGTATTGGCCGGCGCCAAACAAGATGCGGACTTCGGCCATGCCTGCGTATGCGGCGGCAAACTCGGGGTCGCGTTTCACGGCCTCCTCGAATCGCTTGAGCGAGCGATCCAGCATCACCGGGGTCCGCTGACTCAGGCAGTAGCGTCCTTCGAGATAGAGCGTGTAAGTGGCGGCGTCGACTGGCTTGCGGGTGGGCCTGGCGGTTAACTGGAGCTTCAGCGCCTGAGCGATGCTTTGCGATATCTCATCCTGAATCGCGAAGATGTCTTCGACGCCGCAGTCGTAGCGCTGAAACCACAAGTGGCTGCCGTCGGAGACGCGAATCAGTTGGACGGTTACGCGCAGCCGATCTCCGGCTTTTTTTACGCTGCCCTCCAGAATCGAGTCGACGCCCAGCCGGGGGCCTATGTCGGCGATGTCGTACGCGCCGCCTTTGAAGCGGAAGGAAGAGGTTTTTGAGACGACGCGCAGGCCCTTGACTGAAGACAGGGCGAGTATGGCCTCTTCCGTCAGGCCATCGCAGAAGTACTCTTGGTCCTGCTCGGGACTCATGTCGACGAGGGGCAGAACGGCGACGGTCGGTTCGACGCGGGCCGTTGACTGCGCATCGGGTAGAGACAGGGCTTCGATCGCGGCCACAACGTCTTCCATGCGCTCATAGCGAGCGGACGGATCCTTGTGGAACAGCCTGTCGACGATTGCTACAAAGCCGAGGGGCAAGTCAGGACGCTTCTCTCGAAGGCTCGGCGGCTCAGTATTGATGACGTCGTAAAGGACAACTTCGAAGCGTGGGTCGACGAAGGGAACTGCTCCGGAGGCAAGCTCGTAGAGCAGTACTCCGAAGGAATACATGTCGGACCGATAGTCCGTCTCCAGTTCTTGAGCCTGTTCGGGGGACATGTAAGCGGCGGTGCCGCCGGTTTGCCCGTCGCGGCCTTGTTGCTTCTCGGAGAACTCGGCCAGGCCGAAATCTGTGAGTTTGACGACTTGGTCGGTGGTCAGTAGGACGTTTTGGGGTTTTACGTCGCGATGCACTATGCCGTGTCTGTGGGCGTGAGCTAGAGCTAGTCCGATGCGGATCGCCCAAGTCAACAGTCTGGAGACAGAGATTTGACCGGGCGCTCCGGCGATGTAGTCGGCGAGTGAGCCGCCAGCCAGGTACTCGAAAGCCAAGAAGCGTTCGCCGCGGTCTTCTTCCACAGCGTAAATGGTGGCGATGTTCGGATGATTTAACCGCGAGATGGCTCGCGCTTCTTGCAAGAAGCGTTCCAGCTCCTGCTCCGAGGCGCGCAGAGAGGGGGACAGAAACTTGAGGGCGACTTCGCGATCTAGGCGAGTATCGCGGGCACGGTAAATCACGCCCATGCCGCCTTCGGCGACGTGTTCTATAAGCTCGTAATGGCCGATGCGTTCGTTCAACAGGGCAAAACCTCCCCGCATTATCGCCGACTCCTTGCAACGAAAAAAGCCGGCCCCGTGAGGGGCCGGCCGTAGTCCTTCTAGTGGGTGGCGGCTTAGAAGTCGCCGTGACCGTGCGGATCGCCGCCGCCGGCAGGCGGGGTGTCGTCAGGCACTTCGTAGATTGCAGCCTCGGTCGTCAGCATCAACGACGCAATCGAAGCCGCGTTTTGCAGCGCGCTACGGCTGACCTTAACCGGATCGATGACGCCGGCCTTGACCATGTCTTCGTAGACTCCCGATGCTGCGTTGTAGCCGAAGGAGCCCTTGCCCTCGCGTACTTTCTCAACGACGATGGCGCCTTCTTGGCCAGCGTTCGAAGCAATGGCGCGCAGAGGCGCGGTCAGGGCGCGGCCGATAATTGCCGCTCCGATGGCCTCGTCGCCAGACAGCTTCAGCTTGTCGAGCGCTCCCGAAGAACGAAGCAGGGCAACGCCGCCGCCGGGCACGATGCCCTCTTCGACGGCCGCGCGCGTGGCATGCATGGCATCCTCGACGCGTGCCTTCTTCTCTTTCATCTCCGTCTCGGTTGCGGCGCCGACGCGGATCACCGCAACGCCGCCGACCAACTTCGCCAAGCGCTCTTGCAGCTTCTCGCGGTCGTAGTCGGAGGTCGTGTCTTCGATCTGAGCGCGCAACTGCTTAACGCGACCGGAAATGGCGTCCTTGTCGCCCCCGCCTTCGATCACGGTAGTGTTGTCTTTGTCGATGACGATGCGTTGTGCTTCGCCGAGATCCTCAAGCGTCACGCCTTCGAGCTTGATGCCGGTCTCTTCCATGATGGCCTTGCCGCCGGTGAGGATCGCAATGTCCTCGAGCATGGCTTTGCGGCGATCGCCGAAGCCGGGGGCCTTGACGGCCGCGACGTTCAGGATGCCGCGCAGCTTGTTAACGACCAAGGTTGCCAGAGCTTCGCCGTCGATGTCTTCGGCGATGATCACGAGCGGACGACCGGCGCGAGAGATCTGTTCCAGGACGGGAAGCAGGTCCTTCATCGAGCTGATCTTCTTCTCATGGATCAAGACCAAGGGCTTCTCCATGTTGACTTCCATGGACTCTTGATCGGTGACGAAGTAAGGCGAGAGGTAACCGCGATCGAACTGCATGCCTTCGACGACATCCAGTTCAGTCTCGATGCCTTTGCCTTCTTCGACGGTGATGACGCCGTCTTTGCCGACTTTGGACATCGCGTCGGCGATAATTGCGCCGATCGTGAGGTCGCTGTTGGCGGAGATGGAGGCAACCTGGGCTACTGCGTCGCCTTCCACGGGGATGGCCTGAGCGAGCAGCGCTTCAACGACGGCGGCCGTGGCCGCTTCCATGCCGCGCTTGATGGCCATCGGATTGGCTCCGGCCGTCACGCTCTTGAGGCCATCGCGATAAATCGCCTGGGCCAGGATCGTGGCGGTGGTGGTGCCGTCGCCGGCGACGTCGGAGGTCTTCGAAGCCACTTCGCGGACCATCTGGGCGCCGAGGTTCTCAAGCTTGTTTTCGAGCTCGATTTCCTTGGCGACGGTGACGCCGTCCTTGGTGACGTTCGGCCCGCCGAACTTCTTCTCAAGGACCACGTTGCGGCCCTTGGGGCCGAGGGTGACCTTAACGGTGTTGGCGAGCTTGTTGACGCCGGCCATAATGGCCTGGCGGCAATCTTCGCCGTATACGATATTTTTTCCTGCCATGGGGTTCGAACTCCTTCAGCCTTACTCGATCACGGCAAGGACTTCGTCCTCGCGCAGGATGACGTAATCGTCGCCGTCGATCGACACTTCGTGACCGGCATACTTGCCGACCAGAATGGTGTCGCCTGCTTTGACTTCGAGAGTGATCACCTTACCGTTTTCCTGGCGTTTGCCGTTTCCAACGGCGACCACCTTGGCTTGTTGCGGCTTTTCCTTGGCCGAATCGGGAATGATGATCGAGCCGGCCTTTTGTTCGGCCTCGGTAACTCGTTGGACTATGATCCGGTCCTGGAGCGGTCTGAGATTCACTGACTTTCTCCTCAGTAGTCTTCTTCCCAAGCAGTTCTGGGTTGGCGAGGTCTCGAACGAGACCCGCTAGAAGTTGCTAAAACGCGGCAACCCCGTCAGGGTGCCGAGCTTCCCATCGTATCGGGGCGGGGGTGCAGTGTCAACGTCTGCTAGTCGTGTGTCGGCGCAATGTGAAAAGATCCCCATGAGCGCAAAGTAGAAAGATCCCCTTCAAAGAGAAGAC
>JAQCLD010000059.1 GCA_027592785.1 Acidobacteriota bacterium
CGACCGCAAAACCGCACGTCGCAAGTTCGGCTATAAACAACCAAGTATCACGCGGTCAAAGAACTAGTCCCTGGCGGCGTCAGTTTATTTCCTGCTTACAAGCCAGAATAGGGGCGCGGACGCAGCCACGTCTGGTGAATCTTCGAGACGGTTCCTTTATACTTCTCGACGCCTGATAGGGTCTTCCAGTCTGCGTGGCCTCGAAACGCCAGCCAATTAGCCGTTGCCGCCGCGGTGTCGTCAAACACGAGCATGTAGGTCAGGTTTGGCGCGTGCGCACCGGTCATCACGCGGCCCATAAAAACGGGTTGAAGCCCGGTCGCCATAAAGATGGGCAGCTCACCGTTGTTGAACATCTCCACCTTGAGCGTGCCGTTTTTCTCGGAGTGGCTTTCGTAGGAGCGCAGTTCAAATAATCGGTCTTTGCCTGCCGTCTTTTGCGTCGGAACCACTACGCGCGGCCACACTTTAAAGGAGTGCAGCAGTTCGCTGTCGATACGCACAAAGCGCGGATCATCTCGGGTTGCGGCAAAGTAGCCCGACGCAGCCGTCTGATAGGCACGATCGGCGTCTAGGGTCTCTTGCATCGCCGCAAATTTGTCTAACGAGTCGAAAGATATCGCAACGTAGAGCTTCGGCGATTGATCTTCGTTGTCGGCGGCTTTGGAGAAAACACCCACCGGCCCAATCCCTTGGCGCTTGAGCGCGGGCAGCAGCGCGTTTTCCATATACGAGTCGAGCGCGGCCATGTCATCGGCGGCAGCCAGATGATAGGTGCGCCACTCGGTGAACTGGCGTTCACCGTCGGCGGCAGCAAGAGCGCCGATCGACGCAAAGCTTAAAAGGATGGGGATCATGAGTCGCATAGCTCGGTGATTCTAGCATGGGCCGCGTGGAGCTGGCTGGAACGGGCCGATTCCGGGGTTGCTTCCTCGAAGCGTTGACCGCTTGAGACGGCAGGAATCGTATCGCTAAGGTTAGGTACCTCCGGCCCGAGGGATCGGCGGCCGGGGGCGAGGGCGCGGGGGCTGAAGAGAGCCGTGGGTAGGGCAAGGGTAGTGGAGAGCACAGAGGCCAGGACCCAGGGCTGGCGCCCTGGGCTCGGGTTGGGTTGGGTCGGATGCGCGGATGGCGGCGGTGAGGGCCGGGCGCGCCAGTGCTAGCCGAGGCGGACGCCGAATGCGGAGCGTCCGGCGTAGACGGCTTTGGAGCCGAGTTCGGCTTCGATTTCGAGCAGGCGGTTGTACTTGGCGGTGCGGTCGGAGCGGCACAAGGAGCCGGTCTTGATTTGTCCCGACGCTGTGGCTACCGCTAGATCGGCGATGGTGGTGTCTTCGGTTTCGCCGGAGCGATGCGAGATGACGTAGGTGTACTTGTTCTGGCGGGCCATCTCGATGCAGTCGAGCGTCTCGGTGACGGTGCCGATCTGGTTGAGCTTGATCAGGATCGAGTTGGCTAGGCCTTTGCCGATGCCCTCGCTAAAGATCTTGGGGTTGGTGACGAACAGATCGTCGCCGACGAGTTGGACCTTGCCGCCGATCTTTTCGGTGAGGATCTTCCAGCCGTCGTGATCGGTTTCGCCGCAACCGTCCTCTAGCGAGACGACGGGATACTTGGCGGTCCACTCGGCCCACATGTCGGCCATCGCGGAAGGTGAGCGCTTGGAGCCGTCGGAGTCGGCGAAGACGTACTGGCCGTCCTTGAAAAGTTCCGAAGCGGCGGCGTCGATGGCGATCCAAACCTGCTCGCCGGGCACGTAGCCGGCCTTCTGGATGGCTTCGACGAGCAGTTCCATGGGCTCTTCGTTGGACTTGAGCTGCGGCGCGAAGCCGCCCTCGTCGCCGACGGAAGTGGCGTATTTCTTACCGCTGAGAATCTTCTTGAGCGTGTGGAAGATTTCAGTTGAGGCGCGCAGGGCTTCGCCGAAAGTCGGCAGGCCGACGGGCATGACCATAAACTCTTGGATGTCGACGTTGTTGTCGGCATGCTGTCCGCCGTTCATGATGTTGCACATCGGAACGGGGAGAGTGAACGGCTGTCCGGTGGAGAGGCGCTGGTACAGCGGCACGCCGGTTTCGATAGCCATCGCGCGGGCGACCGCCATGGAAATTCCGAGCAAGGCGTTGGCCCCGAGGCGGCCCTTGTTGCCTGTGCCGTCGAGTTCGATCATCTTCGTGTCGACGGCGCGCTGATCGTCGGCGGCCATGCCCTTAAGGGCGGTGAGCAGTTCGCCGTTAACGTTGGCGACGGCCTTCTGGACGCCTTTGCCCATGTAGCGATTCTTGTCGCCGTCGCGCAGTTCGATCGCTTCCAAGATGCCTGTCGAAGCGCCGGAAGGAACGCCCGCGGACGCCTTGGCGCCGCCGGCTAGAGTCGCCGTCACTTGGACGGTCGGATTACCGCGCGAATCGAGGATTTCCAGGGCTTGAAGATTCTTGATCTCAGACATTTAAGGCCTCAGCAGGTCAGTCGAAACAGTGTGATGGAGACCGCAGTTTATATGACAAAACGCGGCCAAAAAGAACTTCCAGCGTAGCACGTCAGGCGCGTTCGCTTGCGTCCTCGGCAGCACGGTTGGCGGCGACTTCGCGGGCGGCGTCTCCGGGAACGATGGCGATCAAAGTCTGGCCGGGTTTGGGCGTGACGGGCTGGGCGGCTGCGACGACGGAGAGCTCGTGTCCCTTGTTGATGAGGAAGAGCGAAATGGTGTCGTTGCCGTAGAGTTCTTTGAAGTGCTCATAGGTGAACTTCTCGGTGATTGGCGTGGTCTTGATTTTCGCGCCGGCTTCGAAGATTTTGTCTAACTTGGCGTAAGTCAGGTCGGGATGGAAGAGATAACGGCCTTGCAGGTGCTCGGGCGAAACGCCGCGGCGTCCGCTGCCGCTGCGCTGGGGAGGCAATTGATAAACGTTGGAGCGGCCGAAGTCTTCGCGGAAGTGGAGGGCGGCGAGGGCGTTGGCTTCGTCGTTGGAGGTGACGGCGGCGAGGCGTCCGATGCCATAGAGGTTGATCTCATCGAGAACGCCTTCGGACAAGACGGCGCCGTAGTAAGCCGGCAGGCCGGCCTGGCGCGCGGCGGTGACGTGCTCCCAGTTGCTCTCGGCGAGAGCGACGTGGAAGTCGGCGCTTTGGAGTTCTAGGGCGATGCGACGGGCCCAATAGTGAGCGCCGACAAAAAGGAATCCTTGCGGGCTCGGTTCGGCGAGGCCGAGGCGGTTGGCGAGCGGCAGGGCGGTCAGGCCGTAGACCGTCACGGTGCCGATGATGACGATGAAGGCGATCGGGGCCAGAATTTCGGCGCCGGAAACGCCCGCCTCAGTGAGCCGTTCGGAAAAAACTGAGGCGATGGCGGCTGCGACGATTCCGCGCGGGGCCATCCACATCAGGAAGCGGCGTTCGTTGCGGATGAGTTTTGAACCCAGGCAGGAAATCCAGACCGACGCTGGACGGGCGATGAACAGAAGTATGGCCAGGAAGGCCAGCGTCGGCTTCCATACGGCATAAATATCCTCCGCCTGTAAGCGGGCGGAAAGAACGATGAAGAGCGTCGAGATGATTAGGACTCGCAGATGCTCTTTGAACTCCACGATGTGCCGAACGGGCGTGAGCCGCTGGTTGGACAGGACGATGCCCATCACGGTGGTCGCCAGCAGACCGGATTCGGGCTGGAAGTGGTCGGAGAGGGTAAAAGCGCCCAGTACGACGGCCAGCGTGAAACCGGTGTCGAGAAAGTCGGGGAGCCAATGGAAGTAGAGCAGGACGAGGGTGATTGCAGCGAAGGCGGCGCCGACCCCGATGCCGGTAAGAACGCTGTAGAGAAACTGCAGGGCGCCTTGCTGAGCGCCACCGCCGCCGCCGGTCGCCAAGATGGCTTCAAAGACCAGGACGGCCAAAATGGCGCCGACAGGTTCGTTGAGAATGCCTTCCCACTTGATGATGTTGCGGACGCGCGGAGACGGTCGGACGTGGCGCAGCAAGGGGATCACGACGGTCGGGCCGGTGACCACGAAGACTGCGCCTAGGAGTAGGGCGAGGCGGTAATCGAGGCCGAAGATGGCCCAGGCGGCGACCGAGCCGATTGCCCAAGTCACCAGCGAACCGATGAGGATCAAGTTGCGAACGACCCCGCCAATTTCTTTGAGTTCGCGTAGATTGAGCGATAGCCCGCCCTCAAACAGGATCAGGGCCACGGAGAGCGAGACGAAGGGGTTCAGGAAGTTGCCGAACAACTCGTCGGGCTGCAGGAAACCGGTCACCGGCCCCGCTACGATCCCGCAGAGCAGCAACAGCAGGATGGCGGGCAGATGCACGCGACAGGCGAGCCAACGAGCAGCTACGCCGAGCACGAGAATCAGGGTTAGGCCGAGAAGGTGACGCTCTTCCATCGCGGATCTCAAGGTAGCAAGACGGCACCATGAAAGGGGCTGCCTATACTGGTGGGGACCTTTGACGTGATGATTGAGAATCAGACTCGAATTCGAGCGCGCTTCGCGGAGACGGACCAGATGGGCGTGGTCTATTACGCGAACTACTTCGTTTGGATGGAGGTAGCGCGGGTGGAGTACTGCCGAGCTTTGGGGTTCGAGTACCGCGATTTCGAAAGGGACGCGGGAGCGGGACTGGCGGTGCTGGAAGCGAGTTGCAAGTACCGGGCTTCGGCGCGATTCGATGAGCCGGTCCAGATTATCTGCAAGTGCGTGGAATCAAAGTCGAGGACCATCCGTTTCTCCTATGAGATGCGCAGGGAGGAGGACGGCAAGCTGCTGGCCAGCGGAGAAACGCTGCACGCGGTGGTCAACAAGGAAGGCCGTACCGTGCGACTGCCGGAAACGTACCGACGGTACTTCCCCCTGGGTGGAGTGTAAAGTTGACTTTAGCCGCGATTTTGTGCGACTTTTGCGACTTCGCTGTCCACGCCGTTTCGGGCCGGGCGGCGCGCTACATTTTGATCAATGGGTGAGTGCAGGCGGTTGGAATTGCGACTGGACAGCGTGATCAGCACCGTTGACGCCGCGGAGCTTTGCGCCAAGGGCCTCGCCCGCGAGGGAGGCTACGGAGAAGAGCAAGTCGACCGGCTGGGCATGGCAGTGCGCGAAGCTGCAGCCAACGCGGTTACACATGGAAACGCTTACAGTGCGGAAAAGTCTGTTCACTTTAGCGTCGAAATGAACGACGGCCGACTGGTCGTCAAGGTGCGGGACGAAGGAGAGGGATTTGACCCAGGTGAGGTTGCCGATCCGACGTCGGTTGAGAATTTATTGAAAGCGTCCGGACGAGGTCTGCTGATGATGCGCGCGCTCGTGGACGAGGTGGATGTACGAAACGCATCGCCGAGCGGGACGGAAGTCGTATTGGTCTTGCACGGTCCGGCAACGGAAGAAGAAGGGCAGTAAGGAGGAGTTGAAATGAGTTTGAGCGTTGATACGCGCGAAGTAGATGGAGTCGTAATCGTCGACCTCGGTGGTCGGATTACGTTGGGAGACGAGTCTTCCGGCAAGCTGCGCAAGGCGGTTCGCGACCTGTTGGCTCAGGGAAACAAGAAGATCCTGTTGAACCTCGGCGAAGTGAGCTACATCGACAGTTCCGGACTGGGCGAGCTCGTATCGAGCTTCAGCACGGCGTCGAGCCAGGGCGCCAGTGTAAAGCTGTTGAACCTGCAGAAGAAGGTACAAGACCTGCTGCAGATCACGAAACTTTACACGGTGTTCGAAGTGTCGACGAACGAAGCGGACGCGATTTTGAGCTTTTCGTAAGACTCAATTCGCAGGCAGATTCAATGGCCGCGTGGGGTTACGACCGTACGCGGCCTTTACTGTTGGCGGTCGCGGAACTCTTCGTACCAGTTTTGGACGACCATGATTGTGGGCGGTGTGGATTGTTCGCCGCCTCCTCCGATCGGCGTGGTCATAATGAATCGCTGGCCATCGGCTGAGACGTCATAACTAAGGCTGCCGCCAAAGCCCAAATCGGGTGACTGAAAGAGCATTCGGGGCTGGCCCAGCGTAAAGCTTTGGTCGCTTGAAACGGTAACGGCCATCAGTCTAGAGCCCTCCAAGTAGAACAACTCAGATCCGTCGCCGCGCCAGCGGGGCAGCAATCCGCCGTTGGCCGACACCTGCCACTTGCCGGCGCCCTCAGGGAATGGACGCACATAGACCTCCGCACGTCCCGATTCGTCAGACACGTAGGCCAGAAAACGGCCGTCGGACGAGAGCTTCGGATCATCCTCGTTCGCGGCAGTGGCGACGAAGATCACGGGCTTCGAAGTTCCGCCATTCGCTTGGATTTCAAGATAGTGGATATCTAGCCCCGGGACTTCCGCGACGTAGACCAGGTATCGACCGTCATGCGACCAGTCAGGTTCGCGCACAGGCTCCTCGTCTTCCACCAGCACAACAGCCTCACCGGTTCCGTCCGCCGCCTTGCTCAGCAAGCTGTTTCCCTTGCGGTAAGCGATCTCTCTACCCGAGGGCGACCACGTCGGACTGGTTTCAGGGCCGTCGTCAAAGGTTAACCGAGTCTTGGTGGATCGAATTAGATCCTGAATCCATATGTCATTGCCCCCACTCTCAACAGACCTCACCGCAACCCGCTGACCGTCGGGCGAGAGTTCAATTTCGGCCATTTCGAGCGGTTGACCAACGGTCTGCAGGGTCTGGCCAGCGCGATCCCTCCAGACGAGCGCCCGTTCCACAGCGCGTACGCCCCCTGAGCTGCGATACGCCAAGGTACCGTCATATGAGACCGTGGCGGCAAAACCTACCGTGCTGATGGGAAATGCGTCCGCTGTCGGCTCTAGGGTCTTCAGGGAAAACGGCCGAGCCCACAGTCCCGATTCAGCGGTCGTACCGGCCCCGTGGATCAAGTAGCCCCCTAACGAGTAGACCGGATTGTCGCCGGGCCCAAGTTCACGCCAGTCGCCGGTCTCTAAGTTCAACACGGCAACCCATCGATCAGTCGGGCGGGACGCCGCTCGGAAGACAAGTCCCGGAGGCCCGCTCCCGGCAGGCAAGAAATGAGGGCTACTGGCATTGGGACGAGGACCGCCTCTTAGGTCAAGCAGCAACTGCGGCTGCCCACCCCGTGCGGCGATCTCGTACAGCAGATGGCCTGACGAAAACACGATACGCTCGCCATCGGGGCTCCATGTACCCCCCTCGAAAGCGAAGACGCCTCGGTCCGGCAATTCCGAAAGCGCGACCGGAATACCGCCGGAGATCGAGACGCGCTTCAGCTCGTAGCTTTGTCCGACGACTCCAAATCCGATCGACGAGCTGTCTGGCGACCAAAATCCGTCTATCGCTCCTTCCGTTCCCGCCAATCGGCGCGGAGATTCGTCACTGAGCGAGCGTAGCCAAAGGCTGCGATCAGCGCCGGCCTCAGCCGCGAAGAGTATGTACTTGCCGTCTGGCGATATGCTCGTCCTGCCAATGCCCTCATGTGTAAACGAGAAGCGGGTCACCGGCTTCCCGGGTGTCGTCTCCGAGAAATGCATGACGGCCAAGACGATCGCTGTCAGTAACGCCGCCGCAGCTAGTCCGTAGATTGTCTGGAGCCTGTGCTTCGGCATGACCACGGCGTCGGGCGGCAGCGTTGCAGCGGGGTTGAGCGTCTGGCCCGCCATGGCGGGGACGGCGCCGGTCATCTGTGCCGTTCTTAAGATTGTCGAGTGGCCGGATTTGAGCTTCTCGGCGAGGGTGCGCAGTTTGCGGGCTAGGTCTTGGGCGGCGCTGGTGCGGTCGTCGCGGTCTTTGGCGAGGCATTCGCCGACGATGAATTCCAACTCCATTGGCACGCCGGCGCGGATGGAAGTGAGCGGCGCCGCTTCTTCGTGGACGATTTCGTAGAGCAAGGCTTGATCGTATTGGCCTAAGAAGGGCCGTTGGCCGGAGACCATCTCGTAGAGCACGCAGCCGAGGGCCCAGATGTCGGAGCGGTGATCGACCTCCATGCCTTGCGCTTGTTCGGGGGACATGTAAGCGACGGTGCCCATGGCGGTGTCGACTTTCGTGAGACGCGAGGCTTCGGTCAGTCGGGCCAGGCCGAAGTCCATGATGGTGGCGTGGCCTTTGGCGTCGACCATGATGTTGGCCGGCTTGATGTCGCGATGGACGATGCCTTTTTCGTGCGCGGCTTCGAGGCCGTCTGCGACCTGGCGGGCGATGTCGAGGGCGTCCTTGATCGAAAGCGGGCCTTGGGCGATGCGCTCTTCGAGCGACTCGCCTTCGAGGAAGGCCATGGCCAGGAAGGTTTTGCCATCTACCTCATCGATCTCGTGGACGGGGCAGACGTTCGGGTGGTGCAGGGCCGCTGCGGCTTTGGCTTCGCGTAGAAAGCGTTCTTTGGCTTCTTGGTCGCTGAGTAAGTGGTCGGCTAGGAATTTGAGGGCGACGGTGCGTTCGAGTTTGGTGTCCTCGGCTTTGTAGACGACGCCCATGCCGCCTTCGCCGAGATTGGCGACGATCTTGTAGTGGCTGATGGTGGAGCCTATGTGCAAGACACGGGAATTGTAGCGCGGAAGACCGCTAGCGCGGCGCCTGGCCGGCCTTCGCCCTTCGGGGCGGCGACGGAGGGTGTAAGGGGGCAAACAGGCCCCTCACTGGCGTTTGGGGTTCGGATGGAGGAGGACGCTGACGCGGGAGACCGCCAGCTAAAGCTTGGCGGCTCGGATGGGCTGCGGTGAGGCCCGCCTGGGCTCGGGTCGCGGAGATTTGTGCGGAGGGGAAAGGTTTGACGGCTTGGAGAAGGCCCCAGAAAGGGTGACTTCGATTACTGATAAATTAACGTCGCGTTGACTTGTGGGGGTTCCGCGCTCTAACTTCGTGATGGCGCTCGTTATGGATCTGGAAGCTCGTTTGAAGCAGTTAGAGGGTGAGAACGCACGGCTGCGAGGAGCGGTTGAGGAGCTTTCGATCCTTAACCAAGTTGCAGTGGCGGTCGCATCCACGTCGACCTTGGACGAGATTATCGACTTGGTCGTGCAGGAGTGCGTGAAGCACTTGCACGTAGAGCAGGGCGCGGTGATGCTGCTCGATGATGGCAAAGACGCCGCACCGCTGAAGACGATGATCCGCAAGGCGCGCTCCGATTATTCGGGTGTCGATTTTCGTCTCAACGACCAACTGACCGGCTGGATGATGAAGAATCAAGCGTCGTTGCTGGTCAATGATTTGGCGAGCGACGCGCGGTTTCAGTCCGCGGCGGCCGGCACCGTGAGATCGCTGATTTGCGCGCCGTTGAAGGCCAAGGGTCGGCTGATCGGTGTGCTCAGTGTTTTCAATAAACGCAAGGGCGAGTCGTTCAGCAAAGAAGATGAGCGCTTGCTGACGATTATCGCGGCGCAGTCGGCCCAGGTAGTGGAACATGCTCGCTTGTATGAGGAAGAACAAGCGCTGCACAGGGTAGAACAAGAATTAGAGACAGCGCGGACGATTCAACAGCGACTGTTGCCGACCGAGGCGCCATCGATCCCTGGGTATGACATTGCCGGAATGTCGTTGGCTGCGAGACAGGTGGGCGGCGATTATTTCGATTTTATTTCGATGACGGATGGGATGACTGGGTTGTGTGTCGCGGACGTTTCCGGCAAGGGAATTACTGCCGCGCTGCTCATGGCGGTGGTGCAGGCGAAGATTCGCGGGCAGAGTTTGGTGGATTCGTCGATGGCCGAACGACTAGAGGTCTCGAACCGCTTGATTCATCACAGTACGCCTGCGGACAAGTTCGTGACGATGTTCTATGCGGCTTTGGATGCGGACAACCATCGGTTGCGCTACTCCAACGCAGGACACAATCCGCCGTTCTTGATCCCAAAAAAGGGCGAAGCGAGATTGCTGGAGTCGGGCGGCCCCGTGCTGGGTGTGCTGCCTAATTTCAAGTTTGAGGAATCGACGGTGAACCTAGAGGTAGGCGATTTATTGGTGATCTACACGGACGGATTTAGCGAGGCGATCAATCCGGCGTTGGAAGAGTTTGGCGAGGATCGATTATTGGAAGTCGCTCGCGGCGTGGGCGATCAGTCGGCTCAGCAGATCCTCGAGACTCTCAGTGAGGAAGTTAGAATCTTCTGTGGGGCCGAGCCGCAGTTTGACGACATGACGATCATGGCCCTGCGGCGCACGAGTTAAACCCTCATCGAAAACTAAATGGCCGCGTGGATAGGGAATCCGCGCGGCCATTTTCTGTTGGGATCACTCGACCACCAGAGTCGGATTGAGCGCACCGGCTCGGGAGATGTTGGCGAAGTTCGGCGAAGTGGCTTGGACCATCTTGTGAACTTTCTCGAACTGTTCGGGAGTCGCGTCGCCCTTTATGGTGACGGTATAGGTCAGCGAGTCGTAGCCGGGGTTGACGTCGGGGTCGATGCCGAGGAAGCCGCGCAGGTCGATGTTGCCGCTGGTCACGATTTCTAGCTTGTCGAGGGTGATGCCTTCAAGCGAACAGAGCGCGGCGTAGCCGACGATCATGCAGGCGTTGAGGGCGGCCAGCAAGTATTCCTGGGGGTTGGGTTGGGTGTTGGTTCCGCCTAACTGGAGCGGCTCGTCGACATCCATTGTGAAGGGGCGCATGTGTTCTTTGCCGCCGAGGTGGAACGAGCGGATGGTGGCTCGGTTGCGCGTGCCGCCGAGCCAGGCGCTGGAAACGCTCCAGCGTGTGGCGCCAGCCTCGGGATCGTTTTGAACGGCGCCAATCAGACCGAGAACGTCATCGACGTTGATTCCGTTGACCATTTGGTCGGTTTCTACGGTGTTGGTGAGCATGGTGTTGAATCTCCTTTTTCATTCTCCAGCCGTGATGTTTACCGACCGGTTGGTAACTTTATACCAACTAGTCTGTTTCTAGTCAAGAGAAAAATGAAACGTTCTTTTTCAAGTCCTCTGGTTACAGACATCTAGACACATACCATCTAGTCTGTATACTTATAGATATGGCAACGAGAGGCGAAGCAACCAAGGAGCGGATTCTGGCGGCAGCTGAGGGACTGGTCTTCGAGAGGGGCTACGCCGGCACGTCGCTGGACGAGATCATCGAGAAGGTCGGGCTGACGAAGGGGGCCTTCTTTTACCACTTCAAGAGCAAGGCCGACTTGGCGCAGGGGATCATCGAACGGTTCTCGCGGCAAGAGCAGATGCTGTTTGAGCAGTGGGCGGAGAGAGCGAGCGCTTTGGCGGACGATCCGCTGCAGGACATCCTGCTTTTTTTTAAGTTCTTCGAAGAGTTCGTGGACGGCGCCGAAGATCCCCTGCCGGGCTGCATGTTCGCTTCCTACGCATACCAAAGCGGCGAGTTCAGCGATGCGCTGAACGCGCAAGTGCAAAACGAGCTGACCGAATGGGGTGCGTTGTTTGAGCGCAAGTTCGAGAAGCTGATTGCCTGGCGAGAACCGCGGATGCAGGCGACGGCCAGCGAGTTGACCGAAGCAGCTATGTGCGTCATTGAAGGCGCACTGCTGCTGGGCCGGGTCTACCAGGACTCGAAGCTGTTGGTGCGGCAGTCGGGGCAGTTCCGGAATTACTTGCAGTTGTTGTTCGCGGCGAAGTAAGCGGCCTATTCGTGTCGCAAGGCGGTCATGGGATCCATTTTTAGGGCGCGGCGTGCAGGGAGCCAACAGGCAAGCAGCGCGACGGCGAGCACTAAAACAAAGACGGCCAGGAACATCGGCACGCTTAACGGATCGAGCCCGTAGAGCAAGGCGCGCAAGAGTCGCGCTAGAGCGAAGGACATGATGATCCCCAGCGTCAGGCCAATGAGGGCCGGGCGCAAGCCGGACCGGGCGACAACGCGAAACACGTCGATCTTATGTGCGCCCATCGCGATGCGGATTCCAATGTCTCGGGTCTTTTGCGCAATCGAAGAGGCGACTACGCCGTAGACGCCCAGCACGGCTAGGAACAAGGCGATTAGGCCTTGCGCTCCCGCCAGCGCGGCGCCAATCCGTAGCGGCAGGAAACCGAAAGCGCTGCTGCGCAAGTGCTCATCCATGCTCCGAACGTTGAATACGGGCAGGTCCGGGTCTAGGCTGCGGATAAGTTCGCGGACGGCAGCCGCCAGAGCGAGAGGGTCATCCATTTGCGCACGCACATGAAGCGTCGCCATGCCGCTGTATTGCTGAGCGATCGGCAGGTAGGCGAAGGGCCGGGGCGACTCGCCAAGGAGCTGGTATTTTCCGTTGCGGGCGACGCCGATTACTTCTATCGGCTCCCCGCCCGACTGCCAGCGGAAGGATTTGCCTATAGGATCTTGGCTGGGCCAAAGGCGCTGCGCGAAGGTTTCGTTGACGACAGCCACTGGACGGGTTGAGCGTTCATCTTGCTTGGTGATGGAGCGACCGGCCAGGAGCGTCACGCCTAGGGCATCTAGGTAGGAGGGATCGACCAGGTTCACTCCGATCTGCAGGGTGTCGTCTTTGGCCCCAGCCGTGGCCCCTAGGGCGACGGCGCGAGTGATCATGTAGTTGTCGAAGGGGAGACTCGCTGCGATCGAGGCGGACTCGACGCCGGGCAACGCCTGCGCTTGGTCGACCATTCGTTCTAACGTCCGAAGGCCTTGTTCACGGCCATATCCCTGCAGGTCAAGGTCGACCGACGCCATCAGCAGACGTTCGGAGCGGAAGCCGAGATCGGTCGAGCTGAACTCGATCAGGCTGCGAACAAACAATGCGCCGCTGGCCAGAACCTCCACACTCATCGCGACTTGTCCGAGTACGAGAGCGCTGCGGAAACGTTGACGTTGGCGGCCGACGCCCGACGCACCCGCTTTCATGGCCGCGATGAGATCTCCCCGGGTCGCGCGTAGTGCGGGGAAGAGCCCGGTAAGTCCGCCGGCGAGGATCGAGACCACCAGCGTCGCGACCAGCGGCAGCCAATCCCAACGCTGGTCAGGGCGCACGGGTATGTCGCTCGTCGAAGCGGTCATGTGGGCCAACAGGATTCCCGTTCCGTAGGACAGCAGCAGGCCTACGATGCCGGCCATCACGGCGAGAACGGCGCTTTCAGTCAGCAGTTGTCGGATCAGCCTCGCTCGCTTCGCTCCCAGGGCGCGGCGGGTGCTGATTTCGTTTTGGCGGGCGGCGGCCCTGGCGAACATGAGATTCGCGACGTTGGCGCAGGATGTGAACAAAACTAGACAAGCCAACACAGCAAAGACCGCAGCGGCGAACGGTAGGAAGCGGCTGACGCTAGGCTCCGGCCTGCTCATACGCTCCGGTTGCACGAATACCTGCGCCTGACTGTCCGGGCGATATTCCTCGGCAAGGCGCCGCCCGATCGCCTGCACTGCGACGCTCGCCTGGCTAACGCTGACGCCAGATCTGAGCTGTGCCAGTACTTTGAACGCGCCCGAGTTCCGCCGCTCTAGGATGGAGGCGTCTGCGTAGAGTTCCGGCGTCATCGTAGCCGGCACGAAAGCTCTTGGGGCCATGGACCATTGGACGCTGGAGAATTCCTCGGGCGCTATGCCGACAACCGTGAGGGGATGTCCGTTGACGACGATCGGTTGTCCGATGACGCCTAGGTCAGCGCCGAGACGAGTCCGCCAGTAGTCGTAGCCTAGGATCGCTATCGGGTCGGCGTTCGGCTGCTCGACCTCTCCGGGCAGAAAGAAACGGCCAGCCAGCGGCGTGACTCCCAGCATCGAGAAGTAGTTGCCGCTGACGGCTTCGATCCAGGTTCGATCCGGCGAATGGCCTTCGACGCTCAGGTTTGCGGGGCGGAAGTTGAGCGCAAGGACATCGCTGAACTCGCTGATTTGCTCCTGGTAATCGCGATAGTCGCTCCAAGCCATGCCGCTGCGCAGATCTAGGTTGCTGTACTGCTGAACAACCAGCACGAGACTGTCAGCACCCTTGACGGGCAATGGCCGCAGAAAGATGGAGCTGATGAGTCCGAAGATCGTCGCGTTGACGCTGAGACCGAGGGCCAGGGTCAGCACAGCCACGGCGGTGAAGCCTGGCGACTGGCGCAATCGACGAATGGAGTGGCGAATATCTTGGAAGAGACTTTCAATGAAGGGGAGGCCGCGGGCGTCCCGGTGGCGTTCTTTGGCTTGTTCGAGACCGCCGCTGGCGATGCGCGCTTGGCGGTGGGCTTCTTGAGGCGTCATGCCGCGGCGGACATTCTCTTCGATTTGCATCTCGAGATGGAAGAGCATTTCGTCGTCGATGCGCGTGTCGAGTTCACCCTTGTGGAACAGGGCGGCGATGCGGGCGAATACGGACTTGAGGGCTGCCATGGAGTCCTCGCTATTGCGCGCCTTGAAGCAGGCGGGCGATGAAGGCGGCCATCTGCTCCCAGTTCTGCGCTTCGCGCTGGAGCTGTTTGCGGCCTGGCCTAGTTAAGGAGTAGAAGCGGGCGCGGCGGTTGTTGTCGGAGACGCCCCACTCCGAGGAGATCCAACCTTGCTGCTCAAGCTTCATCAGCGAAGGGTAGAGCGTGCCGTAGGGGACGTCGAGGAGGTCTCGGGAGACTCGCTCAATGCGCTTGGCGATGCCCCAGCCGTGGATCGGCCCAAGGTCTTCGATCGTCTTGAGAACGAGTAGATTGAGGGTGCCCTGGAGGACGTCGGCTTTATCTTTGGACACCGGTCTTCTATTGGAGATCTATAAGACGATAGCCTGACTCTTATAGATTGTCAATAGGAATACGGCGAGCGCGGTGGAACGCCCGGAAGAATCTCAGGGGGGCCCACTACCAATAGAAGAGGGAGTTGAAGACCATCTTGAAGGCGGCGTTGGATTGGCCGCGGTATTGAGGGCGGACGCCGAAGAGGACGAAATGGCCCTGGCCGAACTCGACGTCGACGACGGCGGAGCGGTTGGCGATGTACTCTTCGCCCAGCAACCATCCGGAAGCCAGGATCTTCGATGCGGGGTACTTAGCAACCACGTGCACTTGGGAGTCGCCGACATTGGAGCGGCGAAAGACGGGGCCGGATTCGAACCAGAGAGCCTCACGGGGACGCATACCGAACGACAGAGGATTGGTCGTCTCGATATCGGCGTTGAGCAGCGCGCCGGGTGCGTAGAAACGGCGATCGTTGACGTCGCGCACGACGTCTTCGACGGGCGCTGTTAGCCGATCGATGGCGTAAGACGATGCGGCATTGAAGGCGACGACGGTGCCGCCTCCGCGGACGAATGTCCTCAGCGCAACGGCACCGCGTTCGCCGATGCCTCCGGTGTAGGCAGGCGGCGCGAGGGCCCCGTCATAGCTGGCGCCTTCGACGTAGCCGGCATGGAGAACGCCAGGCGGCGCGTCGGGAAGGATGATGACGTCGTAGGCGCCGGAGAGATTGCCGCTGGCAAGGCGTGCGTTGCTGATGGAGTCGTAGGCGAATTCGTATTGCTCAAGCAGCCAGCGCGTCCAGCCTTCGTCGGCCATCGGCACGAAGCCCTTGTAGATTCCGATGCGAGGTCGCCGAAGAAGCCGATAGGCGTCGAGCGCGGTGGGCGCGGGAGAGAAGTCCAAGCTCAGTTCGCGGGCAAGTTGCTGGATCTCGTCTTGAGATTCCGGGCCGCCAGTTCGTATGAAGAAGCGACCATTCGTCTCGTCTCGAAACACTTGTTTGCCGGCGCTCAAGAAGCGGTTCACCGCGATCCAGGAGTTGCCGTAGGCGGGAGAAAAGCTAAGCGCTTGCCCGGAGCCGACTTGCCCGGCAGCGGGAATCAGCTTAGGCAGTGCCGCAAGGGAAACGCTGAGCGGATTGTCGACTTGAACTACGTCGACGCCCATGAGCAAAGGCAATGAGTGAGCGGTGACATCGTAGGGCCGCCGGGGAGGACCACCGGGGTACTGCCTTTGCTCCGGGTAGATTTGGGGTTCGAGCAAGGTCTTGGCGAAGGACGAGTAGGGCTGGTCCATGCGTATGACGTAGTCGCCGGCGGCGAACTGGCGTCCGGCGGCCCGGAAGCTGTTGCGCGCGGTGGAAACCTCGACCATGCCGAACTGGAGGGTTTCGATCAATCTGGCAAGAGCGTTGGGGTCATGCTGCTGCTTGGCCAGCACAAAGGCAAAAGGATCATTTTGCTGGAGCGCGCGCCGGCTCACTCGATAGAAGTTGCGCAACAGTTCGTCGCCGCGGAGTGCGGAAGTGTAGAGGACCGACTCGAAGGCGACGAGCTGATAGTCGACGATGTCGCGCAGTGTCCACTTACCGCCGGGCCAGGGTTCGAGGAAGTTCCAACTGGAGCGCTGGGCGTTGTAGCCGCGACCGCCGGTTTGCAGGGACGAAAAGGCGGTCTCGATGGGTGTGGCGTATCGCACGGAAGCGGATTCGCTTAACAGACGTATGCCGCCGTGATAGCTCTGGTAGTGGCGGGCGGGCGTGAAGTAGTCGTAGATGCCGTTGACGACGACGCCGGTCTTACCCGCCGCGGTGAGGTCGGCGGCCATGGCTGCGCCGAAAGCGTTGGCCTGCTGGGCGATCAACGGATCGATATTGGGGTCGATGGGATCAGCCCAGGGCGGCACGAACATGCGTGCGCCGCTAGAGGCCATCTGGTGCACGTCGTAGACGACTTGCGGGTGCCAGACGTTGTGGATCTTCTCGACGGCGAGACGCGTTTCTTTTTGGGTGAAGGCGTACCAGTCGCGGTTATTGTCGTGGTCGGCGAAGAGCTGATAGAGATCGACCATTGGCGCGCCTTCGTATCGCGTGCCGACCCAGCGGTCGTACCAAGTCTTGACCTTGTCGACGCCGTCGGGATTCAGGGATGGGACGAGCAGGATGATGACACCGTCGAGAATCTTGCGGTTCCGCGGAGTGTCTTGGGTGATCAGATCATGGACGTACTCCATGGCGGTCATGGTGGAGGCGACTTCGGTGGAGTGGATGGAGCAGGTGATCAGAACGACAGGCTTGCCGCGCGGTATCAGGAACTCAGCTTGCGCGGGCGTCGTCAGGCGCGGATCGGCGAGACGCTCTTGGAGACGGCGGTAGCGACCTAGCTGGGATAAGTTTTCGGGCGAAGAAACAGTGACGACGGCGAAGGGGCGGTCCTCGGTGGTGCGGCCGATCTCTTCGTAACGGACCGCCAGGCTCTTGTCGGCCAACTCCTGGTAGTAGGAGACGACGGAAGGCCAGCCGACGAGACGTCGGTCGGCTCCCATTGGAAAGCCAAAATGCGACTCCGGAGAAGGGATCTGGGAAAGCGCAAGGCTGGGGACAAGAAGCCAGCCCAGCAGCAACAGCGACTTCCCCATGCCAATACTATACTCGGGCGTTCAAGCGGCTAGACAATCCAGCCGCCGCCGACGACGACATCGCCGTGGTAGAAGACCGCAGCTTGGCCGGGGGTGATGGCGATCTGGGCGGCGTCGAACTCGACGACCACGCGGCCTGGGGTGTCGGACGGCCGGATGGTCGCCGAGCGCGGCCGGAACTGATAGCGGATCTTGGCTTCAACGCGCAGAGGAGCGTCGAGTTGAGCGATGGAGATCCAGTTGAGGCGGTCGACTTCAAAGATGGTCTTGTTGAGAGCTTCCTTGGAGCCGACGACGACTTCGCCGGTGGCGGGCCGAATCTCGGTGACGTAGGCCGGCTTACCGAGGGCCACGCCGAGGCCCTTGCGCTGGCCGACGGTAAAGCGGTGAACTCCGCCGTGCTCGGCGAGCGCCCTGCCTTCAGAGTCGACGACAACCCCCTGAGAGACGGCTTCCCCGCCCTTCTGCTCGAGATACTTCTCGACGAACTGAGCGTAATCGCCGTTGGGGACGAAGCAGATTTCGCGACTCTCACCCTTGTCGGCGACCGGCACGTTGAGCTTTTTGGCCAGGGCGCGAACTTCGTCCTTCTGCATACCGCCAAGGGGGAAGGAGGAGCGCGAGAGCTGGTCTTGGGTGAGCCCGAATAGGAAGTAGGACTGGTCGCGGCTTTCGTCGACGCCCTTGCGCAGCAGCCAGCGGCCGGTGGAGGCGTCTTGCTCGATGCGGGCGTAGTGGCCGGTGGCGATGGTTTCGGCCCCGACCTGCTTGGCCATATCGAGGAACTGGTCGAACTTGATGAGGTTGTTGCAGATCGTGCAGGGGATGGGCGTGCGTCCGGAGACGTAGTCGGCGACGAAGGGCGCCACAACCTCTTGCTCGAAGCGATCTTCGAAGTTGACTACATAAAAAGGGATGCCGACGGACTGCGCGACGCGGCGGGCATCGTAGACGTCGTCGAGCGAGCAGCAGCGTCCTGAGGCGCCGCCCTCGGGGATGAGCTCGGGAATGCGCTGTTGGTTCCACAGCTGCATGGTCATCCCGACGACGGGCCGCTGCTCGGAATGGAGCAGGGCCGCAACGACGGAGCTATCGACTCCGCCGCTCATGGCTACTGCGATGAGTTCTTCGGCCATATGGTTATCGCCCGGCGGGGGCTAGCGCGCGCAGTCTTTCAACGACTGCCGGCAGGACAGCAAGGAAGCGATCGACATCCTCCGCGGCGGTTCCGCAACCGATCGAGAGACGCAGGCAGGAGCGGGCTTGCTCGCGGGACAGGCCAATGGCGAGGAGCACGTGCGAGGGCTCAACAGCCCCGCTGGAGCAGGCCGCGCCGCTGGAGACGGCGAAGCCTTTGAGGTCAAGCGAGATCAGCAACGGCTCGCCCTCGATGCCGCCGAAGCCGATATTCGTCGTGTTGGGGGTACGGGGACTGCCGGCGGCGTTCACCCAGGTGTTGGCGATTTGGCTGAGGATCGCCTGCTCGAGACGATCACGCAACGCTGCTTGCCGGGCTGATTCCACTGCGAGCCGTTGCGACGCCAGTTCGCAGGCGGCGCCGAGGCCCACAATGCCAGGGACGTTCTCTGTACCGGGCCGACGGGCGCGCTCGTGACGGCCGCCGAACTGGATGCTTTCGATTTCGACGCCCTTGCGGACATAGAGGGCTCCGACGCCTTTGGGGGCATAGATCTTGTGGCCGCTGATGGTCAGCAGATCTACGCCGAGTGTATCGACATCGAGGGGAAGCTTCCCCGCACTTTGGACTGCATCTGCGTGGAACAGAGCGCCGACGGCGTGTGCCGTGGCGGCGATCTCGGCGATCGGTTGAATCGTGCCAAGTTCGTTATTGGCGTGCATGACGGAAACAAGGACTGTTTCGGGCCGCAAGGCAGCGCTGACGTCGGCGATATCGACCACGCCGCTGGGACCGACGGGCAGATAGTCCACTGTCACGCCTTCACGCTCGAGCTGGCCGCATGTCTGCAGTACAGCTGGGTGCTCGATGGCTGTGGTGACGACGTGCTTGCGGTCGCCGGCAGCGGCACGGACAGCGCCGAGAATCGCTAGATTGTCGGACTCGGTTCCGCCGCTCGTAAAGACGACTTCTTTGGGCTCGCAGCGGAGGAAGTCGGCTGCCTGGAGCCGCGCCGACTCGACCAGGAGACGGGCATCCTGACCAAAACTGTGAATGCTGGACGCGTTGCCGCTGACTTCGCGCAGGGCAGGCATCATGGCGTCGAGGACCTGAGGGTCGATCGGCGTTGTTGCATTGTGATCGAAGTAGTGGCGCTGCAAGCGAACTCCCTGCCAGTATTGATTCTATCGTGGAGCGTCTCAAGCCCAGCGGCATCATCACGTTGACGACCGATTTTGGTCTAGCCGATCACTATGTCGGCGTTATGAAAGGAGTGATTCTGGCGACCTACCCGGCCGCGACGATCGTGGATATCACCCACGGCGTGGAACCGTACCAGATCGAACATGGCGCTTTTTTCTTGGCGCAGGCGTATACAGCGTTTCCTGCGGGAACCGTTCATGTCGCCGTGGTCGACCCGGGTGTTGGGACAGCACGGCAATGCCTGACGGCCCGGACGAGTGGGCACTATTTTGTGGCGCCGGACAACGGCTTGCTGTCGCACGTCACCTGGGACACGCCGACGAAGGTCCATACGGTGGAATTCGAACAAGTGTTGGGGCCGCCGATGAGCCAGACCTTCCACGGGCGAGATATTTTCGCGCCCTTAGGGGCCAGGATGGCGATGGGCGAGGATCCTGCGTCGTGGGGCAGCCTGGTCGAGGATTATGTTCTGCTGCGGTCGCTGGAGCCGGAACGGCGGACTTCGGGGCGTTGGCGCGGTCGCGTGCTGAACGTGGATCGCTTTGGAAATTTGGTCACAAGCCTGCGGCCAGAGTTATTGACATCGCTCGAAGGCGACTTTGTGTTGCGTGTGGGCGAGGCTGACATCACCCGGCTGGCCGAGGCGTACGACGACATCGAGGACCATGAGCCGTTTTTGATCGCGGGGAGCGCGGGCTTCTTGGAAGTATCGGTTCGCCAAGGGTCGGCAGCGGAGTCGGTAGACGCATGGCTCGGGGATGAGGTCGAGCTTGAGGACAATTCGCTAAACTAGCCCCTAATTTGGTTATGGAAACCTTCACCGAATGGCAAAGCCAGTTGAACAGCCTCGTTTGGGGGCCGCCCATGATGATTCTGCTCATGGGGGCGGGAGTATTGTTCACGTTCGCGACGGGCGGCGTGCAGTTTGCCAAGCTTGCTTTCGCGATGCGGACGGTATTCGGCAGGGGACCGAAGCCCGCGGGCGAAGGGACGGTCACTTCGTTCCAGGCCTTGGCGACGGCGCTGGCGTCGACGGTGGGCGTCGGCAATATCGCGGGAGTCGCGACGGCAATCAGCCTAGGCGGCCCCGGAGCGCTTTTTTGGCTGCTCGTGTCGGGCGTATTGGGCATGGCGACGAAGTTTGCGGAGATCACGGTCGCCCTGAATTACCGCGAAGAAGATGAACGCGGAGTGATGCGCGGCGGCGCGATGTACATTCTGTCTCGCGGCCTGGGTCTGCCGTGGTTGGGAGCGGTATTCGCCGCGCTGACTGGCTTGGCGGCATTGGGAATCGGCAACATGGTGCAGGCGAATTCGGTCGCCGACGCCGCTCGGTCCAGCTTTGGAATCCCCACGGTAACGACGGGGATTGTTCTGGCAATCATTACGGCTGTGGTCATTCTCGGTGGTATCAAGCGGATCGTCGAAGTGACGCAGATCATGATCCCGGCGATGTGCGCGATCTATATCGGCGGCGCGCTGATTATCGTGTTTAGATTCGCCGGAGAGATCCCGGGGGCGATTCAGCTCGTGGCGAGTTCCGCGTTTGAAGGTCATGCGGCAGTGGGCGGCTTTGCCGGCGCGGCGGTCGGCCAGGCGGTTCGCTTTGGAATCGCTCGCGGTCTGTTTTCCAACGAAGCGGGATTGGGGTCGGCGCCGATCGTGCATGCGTCGGCGGTCACCGATCATCCGGTGCGGCAGGCGTGTTATGGAATTTTTGAAGTCTTTGTGGACACGATTGTGGTTTGCTTGCTGACGGGGCTGGTGATTCTCACGACGGGCGCATGGACGGAAGGCGCGACGGGTGCGGCGCTCTCGATGAAGGCGTTTGAGATTGGGCTACCCGGTGTCTGGGGCGGTCTTGTGGTCAGCATCGGATTAATTCTGTTCTCGTTTTCGACGATTGTCGGGTGGGCCTATTACGGCGAGACGGCGGTGAACTACTTGTTTGGAACGGCGGCAAGTCTGCCGTACCGGCTGCTGTGGTGCATTTTCGTCTATCTGGGCGCAACCGGGGCGCTGCACCTGATTTGGGACGTATCCGATACGTTAAACGGATTGATGGCTGTGCCGAACTTGATCGCCGTGATCGGTTCGTTGCCGGTACTTCGCCGATTGGTTAGGGACTTCTTCTCGCAGCCATCGACTTCGTAACCGCAATGCCGGGCTCACCGATGACCTCGTCCGGGAAAGCGTTCGCCGTTGCGCCGCGGCGACGAGCAATTTCATACGTAAGGAAGGCGCTCGCCTGGCCAACAAACGTTAGCGCCACAACGTGCCAGCCGATACTATCCAAAAAACTTCCGCCGAAGGAACCGGGGATGAGCGTTGCTGCGGCGGCCGCGCTAGCGGCCGCGCTGACGGCTAGGATTCGAAGTGTGCCCGTAAGGGAGCCGGCCTCTCCGCGCGGGGTTCCGGTTGGGTCGTAGTCTTCAGGAAGCCCAAGAGCGGCTGACATGGCAGGCATCTGTGCCGCACCGCCGCGCGCAGCCCATTTCTTCAACCCAGCAATAATCGGTTGCTCGTCACTGCGCTCGGCCCAGCCAACTGTCAGGGGAACGAAACGAATCCATCCGTCCCGTGAAGATGCGTTATCCCGCCAATGGAGCACACCATCGCGGCCGCCGCCTAGCTCCCATGACGGAGACTCAAATTCCATTTCTACCACCTGATCTCGGCGCATTCGAAACTCAACTCGCTCGCCGACATAGACCAGCTCATCCTCGGCGAGGAAGAAGTAACCAACATCCCAGTGGTTCTGTGTTCCGTACCACATCGACTGGCGCTGTGGACTGAGACCAGCGAGGTAGCTATCGGAGCCCTCAACAGGCCAACCACGCACAGCAAGCTTGGACTGAAGGAGTCTCTGCATAGCGCGGAGTTGCGGAGAAGGCAACAACTTGCTGTCGAGCAAACAAGCCAGGCATATCATCGTTCCTACTAGGGCGTAGATCGTTGCTACCACCGTGAGCGACGGCGAGATAAGGTAGACAGCCACTCCCGCTAGCAGGGAAGGCACGACACCGACAGCATGGCAGAGTAGGTAGTCCCGAACTGCAAGAGCCGCGTAAGCTTCGACGGAGAACACTTGCTCGTCGTCACGCGCCGGAAGTTCGTAATGGGCGCCGTCCACCTCGTCTTTCTTGAAAAGCACCTGAACGTCGGCATCGCCCATCCCCACAGAATTCGCGGCGGCAGCTATACGCTTATGGGTTGACGGATGGCTCTGCCATACTTCCCGTGCCGTCGAGACTTTCTCTGGCATTTGGTTCAGCGCGGCCAGCTTGGCTTGTGAAGTCACGAATGCCTCGGCGCCGCCGACGACGTCTATGGCTCCCTTGTCTGCTTGCCGCTCGATGATGCGACTGGCGAACGCGGTCACCAGCACCCAACCCCACCAAAGCAATAGCCCCCATCCCGGAAGCTGCCACCAAAGGGCGAGAGCTACAGCGGAAGAAGCGATCCAAACCCACGTCAGTGTTTCGGGATGCTTGAGTTTGAGATGCGTGAGTTCGTGACCGATGACAGAGTCCACCTCCTTCTGCGTTAGCTCAGCAACCAATCGTTCACTCAGCATGACGTCGCCGTTCGATGTGGCAAAGGCGTTAACGGTTCCGCTCTTGTCGGCCGGAATGATGAGCAACCGCTTAAGCGGAGCGCCTACTTGCACTGCTAGCTCTCGTGTCCGCGTCAACAACTCACCGTCATTGACTTCAAATGGGACACAAGAGTTCACACCCTTTAGTTGGCGAACTGCGATAAAACAAATCGCCGCCCACGCAGCACCTAGCTGAGCGAAGGTCTGGAGCCCATACGTTCCCAGCCCTCCGAGCGCAACAAACAGCATCGGCATAGGCCCCCAGATGGAGACGGCAGTCCAGAATGTCGTTTGCACACGCTCGCTCCAACTCCAAGGAGTCGACTTCATGCGGGTTTCGAGCGGCTGTAGGATGGCAACATGGAAAGTCAAGGCCAGGATCACTGGCCATAGGTAGAATCCATTCTGGATAATCTGGATCAGCAGTTCGGAACCAGACAGCATCGCGAGAGATTCAGCGACCACGCTTTGGAATCCGCTCGCATATCCGACGAAGTACCAGATCCCCAGGAATACGTATTGCAACCAACTCCAGTTGACTACCCCCACCCATCGAGACTGCATTCGCTCGCTACTCCGCAGCGCAAGCACTCCGAGAACGGCAAGGCTGATTGACAAACCAAACAGACCCGCCGCAATCGTCATCACCATATAGAACAGAGAGTAGGGCTGCCGCGTCATGGAGATTTCCAGTCGGTCGGGAATGTCGCTGATCGACCCATCGAGATTAAGAGACGCTGGCTCACGGCGATTCAGCACCGGAGTGAGCACGTACTCGTAACCAGAGCCGCGCATGACTTCCAGCGACACGTCTCGGGCCCCGAGACGAAGCAGCTCTGACTTAAGCAGCTGTAGATCAAATTCTTCGCTTAGCTGGCCGTCGACTGTGGTTGATCGTGACGCACACGATCGCGCATATGCGGAGTAGTCAGCACCCTCCTGGCTGTCGCCGTCTCCCGTGACGACTTCAGGCTGAGGACACGGAAGCGCATTGGATACGAGTCGCCCGATGGTCTCTGCGTCGTGATCGAGATCCCAGATAGTCACGTCGATCATTGGAGCCGTACCGGGCTTGAGGTAGAGTTCGATGATCACCCACGCGTCTTGTAGAGGAGCGCCGTCCTCCCCGTGGGCTGATTCTTCCTGAGCCGCGACGGAAATCGGCAGAACTAGAACCGCGAATAAAAATACCGCTATGAGAAATCCAGTAGTTCGCAGGCGGGACGTCACAATAAGGCAATATTCAGCCCCAAAAATAAAAGTGTTCTATCGGGGGTTCGCCTTAAGGAAACTTACCTGAATCACAAGCGCGGCATGCGGTCGAAGATGGGGGGCTTCCAGGAATCGATGCCCTTGGTTTGGACCTTACGTTTGTAGACTTTGTCGCTGACTGTGACGTAGAGAATGTCGCGATTGGGGCCGCCGAAGGCGACGTTGGAAATGTGCTTTCGCTGGGGCGGTTCGAGGATGAGATGAACGCGACCGCCGTCGGGATCGGCGATCTGCACTCCCAACTCAGTTGTTACGTAGAGCATTCCTGTGCTGTCGACAGCGATACCGTCCGCGCGACTTCTGAGTGCGCCATCGGACAGATGCAGGTGCGTGAACTCCTGCTTGTGCGCTAGCGAGCCGTCGGGCTGGATCTGGAAGGAATAGACGAAACGTCCGTTGGTATCGGATACGTACAGGAACGTTTGGTCGGGAGTGACGGTGATACCGTTGGGGCGGCTGATGCCTTCGTCGACCGTGCGGGCTTGCCCGGCGGCAGTGACGTACCAGACCTTATTGTTCTGCGGATCGGTGAAGTAGTAGTCGCCGCCCGCGAGCACAACGATGTCGTTAGACTCTACGCCGTCGACGAGGACTTCTTTGGCCCCGGTCTGGGTGTTGTAGCGGACGATCTGTTTGGCGCCGCCGGCACAGCCGTATAAGAGGCCGTCGGAGCCAAACATCAGGCCATTCACGTTGCCGGTCTTATCGGCGAACAAGGTCACTTTGCCGTCTAGACCAACTTTGTGGATGAGGCTGCGGCGCAGGTCGGTGAAGAACATCTCACCGGCATTGTTGACGGCTGGTCCTTCGGTGAACTCATGGCCTGCGCTGACCAGTTGCCAATCCTCGCCGGGTACGACAACATCGACGCGCCGCTTGGGGGTGACGCCGCGTTTAATCGGCTCAGGATAATCTCGCCACAACCAGGTGAGGACTTCGGGCATGATGCGACCGACGTCGCGACCACTGTGTCCGCCCTCGCCCCAGGAGTGGTTGACATCGTAGCCGGCCCACTCAAGTGATGACAGCATGGCAAGGTTGGCGAGCCACCAGTTGCCGCCGTAGATATCTTGATCGTTGGAACCGTCTTGTAAGAAGACGCGGATGGGCTTCGGCTCGGCTTTGCGAATCAAGTTGATAAAGGCATCGCCGCCGCGCAAAGAAACGAAAGTACCGATGCCGCTGACGACGCGACGGAAGGCGTCGGGGCGCTCCCAGGCGACGTTAAAGGCGGCAATGGCTCCGCTACTGGTTCCGGCGATAGCGCGGTCGTTGGGATCGTTGGAAAGGTTGTAGCTCTTGGCAACTTCTGGCAGGATTTCTTCGATGAGAAAACGGGCGTAGCGGTCGCCGAGGCCGTCGTATTCGAAAGAACGATTGGCGCGCGCCCAGGCGCCTTCCTTGACAGGCGGAACATTGCCGGGCGGAACGAAGATGCCGATCTGAACAGGGACCTTGCCTTGGTGGATGAGGTTGTCGAGGACGGTGGGTGCGTGGAGGCTATTCTCGGCGAGCCTCAGGCCGTCATTGACGACAAAGACCGGGGTTGGCTTTGCTGGGTCGTACTGTTGCGGGACGTAGAGGTGATATTGGCGCACTGTGCCAGGGAAGATCTGGCTGCGCCACTCGAAGGGTCCGAGGACCTTGCCTTTGGGTACACCTGCTTGGGGTAAGGAATCTGGATGCAGCGGTGGTTCCTGGGGTTGAGCCAGCGTTAACTCGGCGAAAACAAGTAAGAACCCGGCAAGTAATAGATGGCGCATCACGACGTCGACCTCCGTTGTATTGTGAACTAGTCTTCGTCTTCTTGGGCGTTGGCGAGGCGGTTGATGACGGAGAGATCTTCGAGAGTGGTGATGTCGCCGGTCACCTTATCGCTGGTGACGATCTCGCGGAGGAGCCGGCGCATGATTTTGCCGGAGCGCGTCTTGGGCAGGCCTTCGCTGAAACGAATTTGCTGAGGACGTGCGAACTTGCCAATCTCTTGGGCGACCCATTCACGCAGCTCGGAGTTGAGTGCGTCCGAAGGTTCAATGCCTCCTATGAGCGTGACGAAGGCGACGACGGCTTGACCGGTGAGTTCGTCGGGCTTGCCGATTACGGCGGCCTCGGCTACGGATGGATGGCGAACCAGAGAGGACTCCAACTCGGAGGTGGAGAGGCGGTGGCCGGAGACGTTCATAACGTCATCGACGCGTCCCAGGACCCAGATGTAGCCGTCTTCATCGCGGCGCGCGGCGTCGCCGACGAAGTAGCAGCCGGGGATCTGGCTCCAGTAGGTCTGCTTGAAGCGGTCTGGGTCGCCGTAGAGCGTTCGGAACATGGCCGGCCAGGGTTGCCGGACGACGAGGTAGCCTTCGGAGCCGTTGGGGACTGAATTGCCCTGCATGTCGACAACGTCGGCTTGAATGCCAGGCAGGGGAAATGTCGCCGAACCAGGTTTGGCCGGCGTAGCGCCCGGCAGCGGCGAGATCATGATCGAGCCGGTTTCGGTTTGCCACCAGGTATCGACGATCGGACAGCGGCTGCCGCCGATGACGCGGTAATACCATTCCCAGGCCGAAGGGTTGATGGGCTCGCCGACGGAACCCAACAGGCGCAAGGACGAGAGGTCGTGCTTGGCGGGGTGTTCGTCGCCCCACTTGATGAAGGCGCGGATCGCGGTGGGCGACGTGTAGAGGATGTTGATCTTGTACTTCTCGATGATTTCCCAGAAGCGGTCAAACTGCGGGAAGTCGGGAGCGCCTTCGTACATCACGGTCGTCGAGCCGGCCAGCAGAGGGCCGTAGACGATGTAGCTGTGTCCGGTGACCCAGCCGACGTCGGCGGTGCACCAGTAGATGTCTTCTTCGCGAATGTCGAAGACCCACTGCATCGCGGCCGAGAC
>JAQCLD010000060.1 GCA_027592785.1 Acidobacteriota bacterium
CCTGCTTACTAGACTCTCCGCTTCCCACGCCGCTGCTGCTCCTCGCTTACCCACGGATCGGGGGCTGACGGCATGGCGACCGCGGAAAAACGCAACACCAGCACAACGGCTCCGCAGTCGTTGACCTTGTTGAACAGCGACTTCATGGAAGACCAGTCCGCGGCGTTGGCCGAGCGGATTGAAGACGTACGGGCCGCTTGGCAGGCCGTCTACGCCCGCGATCCTTCGACGGAGGAGTTGCGGGCCGCGCAAGCGTTCGTCAAACGGCAGAAAGAACGCTTCGATGACGATAAAGCAGCACGTAAGCAATTAGCTCGTAGTCTGCTGAACTCAAACGAGTTTCTGTACGTCGATTAGGGGATATTGCTATGACTCGACGCGATTACTTGCTGAAGACTGGTCTCGGCTTTGGGAGCTTGGCGCTGACCGATTTGCTTGCCGCCGATAGCGGGCCGCTGGCGGTCAAGCCGCCCCATCAGCCTGCGCAGGCGAAGGCCGTTATCCAGCTCTTCATGCACGGCGGCGCCAGCCACGTGGACACGTTCGACTACAAACCGGAGTTGCAGAAGCGCAGCGGCGAAACCCTTTCGCTGGAGCTCGCCAAAACCATCAAGACGAGCTTCATTCACGACCCCACGAAGGCAATTCTGAGGGGCAGTCCTTGGGAATTCAAGCCTAGCGGCCAGTCCGGATTGATGATCTCGGAGCTCTATCAGCACGTGCGCGAGCACGCCGACGATCTCGCCGTCATCAAGAGCTGCTACTCACAACAGTTCGACCACGCGCCGGCCATCTACTTGATGAATACTGGCTCGCGTTTCCCCGGACGGCCTTGTTTGGGCTCATGGGTCACGTATGGGCTCGGCTCCGAGAACCAGAATTTGCCCGCACTGGTTGTAATGAGCGACGGTTCGACTAAATCCGGTCCGCCGGCCTACAGCGCGGGATTTTTGCCGGCGGTTTATCAAGGAACGGTATTTCGTGGGGGCGAGAGCCCGATCCTGCACCTGAATAATCCTGAGGGACTGCCGCCCGAGGCTCAAAAGGACACCCTGGACTTCATCGGGCAGCTCGACCGCCGCCACTTGGAGCAGGGCAGGGAATACGACTCAGAACTTGAGGCTCGCATCGCTTCGTACGAACTGGCCTTCCGCATGCAGGCCGAGGCCCCCGAGGCGATTGACATCAGCGGTGAGTCGGAAGCGACCAAGAAGCTCTACGGCATCGACGACCCGCAAACGGAAGATTTTGGCCGCAAGTGCCTACTCGCTCGACGTCTGATCGAACGCGGCGTCCGTTTCATCCAGCTCATCTCCGGCACCAACGTCGGCGCCGACTGGGACGATGCCCATACGGACCTGTTGGGCACGATGACCCGTATGTGCGGCAAGACCGACAAACCCATCGCCGGCCTGCTCGCGGACCTTAAGGCGCGGGGCATGTTCGACGACACCCTGGTCACCTGGAGCAGCGACTTTGGCCGGACTCCCTTGTCGCAGGGCGCTACTGGCCGCGACCATCACCCTTATGGATTCTCAATGTGGATGGCGGGCGCGGGCATCCAGGGCGGCCAAGCGATCGGGGAGACCGACGATTTCGGCGTCCATGCCGCTGTCGACCGCTTCGACGCCCATGACATCAACGCCACGCTCCTGCGGCTCCTTGGTCTCGATCACGAGAAGCTCACGTACCTATACCAAGGCCGCGACCAGAGCCTGACCGACGTACACGGCCAGAACGAATTTACCTCGCGACTGCTAGGTTAATCTCTTTCAGGCGTTTGCTCTCCGGGCTAACCAAGCCCGGAGGCGACGCCAGCTCAGGGCGATCCCGGTGTAGGCGAGTACAACCGCCCCTGCCGAGACTAGTCCCGCCAAGGTTTGTCCCACGACTCCCGCGACTTCGCCCGTGTGAGCAAAGCGCAGCAAACGGCGGGCTCGACTGCCAGGTGTTTGATCGCTGAAGGTTACCCGGCGCAGCACCTCGGCAGTTACTCGGTTGACCTCGATGGTTGATTGCAAGTGCGGTTGGCGCCCGGAGCCTTTGTCGATAGCTAGACTGACGGGCTCGTCAGCAGAGCTTGGCATGTTGATGCGGAGTGTGCGCCATCCCGGCTCGGCCTCGGTTGCCATGGCGATGTAAGCATCGAGATTGAAGTCGCCGACGGCAGGCGGCGTCAGCGCTTCTGGTTCGCCGTGTAGACCGCCGGTTCGCGGCGACGTTGCTCCTGGACTCCTAGGGGCGCGCCGCACTGGGGCCTCCTCGCCGAATGCGTTATAGACCAAGTCGCTGACCCAGGGATAAGAGATAACGGCTCCGCTAAATACGATGAAGCAAAGAGGAATCATCGACCACACGCCGATCACGTTATGCCAGTTAAAGTCGCGCGCCTTACTGACGAGGCCTCCGCGGAACAGCAATATAGCCTTGAAGTTGCTCCAGAGCCATTTACGGGGAAACCACAAATAGAGCCCACTCACGACAAGAAACAAGAACGCCATATTACACACGCCGGTGATTGATCGGCCCAAGGGACGTGACTCGCCCTCTTGTCCCAGCCAACGATGCCAGGTGCGAATAGTCGCCAGCCCGTCGCGCACGGTTGTCGGCCCCTCAGGAACGATCCCACCCGAATAGGGATTGACCATCACCGTTGCCTCTCGCCCCCAACTCAGGGTCACAACTTGGCCAGGGTCGGACGACACGGTGACTGTTGACGGCAGCTTCTGGCGCGTCGATGCGCCGGCGACGATCAACGCTTCCAGGGGCAGCCGCGAGTTCTCCGGCGAGGCGGGGATCGGTACGACGCCTCGCCTTTCCCACTGTTGCAGTTGCAACTCATAGGTCAGCAGTACGCCGGTGACCGACATGATTACTACGACGATTGCGGCAAATAGTCCTGCACTGAGGTGCATCCAGAAGAGGACTCTGCGAAATAGCTTCATGGTCAGGGTACGTGGCCTAACGTCGGCCCAGGGGATCACTCGGAGCCGGGCAGTTGCTGCGCCACAGTTGGCTGCTCGGCTCTTCGATTGTTCTCAGCGATGCAACGACGTTGCGTGTGGTGTCTACCTACTTAGTCGCCGAAGATCTATTTGACTGCAACGTGCAACTGAGTGTCAAGTAGGAAGTTGACGCAAGGGTGCGGAATCAACGCCAAGGAAGCAGGGTCAAGGCGATTTATGTCGGCCTAACGGTTCTCCGCGAACGTATCGCAGGCGCTGGGGTTGCCTGACTGAAAACCGCGTTGAAACCACTGCATACGCTGCTGGGAGGACCCGTGAGTGAAAGTCTCCGGGTTTACACGGCCTGTCGCACTACGCTGAATCCGGTCGTCGCCGACTGCTGCCGCAGCGCCTAGACCCTCTTCCAGATCGTCGGGATCGAGAATGTTACGGCGCGCGGTGGAGTGTCCCCACACTCCTGCAAAGCAATCTGCTTGCAACTCGAGGAGCACGGAATACTGATTCGCTGCACCTGGGCGCGCCCGTTGGGCCTGCCTCACCTGCTCTTCAATGCCTAGCCGCCGCTGCACATGATGGCCGATTTCATGGGCTAGAACATAGGCCTGTGCGAAATCGCCGGGTGCGCCAAACCGTTGCGCGAGCTCATCGTAGAACCCCAAATCAATGTAGATCTGCTCGTCCCCAGGACAATAGAACGGCCCGGTAGCTGTCTCAGCGAACCCGCAAGCCGATTGCACTCCGGCGCGGAACAGCACTAGCTTGGCGTCCTGATAGCTTTGCCCCATTCCCGCGAACTTGTCTCGCCACACTGCCTGTGCATCGTCCAGAACGAAGGAGACGAATTCCACAAGCCGTTCCTCATCGGGCGAGGCCTGATAGGCAGCCGTATCGTAGGAAGCCGTCGGCATCATATCGACGCCGCCCCCGGTAGTAACTAACGACAGAAAATCCTGCTTGAAGATCACGCTGAGGACCAGCAAAAGCAACATTCCGCCCAGGCCGATGCCTGCGCCTCGCGCGCCGCGAAGTGGCCGACCGCGCCTGTCGTCTAGATTCTTGCTGCGCCCGCCTGGGGTCCAACGCATCGACTAAATTCCTCCGCACCTACAGCAGATCAGCATAGACCAACGTAGCGAAATTCGTCTCCGGCTTTACAGGTTGACCCTGAAGCAGCGAGAATTTCAGGATATGGCCTATCAGTCTTCTCTGTGGATCTGTGGCGCGGCGATTTTGTTTCTTGTCAGTTGCGGCCCGGCGCCGGAGACTACCGCGGAGCCAGCAGAGCCTCCCTTGCACCTCTATCTACTAGCGGGCCAATCCAATATGGCCGGTCGCGGCGACGTCGAAGAACTAGATCGCACCGCAGTCCCCAACGTCTTTGCGCTGGACTCAAACATGGTCTGGGGCGCGGCCAAGGAGCCCTTGCACTTTGACAAGCCGGACATTGTCGGAGTGGGTCCCGGCTTTGCTTTCGGACGAGCCATGGCTGAAGCCAATCCCGGCGTCCGCATCGGCCTGATTCCCGGGGCCGTTGGCGGCAGTTCGATTCGCGCTTGGCTTCCCAACGAAGTGCACCAGCAAACCAATACGCGCCCCTGGGACGATGCCCTTTCGCGTACCTTCCGGGTACTCGCGCAACAAGGCGGGGAACTCAAGGGCATCATCTGGCATCAGGGCGAAGCCGCCAGCAACGAGTTCGCGCCGCAGTATGAAGACGCCCTGGTGGACCTCGTCGAGCGCTTTCGCCGGGAGTTCCAGAACCCCGACTTGCCTTTCGTCGCCGCCCCGCTCGCTGAATATTTCGTTGCCGGAAATGCGGCTGCGGCCGACATCAACGCCGCCACCGCGCGTCTGCCCGAGCGCCTTCAGCATACGGCGGTCGTCAGTGCGGAAGGCATGACGCCGAAAGCCGACAATGTGCATCTCGATACTGCATCGGCGCGCGAAATCGGCCGGCGCTACGCTGAAGCGATGCTGGCCCTGCAATCGCAAGCGTCCCAGAAAAAGTAGGAGGACCTCATGGATCCATTTGCTACCCGCCGTCTCGGCAAGACCGAGCTCCAACTGCCCGTGTTTGGATTTGGGGCCGCGCCGCTCGGTGACCTCTTTACCCGCATCACCGACCAGGACGCTGAAACGATGCTGGAGGCCGCCTGGAATGCAGGCGTACGCTACTACGACACAGCCCCTCTCTACGGACGCGGCCAGAGCGAGCATCGGCTGGGGCGCTGCCTCTACACCAAGCCGCGCGAGCAGATGCTCATCTCCACCAAAGTCGGGCGATTGCTCAAGCCGCCGATTCGCCGCGACGCCTTTGACTGGGGCATGTGGTCTGGCGGTCTGCAGTTCGACGAGGTTTACGACTACAGCTACGACGGGATCATGCGCTCGTATGAGGACAGCCTGCAGCGCCTGGGCATCAACAAGGTCGACCTGCTGCTGGTCCACGATCTCGACTGGCGCAACCACCGCACAGACGCGTCGGTGGATGCTTATCTCACTCAACTCAAAACCAGCGGATGGCGCGCCCTGCGGCAACTCAAGGAGTCAGGCGAGATCGCCGGTATCGGCGCAGGCGTCAACGACATGGGCACCATGCCGCGCTTCCTCGACTTAGTCGATATCGACTTCTTCCTCGTGGCGGCGCGCTATACCTTGATCGATCAGCGTACTCTCGACGCAGAGTTTCCCCAACTCGAGAAGAACGATGTGGGAGTCATTATCGGCGCTCCCTTCGGTTCAGGAATCCTTGCCACCGGAGCCGTCGCCGGAGCGAAGTACAACTACGAGAACGCCGAAGGCGACATCGTCGAACTAGTCGGCAACATCGAGGCCGTTTGTGCCCGTCACAACACGCCCTTGATCGCGGCCGCCCTGCAATTCGTCTTTGGCCATCCTCTTGTCGCCAGCGTCATTCCCGGCGCTTACACCGCCGACCAGGTGACTTCGAACATTGCTCACATGCAGCACGAGATTCCCGCGGATCTTTGGGCCGAGCTGAAACACGAGAAACTTCTGCGCGAAGATGCGCCCGCTCCCTAGGCACGATACCCTCGGTACAGATGCAGGGGAATCCATCGCCGTTGAGTCCGGCCCGCGAGTATGAACGCCGTCTCGAACTCAGGCGGTTGTCGTTAGCCGAGTGTGAGAAGCGCTATCACACGCTTGGAAATCTGCGCGTCGTGGTTGTATTCGCCGCGATCGCAATTACTTATTTCGCCGTCGCCCGTCATGTGTTGTCGGGTTGGTGGTTGTTAGCGCCCTTCGCTGCCTATCTCGCACTCGGCTTCCTATTGGACCGAACTAATCGGGCTACCGGTCGTGTCATCAGGGCGATTGAATTCTATACACAGGCGATCGCGCGGCTTGAGAACCGCTGGGCCGGCGCGGGCGAGACGGGCGAAAGATTCCTCGACGAGCATCATCTCTACGGGGCCGACCTGGACGTCTTCGGGCCTGACTCTCTGTTTGAGCTGGTCTGCACGGCGCGCACTCGCATGGGCGAGGACACCTTGGCCGCCTGGCTTAGTCGTCCCTCGGACTTAGCGACAATTCAATCCCGCCAAGGCGCTATCGAGGAACTGGCTCCCAAGCTCGATCTCCGTGAAGATCTGGCGCTGCTCGGCGAGACCGCCGGCGCCGGCGTGCACCCGGAGAAACTGGCTGCCTGGGGCTCGCGCCGGGTCGTGCTGGACTCGGGCTCGTTTCGTTTGGTCGCCTACGTGATCTCGTGCTTTGGCGCGGTCGCTGCGGTTGCTGTTATCGGCTACCTTTTGGGAGCGGCGGATTTCGTCGCCATACCCGAGCGCACGATGGCCTTGTTACGCCTTTACGTGGCGGTGGTGGCGATCTTGATCATCGCCGTCATCTCCAAGTTTCGAAAGCGTACCCACCAAGTCATCGAAGAGGTGAGAGAGGCCTCCCACGATCTGCGACTTCTTGCAGAGGTGTTGCAGCGCGTCGAAGGCGAGCAGTTTACCTCCGTCTATCTCCAGCAGATGCGAGCCGCACTCGACGTCAACGGCGAGTCGCCATCCACAAGAGTCGACAAGCTCCGCCGGTTGGTGGAGATTCTGGAAACCCGCAACAACCAGATATTCGGCCTGATCGCGCCGCTGCTGCTGTGGGATCTCCACTGCGCCTACGCGATCGAGAACTGGCGCAAGACCTCTGGCCCAGCTCTAGAACGGTGGCTGAGCGCCGTGGGTCAGATCGAAGCGGTGTCGTCTCTGGCCGGCTTCCGCTTCGATCGCCCGTCTTACGTCTATCCCGAGCTTGTCGAAAGCAGCCAACCTCTCGTTGAGGGTCAGGCCCTGGCGCATCCCCTGCTGCCCGTGGACGGGGCCATCGCCAACGATGTGCACCTGGGCGGCGAGCCGGACGTCATCATCGTCAGCGGCTCCAATATGTCCGGCAAGAGCACCCTGCTGCGCACTATTGGCATCAATGTTGTACTCGCGCAAGCCGGCGCTCCCGTGCGCGCGGCCAAGTTGCGGCTCACTCCTCTGACCGTCGCCGCCTCCATTCGTGTGACCGATTCTCTGCGCGAGGGGGCTTCTCGTTTCTACGCGGAGATCACCCGCTTACGAGGTATCGTCGACGCTGCCAACGGCCAGCCGCCGGTCTTGTTTCTGTTAGACGAGTTCTTGCACGGAACTAACTCCCACGACCGGCGCATCGGCGCCGAAGCGATCGTCAAAGGGTTAGTGCAGAAGGGCGCGATTGGCCTACTGACGACCCACGATCTAGCTCTGGCAGACATCGCCGAGACTCTCGGCCCGCGGGGCAAGAACGTCCACTTCGAAGACCACTTAGAAGACGACAAAATGGTCTTCGATTACAAGATGCGGCCCGGCGTCGTCGAGAAGAGCAACGCCCTGCCGCTCATGCGTTCAATTGGTCTCGACGTCTAACGGGCCTAGTGTCCGCCTGCGTCGTCGCCCCACAGTTGTTTGAGGCGTTGGTCCCGACCGCAGTTCCAGCGGTAGAACTTATAGCGAACTGGATTCTTCTGGTAATAATCCTGGTGATAGTCTTCCGCTGGATAGAAAGCAGAAGCCGCCAGAATCTGGGTCTTGATAGCATCGGTTCCGCCGCCGGCCGGCGCAACGGCAGCCTTGGAAGCTTCCGCCAACGCTCGCTCTTCGTCATTACTCGGGAAGATTGCCGAGAGGTACTGCGAACCCTTGTCGCAGAACTGCCCCCTACCGTCGAGCGGATCGATGTTGTGCCAGAAGACCTCCAGCAACTCCGCGTAGCTGACTTTCGAGGGGTCGTACTTGACCTCAAGAGCTTCGAAGTGTCCCGTGCCGCCCGCCGATACCTTCCGGTAATCGGCATCCTTCTTCGATCCGCCCGTGTAGCCTGAGGTCGTCGAGATCACGCCGTCCAGTGCGTCATAAGGCGGCTCCATGCACCAGAAACAGCCTCCCGCGAATACTGCAGTTTCCGTCTTCTTCTTTTCCTCTGCCGAGACCGTCATGGCAGCTAACAAGAACACTGTCAAACAGACTAGTTGTCGATAGTTCACGAAGGTTCTCCCTTAGCTGCTCGCTGGCTCAAAGTTCATCGCCGCGCCGTTCATGCAGTAGCGTAACCCAGTCGGTTTCGGCCCGTCGTCGAAAACGTGTCCCAGATGCCCGCCGCAACGGCGGCAGTGAATTTCCGTTCGCACCGAGAACCACGAGCGGTCTTCCGACTTGCCGACGGCGTTGTCCAGCGGCTTCCAGAAACTGGGCCAGCCTGTGCCGCTCTCATACTTAGTCTCGGAGGAATACAGCGGCAGGTTGCAGCCGGCGCAAACGAAAGTCCCTTTGCGCTTCTCCTTATTGAGCGGGCTAGTTCCAGCCCGTTCCGTTCCCTGTTGCCGCAGCACGTAGAACTGATCCGGGGTCAGGATTTCCTTCCATTCTTCTTCCGTGTGAGTCACTTCAAATTTCGCTCCCGACTCTGCCTGTGCGCCTCCAGCCACCGCGGCTGCCGTTGCCGCTCAGGCCAAAGCGAATTGTCGTCGTGTAAGTCTCATCATGGTGGTTCTCCCGCGTCTATCTAAACCTTCGCAGCTTGTCGGTGACTAGTTTCTCTTCTAAACGGAATCAGACTCCAAACTATTCCGACGAGCGTGCTAATTTGACCGCAGAGAACTGGCGCGCGGTGCGAACCTTGGGCTTCCCTTAACGTTTGATTCCCGCGGTCGCCGTTGGGTTACTTGCGGCCTGCGGCGCTCAAGAGAGCACACCTCCACGATAACCCGGCGTCTGCGGAAAAACGCAAGGGGCAGCGCAGGGGCGGTCGTGGCCCTCAAGTCCAATTAGATGAGGGGGCCTACTTGCCGCAGCTTTCGCTCAACGATTGCAACGTGCTGACGTTGATCCGGTCCCCGGCGTCGCTGCGGATCAAGAATCCTTTGGCCTCCACTTTGTGGCCAATCAAATTCTGGGGATCCAAATAGATCACGTTGCGTAGCAGGTCGTAGGTGGCCTTCCCCAAAGGGGCGGCTTTGGCAGCCTCTAGCGCCTCGCCGGTCGACTCGCTCGGGTCACGAACGCGCGCCGCCTCCGTCGAGGTGATCATCTTGAAGGAGTCTGGCGATTCCTCGGTTAGGCAACCGATCACCTGCACCATCGCGAAACTGGGCACCGGCATCGGGCCAGTCTTTTCTTGAATCCGAATATTTTCCAACCCGGTCACAGGCAAATCCGCATCGCCCGTTGGGAACTTATTACGGCTGAGGAAGAAGGCAACTATGTCCACGTACGATTGGTCCGAGATCGATCCCGCCTGCCCCGGAGGCATCGTTGTCTGGATGCGGTGAAACAGGCTATGAACCGTATCCTCGCTCCAGCCTTCCATGAACCGCTCGCCGTCCATCGCGCCGCGGAAGCCAGCCAAATCGTCTCCGTGGCATCGCGCGCAAGTAGCTAAGTACGCGTTGCGACCTCGTTCGGCCTGAGTTTGGCTATAAACGCCGTCCCAAATCGTCCGTGGTCCTTCTTCACCCGACTGCGCGAAAGCGGCGGGCAAAAATAGTGCGACGAGCAGCGCCGTCGAAATCAGGTGGTTGGTTGCTCTCTTCATGGATAAAACCGAGTCGCCGCAAGGGGCAAGGCTATGTATAGCATGGTCCCCAGCCCTAAGGGCACTCATAAGATTAGACGCGGCCCCGCCGCCATAGGTCACCGGTTTCTCATGAAAAATCGATGTGGGCGCCGAGACCCTATTCCTCGCGGATCGCCTGCACCGGGTGGATGTTCACCGCCGAGGGCGACCTGCGCCGCGGTGAGCCCCTTTCTGGAACCAGCAGCGTCGCTTCCAGGTCGACGCAGGCAATCAGGAGCGCCATGCGGCTGTTGCCGCTATAATGTCCTCGCTCGACCTCGCGGCAATCGCCGCGTTCGATTTCAGGAGAAGACTAGATGCGGCGTTCTTTCGTGTTGTTTGCCCTTTCGGCCCTTTGTTTCGGTGCGGTCATCACCCAAGCCCGCGCAGATGAAGTGGTCTACGTGTCCAAAGAGAAAGTGTTCGCTACAACGGCTGCTGCCGGAACGCTCTCTTCCGGCGCCGACCATCGAGTCAGCATGAGCCGACGCGAGGAGGCAGGCCAATCTGAAGTCCACGACGCCGAGACCGACGTCTTTTACGTCATGGAAGGCTCTGCCACGTTCGTTACGGGCGGGACCATCGTGGGCGGCAAGACGACCGCGCCCGGACAAATCCGCGGCACCGGAATCACCGGCGGTACAACCCACATGCTCTCCAAAGGCGACGTAGTCGTCATTCCCAAGGGCACTCCGCACTGGTTCAAAGAAGTGCCCGAAGTGGTCGTTTACTTCGTCGTCAAGGCGATACAGTAACTCCCTTCGGGAACCGCTCGCTAATTCAGGCGGTCTGCGGGGCCAGTCATGAACCAGCCCCTTCAGGCCGCCAAATTCGCTCTCGTCGCAGTCGCGGTCGTTTTTGTCTGGCAGTTCTGTCACGTCCGGTTCAACTATGGCGGCGAGTGGAACGCCCTTTTTCTATCAGGCGAACGCTTCGACGTACCGCCCGCCCTCGCCGCCGAAAAAATCCCGCAACTCCCGGACAGCGACGGCTACGACGGCCAGTTCTATCACTACATCGCTCATGATCCTTTGATGAGCAAGGGACTGGCTCGCTACGTCGACGATCCGGGTCTACGCTGGCGGCGCGTCTTGGTTCCGGGGCTAGCTGCGGTGCTGTCCGCCGGCCACCCTGATTGGGTGGACACCGCTTACATTCTGGTCATCTACGCCTTTATTGGCGCCGGCGTCTACTGGCTTAGCCTGCTGGCCATGCGCTTCCAAGGACATCCCGCGTGGGGCCTATGCTTTGTGCTGATCCCCGCGACGGCGATTTCCGTCGAGCGCATGACTGTGGACGTGGCTGTCACCGCGCTGACCGTCGGCTATGCCTACTACGCCCTAAACTCGCGTTCCGGGGCCACCTGGTTCGTCCTCGCGTTGGCTCCGCTGGCGCGCGAGACCGGGCTGGCGCTCCTGGCCGTTCATGCTGCCTACTCTTTGGCGGCCCGGCGATGGCGAGAGCTTGCCGCCACAATCGTCTGTGTACTGCCGTTCTTGGCCTGGGCGATCTATGTCGCTGCAACGACCTCTCCCTCGGCCGCTAGCTGGCTCAGTCTGCCTTTTTTCGGTCTTATCACCCGCAGCATCGACGTGCTTCCGTTGCCGGTAACCGGATCCCAAGCGCTGGTCGCCATGTTGTTGGACTACGCAGGTATCGTCGGTGTCTGGATCGCTCTCGTGCAAAGCGTAACTCTGCTGTGGCCCCGGTTGAGGCCCGCTCTTGTAGCGCGTTCACAGGCGATGGGACCCTTGGAATGGGGCGTCGCTTTCTTCGCTTTGTCCGCCGTGATGGTGGGCAGTCCGAAGGTTTGGGCCGGTAGCTATGCCTTTGCTCGAGTGCTCTCGCCCTGGCTGGTCTTTCTGCTGCTCGTCGCCATCCGTGACCGGCGTTATTGGTTCGCTCTCCCTTGCGTTCTGATGGGACTCCATGTTGCGGCTCAGGCCGCCGTCCACCTGGTGGGAATTTTCCGTCACGTCCTCAACGCCTGACCGATGCTGCGGACGGTGTTACACTCTCTAACGACTTGATGCGACGCTGCGCAGCTTTGTGGTTAGCCCTTGCCTTGCCGGCCTCCATGCTGGCGGCGCCCTTCTCGCACATTCACGAAGCAGGACAGGCCAGCGAGCATGTCGCCCAACACCACGAGAGCGGCTTGGACCTGCACCTGCGCGTCGTCGGTCTTCAGCACGACGAGCATAGTTGGACCGCCGAGGCGGATGCCTCCGCCCGCTCTCTAAACGCCTTTCGGCCGAATCTAACGGCCCCGTTCGTCCTCTCGGTAGCAATCGTATCCGAGCGTGTCGTTCCAGCTGTGAACCTCTCGCACCAAGGTTGGGTCCGTGACAGCGACTACCGCATTCACGATCCGCCTCGAATAGGCACGCGCTCTCCACGAGCGCCCCCGGTATAGCAGCAGATTGTCCTCGGGACAGGCCACCCTGAACTCCCTCGGGAGGCGTGTGCCCCGCTGGCGTGTCGACGATTAGTCGAACGCCGCTGCTGACCTACCGGGATAGGGCGAACGCGCTCCTCATCCCACGGCTGTGAATTTGACTTGATCGATCCGTGGAGGAGACGCCGTGCGTCTTTTGATTGCCTTGATGTTGTCGGCCCTGGCCTTAGCGCAGGCTCCGCCGCAACCTTTGACTCTTGAGCGAGCCTTGCAGACGGCCGCCGAAAACCGCGCCGAAGGCTTCGCCGCCGAACACTTCGTGGAGGCGCAACAAGGCGCCGTGCGGCAAGCTAGCCGCGCCCCCAATCCCACGCTTTCGTTCCAAACCGAAAATTGGCGCGCCGCCGACGAATTCTCCGTGTCCCGGGACGTAGACTACTTCGTCTTCGTCTCGCAGCAGATCGAAACCTCCGGCAAGCGCCGTCTGCGCACCGATGCCGCCGAAGCCGACACCAGAATCGCTCGGGCCGAGCGCGAAGTCCTACGCTGGCAGATCCAGAACCAAGTCACTGTCGCATGGTGGAACGCCTTCCGCGCCCAGCAAGAAACCGCACTGATCCAAGAGTCTCTAGGTACCGCCGAAGAACTCGTGCGCTATCAGGAAGTGCGCTTGCGCGAAGGCGCCGGCCCCGAAATCGATCTCATCAAGGTTCGCGTTGAGCTCGAGAAAGAGCGCCGCCGCCTAGCCGAGTCGCGAATCGCCGAGCTGAACGCCAAGCACCGGCTCTTGGCCGAGATGGCCTCCGACATGCCCGCCGACTTTCCACTGCAGCCGGGCGGGGAACCAACAGCCTCCGAAGCCGAGATATCCGTCGCTTCCGCGCTTGCCAATCGCCCCGATCTGCTTCTCGCGCGGCGCATCGCCGAACGGGACGAAGCGCTGACCAGCGTACAGCGTGCCCAAACGTCCCCGGACATCACCCCGTATTTCGGCTACAAACGCACCGGCGGCTTCAGCACGTTGATTGGCGGTGTATCGATCCCTCTCAAGATTCGCGACCGCAACGACGGCGCCATCGCTCATGCAGTTGCTCAAGCTAGTCGCCACAAGCAGCTGCTGCGCGCGGCCGAGATGCGTGTGCGCTCAGACGTCGAATCCGCTCTCGCCGCACAACGGAGTCGTCGCCAGATCGCCCAATCTCTTCAAACAGGACTCGTTGCCGATGCCACGCAATCCCCCGAAATTGCCCTGGCCGCCTATCGCGAAGGCGGCGTGGAACTGCTCTACGTCATCGACGCCCTACGTACGCTGAACGAAGCGAGATTGCTTCAGCTGCAAGCGGAATTGGACTACCAATTGAGTCGCGCCGAGACCCTGATCGCTGCCGGCGTTTCACCGAATCGAATGACCCAAAACGACGAACCGATCGGAGGTGTGAAATGAACAGGATGCACGCAGTCTTGTGGATGTCGCTGGCCCTTGCCTGTGGAGGCCCCATGGAGGAAGCCCAACCGCAGGAAGAGGCGCAAGCAGCGCCCGCTGCCGCCGCCCTGCCATCTGTCGTCAATCTCTCCCCCGAAGCTATTCAACGCGCCGGCATCACCACTGAAGAGGTTCGCCTCGTCAATGCGCCTGACTCGTTGGTCCTCCCAGGACAAGTCGCGCTCAACGAAGACCTCACCGTTGGCGCCGGCTCGTTCGTTGACGGCATCGTCACCGACTGCTGCACGCCTGTAGGCGCCTACGTTCGTGTCGGCGAAGTCCTTGCTGAGCTCCATTCCCACCAGACGCACGAACTGCTTGGCGAGTACCGCAAAGCGCGCGCCGTGTTGGCTGCTCGCCGGTCCGAGAAAACTTACGCCGAGCAGGCCGCGCAGCGGGCCCGCCGCTTGCTGGAGCTGAAAGCCGGCTCGGAACGAGAAGTGCAACAGACCGCTTCCGCCCTCGCCGTCGCGGAGACAGCCGTCATATCTGCCCAGGCGGACGTCGACAGCGCTCTTTCGCACTTTGATTATTTAGGCGTCGAGACCGACGAACTTCGCCGCGGCGAGGCGCCTGATCACCTACGCATTCTCGTTAAGTCCCCCATGAACGGAGTCATTGTCGAACGCTCCGTCGCACAAGGCGATGTCGTCTCTCACTCAGACCCGCTCTACCGCATCAGCGATCTCACCCAAGTCTGGGTCATCGCCCGTGCTTCCGAGCAACAGCTGCAGTCCGTCGTTCCCGGTATGACCGCCGCGTTCCGCGTCAGAGCCTTCGCCGATAGGGTCTTTTCCGGACGCGTACTGCGCATCTCCGATGAACTCGACGTCGATACCAAAACCGTTCAAGTCGTTGTCTCCGTCGCTAATCCCGGGGTGTCGGAGATACTTCGCTCGGGGCTATGATCTTGCTTGCCGATTCGCACCGTCAGCGTGTCCATCTCAACTTAGGGGTAAGCTTGCCGACAGGCTCGATCACTGAGCAGGCCGTGACGCCCGCCTCAGCGCCCAACCCGACGCGCCTGCCGTATCCGATGCAACTTGGCTCCGGCACGTTTGACTTTTTTCCGGGTCTCACCTACTTAGCCGAGAGCGACAACTGGTCAGGTGGCGCTCAAGTCCGCGGCACGGTGCGCACCGGCGAAAACGACGCAAACTACCGTCTGGGCAATCGCTTTATGGCCACAAGTTGGGCCGCGCGCAAACTAGGCGATCGAGTGAGCGCTTCGGTTCGCCTCACGTCCGAGCGTTGGGGCAACATCCAAGGAGCTGATCCGGCCTTCGTGGGAGCCGTCATGATGCGCATGGTTCCCACTGTATTTACCGACTTGCGCGGCGGAAGCCGCGTCGATATCGGCGGCGGCATCAATACGTATCTGAAGCGTTCGCGGCCAGGTCAGATACGCCTCGCTCTCGAAGTCTCGCGCCCGATCTACCAAAATCTCGACGGCCCTCAGCTCGAGTCCGATTACCAAGTCATGATCGGCACACAATTCTTGTTCTAGACGGCCGGGGGATATTTGAACAGCTTGCGTTCCAGCGAACGGCGGTGCAAACCGAGTCGTTTCGCCGCCTGGGAAATGTTGCCATCGCAATCGGCCAACACACGCTGGATGTGCTCCCACTCGACGCGCGCCAAACTCGGCGCCTGCACATCTTCTGGGATCTCGGTGGAGACTTCTTGACAGTTCGCGATCCGTTCATACTCATGCACGATCTGATCGGCGTCGGCGGGCTTGGTGAGGTAGTGGTCGGCTCCGAGTTTGGTGGCGGTCAAGGCTGTCGCAATACTGCCATAGCCGGTAAGCATGATGATGCAAATGGTGTCGTCGAGCTCTCGTAAGCGTCGAACGATCTCCAATCCGCTGGTCCCCGGCAAACGCAAATCGACGACCGCCAAATCGGGGCTGTGCAGCGCCGCCTTTTCGAGAGCGCTGTCGGCGTCTCCGGCTTCACTAGCCTCCCACCCGCGAGACGCCATGGCCCGCACCAGGCGGTTGCGAAAAATGTCGTCGTCGTCAACGATCAACACGGCTCGTTCCGGTTGATTCATGGCAGCGGCAGTTCCAAGGTTACGCGCGTTCCGCGACCGACCGCCGACTCAAAGGTCAATCCGCCGCCGAGACGATGAGCCAGCGTACGCACCAAGAACACGCCGAGCCCCATGCCCTTGCCAGGTTCCTTTGTGGTGAAGAAGGGCTCGCCGACGTGCCGCAACGTTTCCTCGGCCATGCCCGCGCCGGCGTCTTCGACGAGCAGTTGCAGCAGACTACCGTCGACGGTAGCCGAGACGGTTACCATGGCGCGGTTCGCGCTGGCGTCAACGGCATTTCGGATCAAGGCGACCAAGGCTTGTTCCACGGCGCGGCGCGGGATGACCAGCGTTGCCCCTTCGGCGCCCTCGGCAATCTTTGTACGGATCCGGTTGCTCGGCCCAAACTCCGCGAGCGTGGTCGAGAGCAGATCGCTGACTTCGACTTCAACGGAGGCTTCCCCTGCCGGTTCGGCGCCTTCCATGCTCATGCGTGTCAGGATCTGGCGGCAGCGCTCAACTTCGGTGCGAATGAGCCGGCTGTCTTCGGCCAAAGAGTCGACGGCCTCAGACTCTTCGTCCGCTTGTTGGGCGGCGTAGCGCTCGACTTCTTTGGCTACGACAGCGATCGTCGCCAGAGGCGTGCTCAGCTCATGCGCGGCGCCGGCAGCGAGGGTAACCAGGGAGGCCAGCCGATCTTTCTTGGACAACTCTTCCTGCAACCGGATCAGCGACGCCTCGCGCTCGCGCAATAGTTCTGAAATGTTGCCCGAGAACATCGCGACCAAGAACGCAGCCACGCCAAAGCCGACCCACATGCCGATCAGGTGCAGATTCGGGCCTGGTTGCGTGCGATGCATCTCCAACACGGGAATGGGCCAATAGATCCAGAACAACGAGCCAAAGCAAACCGTCGCCAAGCCGCCCAACGCCCACGTCTGCCGCTTGCTGAGGATCGTCGCCGACAAGGTGATCGCTACGAGGTAAAGCAGGCTAAAGGGGTTGTTGGGCCCGCCGCTCAACATCATGATCCCGGTCAGACAAAGCGTATCGAGAACGAAAATGCCTGCGAGAATGCCCGACGCGTCACCGCCTTCGACGGCATCGGATTGAGAGCCCCAGCGACTCAACCAAAGATTGCTCGCCAACGTCAGCGTCGGAAAGATCAAGATCCACTCGAGGGGTAGATCAATACCCAGAAGGCGGTCGACGGCGAGCACTGTCGCCGCTTGGCCGAGGGCGAGCCCATAGCGGAGGCGTACGATCCACGGCAGAGCGATCCGCGGGGCCGCCAAGGGCAAGGCTGTAGGCCGGTCCGTCACCAGCGCTCCGTATTGCTCGCATCCGTCCAGAAGCGGGCCTTCCTTTTCCAGAACATCAGTGGAAGTAGATCAGCTCATTCGAGCCGAGCAAGACCTGCGCGTACTCTTCCCAAGGTTCGCGGCCGATTTCAGCCTGCCGCCGCTTGAGGAAGGCCAGGCCCAAGTCGATCTCCTTCTGAGTCGCGTCGCGGCTGAACGTGCGGCGATACATCGCTTCGATGCGAGCGGCGCCGTCGGCGATGCCTTGGTCCAGAGCGGTCAGGCTCGCGGCCTGCCGTTCCATCCAACTGCTGTTCATGACGAAGAGTTGTTGCAGCGGCGTGGTCGTTTCTTGGCGTTCCGGCTGGTGTTGCGAGGCATCAGGGAAATCGTAGAGCTGCAGCATCGGATTCAAGCCGCTGCGCCGAATCTGAGAGTAGACCGTGCGGCGCGATACTTCGCCGGTGGCGTCTTCGGACGGGCCGCCTGCGTAGAGATCTAACTCTCCCGACGCCTGGATGACCGAGTCACGCCAGGCTTCGACGTCCAAGCGGCGCGGCGTCAGGCGCCACATCCACTGGTTCGTCGGGTCAGCCGTGTCGGCGTCTTCGCGCATCTGGCTGAACTGCATGTACGTGGCCGAAAGCATGATCTCCTTGTGCAACCACTTCAACGACCAGCCGTTCTCCACGAATCGCGCCGCCAAATCATCGAGCAACTCGGGGTGGGTGGGCCTGTGGCCTTGCGTGCCGAAGTCGGAAGGAGTGCCGACGATATACGTCCCGAAATGGTGACCCCAAACGCGGTTCACCCAAACACGTGCGGCGAGCGGACCGGCCCGGCCGACGATGTTATCAGCTAGTTCTAAACGTCCCGCACCTTGTTTATAGGGCTCCGGCTCGCCCTCGGAGAAGACTTCGAGGAAACGTCGTGGGACGATCTCGCCGGTATTGGCCACGTTGCCGCGAATGAAGATTGGCAGATCGCGCGGCTGCCCGGGGCGAACATCGATCCAGGTGACGGTCGGAGTGTTGCCGTCGATCCAGATGCCGGCGTCGATGACGGCGTGGGTCATTGGCGTCGGGTCCTTGCCAAGCTCTTCCTCTAAGGTCTTCACGTCTTCGCGCATCTTGGCGACGATCGGGTGGACCTGGTCGGCGATGGTGTCTGGTTCGCCTAGGTTGCCGAGTTGGCCCTTATGGCGCACGAGACGTTCGTAGTCCCAAACCAGCTTGTCGGCCCTAGCTGGATCTATCTCGACGATTGGACGTTTGACTAACGGCAGGCTGGCGAAGACTCCCGCCATGGCGTAGTAGTCTTTGTTGGTGATCGGATCGAATTTGTGGTCGTGACAGCGGGCGCAAGCGACGGTCATGCCGAGTAGGCCGCGCGACACAGCGTCGAGGCGTTCATCCCATTCGTCGCTGGCAAGGGTCTCGGTGACGTCGCGCGAAATGCGCGCGTCCTTGTGATACATCGGTGAATTGCCGATGTAGCCCAGCGCGCGCATGTCGTCGGGCTTAAAGCCAGGAAGCAAGTCGGCGGCAAATTGCATGCGGATGAACTGGTCGTAAGGGATGTCTTTGTTGAACGCCTCGATGACCCAGTCGCGATAGCGCCAAGCGAAAGGATGCGGCTGGTTAGTCGCCTCGCGCGTCGGGTGATCTTCGGCCCAGCGGGCGACGTCGAGCCAGTGACGGCCCCAACGCTCGCCGTAGCGAGGAGAGGCCAGCAGGCCGTCTACTAACTTTTCGTACGCGTCGGGAGCCGAATCATTGGCGAACGCTTCGACTTCTTCGTAGCTCGGCGGGAGACCAATCAAGTCTTGATAAGCGCGACGAATGAGCGTGCGCTTGTCGGCCTCTGGCGAAGGCTCAAGACCGTTCTCTTCAAGCTTGGCTAAGACGAAGGGGTCGATCTTGCGCTGCGACCAACCTTGGCGTTGCGGTTGCGGCGCGAGGACTTCGTGCAGCGGTTGGAAAGCCCACCACTTGCGTCCTTCCGCGATCGGCGTGCCGGGTCCGTTCTGCTTAGGCTTGGCCGAGGGGCCGGCGGCGCTCGTTTGCTCGGTGCGCGGATCCACGGCGCCTTGCTGAATCCAAGTGCGGAAGTCGGCGATGACTGCGTCGGAAAGTTTGCCGGTCGGAGGCATCTTCAACGCGGCGTCTTTGTAGGTCAACGCTTCGACGATCAGACTGTTATCGGGATCGCCGGCAACGAGGACCGGGCCGGAAGCTCCGCCGGTCAACATGCCCTCTTGCGAATCCAGACGCAACCCCCCCATGGGAGTATCGAGGCTCGACGAGTGGCACATGACGCACTTCTCGGCGAGCACTGGCCGAATAGTGCTCTCGAAGAACTCGACGTTCTGAGCGGCGAGGGAGCCGACAGACAACGCGGCGACGATGAGAACCTTGAGCGGGCGCATTATGCCAACAGCTCCTTCACAACGATGCCTTCGACGTCGGTCAGCCGGAAGTCGCGTCCTGCATAGCGGTAGGTCAGGCGCGTATGGTCGAAGCCAACCTGATTCAATATGGTCGCGTGCAGATCGTGAATGCTGACGCGATTCTCAACGGCCTGAAAACCGAACTCGTCGGTCGCGCCGTGGGTGATGCCGCCCTTGACGCCGCCGCCGGCCATCCACATGGTGAAGCCGTAGGGGTTGTGGTCGCGGCCATCGCCCGCTTCAGAGACGGGAGTGCGTCCGAACTCGCCGCCCCAGACGACTAGCGTCTCGTCGAGCAGTCCGCGGCGCTTGAGGTCGCGAAGCAGCGCGGCCGAGGCACGGTCCATGTCGGGACAGCGCCCGCGGAGATTGTTGTTGAGGTCTTTGTGGTCGTCCCAGGGCTGACCGGGACCGTAATAGACGTGTGTGTAGCGCACGCCTTGTTCGACGAGGCGGCGGGCCAGCAAGCAGCCGTTGGCGAACGGCGTTGCGCCGTACTCTTCGCGAATGCTTTCGGGCTCGTTGCGGACATCGAAGACGTCGAGTGCCTCGAACTGCATGCGGTAGGCGGTCTCCATCGCTTGGATGCGCGCATCGAGAAAGGCGTCCTGGCCGATGGCGTCGTGGTGCTGCTGGTTAATGGCCCCGAGCAGGTCGAGCTGTTCGCGCTGCGCCTTAGCGTCGAGATGGGTGTTCCGCAGATAGCGGATCATCTTCTCGGGGTCGACTTCGTTGTTATTGAAGTGCGTGCCTTGGTGCTCGGCGGGCAAGAAACCGGAGCGCCACAGGCTGCCGCCGCGGGTGCCGGGGCTGAGCACGACGAAGCCGGGCAGATTCTCGTTTTCGCTGCCGAGGCCATAGGAAAGCCAAGCGCCGAGCGTGGGACGGGTCGAAGCGATGTTGCCCGAGTGAATCAGGTTCCTGGCCGGCGTGTGCGTTGGGTTGAACGTGTACATCGAGCGGATGACGCACATGTCGTCGACGGTGCCGGCCAACTGGGGCAATAACTCGCTGACTTCGGTGCCGCTCTGGCCGTGCTTCTTGAACTCAAACGGCGACGGCAATAGCCCGCCGGTCATACGTTCGGTGCGCAAGTCGACCGAGTCGGGTCGCTGGCCTTGGTACTTCAGCAGCGCGGGCTTGGGGTCGAACATGTCCATGTGCGACGGCCCGCCGGTCATGAACAGGAAGATGACGTGCTTGGCCTTGGGCGCGAAATGTGGGCCTATCGGCGTAGCCTCAGCGCTCCCGATCGTGGGGCTGAGCATCCCTGCGAGACCGACTGCGCCGAACCCTCCGCAGAGGGATTGGACGAACGCGCGACGGCTTTGAGGAGGCGGAGAAAATCCGGGAAATGATGGACGCGACATGGTTTAGCGGAAGGCTGCTCCGCGAGGTTGAGTATACGACCGCTGCCGTCGGACAGGCAATTCCGTCGAGCGTATTAGCGGCGATTGTGCAACGGAATCCGCAGAGGGCTATACTAGCGCCGAAAGTTAATTGCGGCCCTTGGGGCCTAGGAGAAGATGTTATGTCGCTGAAGCGAATCCCGATCCTTTTTATTGCCTTGTTTTGCCTGACGTTCGCGTCGGCGGCTGAGGCGCAACAGACGCGTAGGTATAACACGGTCAAGACGAAGCTGGCTGCCGGCAAGCAGGTCGTGGGCGGAACCATCTCGACGTCGGATCCCGACGTGTACTGTGCGGTAGCCAATTCCGGATTTGATTTTCTGTGGATTGAAATGCAGCATAGCCCGCTGACCTACGAGCAGGTCGCGCGCATGATTTGGGCTTGCAAGGACGCGCCGGCGATCCCGTTCATCCGCGTGCCGGATGCGACCGAAGGCGACATCCAGAAGGCGATGGACATCGGTGCGCTCGGCATCATCGTGCCGATGGTTGACGATCCGCAGAAGGCGGCGAACGCCGTGAAGTTCGCCAACTATCCGCCGATCGGGAAACGCAGCCAGGGCGGCGGTCAGTATAGGGCGGTGTGGGGCGATGATTATCGCCAGACGATCAACGACAACTTGATGATCGTGGCGATGATCGAGAATCTGGAAGGAGTGGCGATCGCCGATAAGATCGCCGCAGTGCCCGGCGTCGATATCGTCTTCGCGGCCAGCGGCGACCTGGGCAGCTTCAGCGGATTCGCGCGCGACAGCGAACCCTACATGAAGCTCGTCAACAAGATTCACGACGACACCCTGAAGGCCGGCAAGTACTTGGCTGGACCGGCTGCCTGGCGCGATCGCCACGGTTACCTGTTCTTCCAAGGGCCGGGGCAGGGGAGCCTGATCAGCTCCGGCGCCAAGGTCGCACTGGGTCAGGCGCCGCCGGGAGGCCGCGAGGACGTGGCCACTGGCGACGAAACTAAGTAGGGTTAGTCGGCGAGGCAGGCAGCGAATGCCTGCCTCGTGGACGGCGCCATTGCGTCGAACGGAAAGGCAACAGTCTGGTATGGGAAGAGATTGCTGAACGCCAGAGTTTGGGCGGGCAGCGGAATCGAGATTGCCTTGTAGAGATGGACGGCTGCTGGCCCTGACGTTACGGGGTTGCCGTTGCCCATAGTCTCGGTACCGTCGACTTCGAATCGCAGCGGCGGCTTGCCGTCAGTTGCGGCCAGTAGTGTTCCCCTCTGCGGCATGGGCGCCCAGGCTAGTTGCATATCACCTTGACCGGTCGCGGCGTTGCAGGAGATGACCAGGCGATAGATGGAGGCCTCTCCCGGGTTTTCGGCTGAGGGCGCTTCTCCGGCGATACTGGCGGTTGTGACTTGATTACTGGCTGAGGCATGCCACTCACCGGCGGCGGCTTGGGATGCGAAGGCGCTGACAAAAGCGTCAACCGTGGCCTGATCAGGAATCGGCAGGCCTGCCGCGCCCATCGCGCCACGCTTCATCTTTTGGGCCAATAGGGCGGCGGCGTCTGGGTCCGTTGCAGCGGCCCGCACCGTTTCGAGCGCAACTCCTGAGGTCAGCTTGCTGAGCATCATGGCGGCGAGGCTCGGCGCCGCGGAGGCTGCGTCAAAATGCTCGAGAGATAGGCCACCGTTTCGGGACGCGTCAGTGTGGCAAACGGCGCAGTATTTGCCGACTAGCTCGTTCTGCTGCGCGACGGGCATGGCTTCGGCGGCGAACGCCGCGGGAGTGACGAGGGAGACGGCCACGAGTGCCGTGATAATCAGTGCGCGCATTGTATTCTACGCTCTGCCTCTTTCTTCTTTGGCCATGTCGTAGAGGGCGCGAATGTAGCCGATGCTGAACGCCCAGCCGGTCTTGCGATCACCCACCATCGTCGGCACGTGATCGGCAATGAGAATGCCGCGGAAGTCTACATCCACGAGCGTGCGCATGAGTTGCTTCATGTCGGTGTAGCCGTCGTCGACGTAGGTTTCGACGAAATCGGGGATGGGGCCGCTTACATTGCGGAAGTGGATCTTCCACAGCTTGTCCATCTTGGCGAATTCGCGCACGGCATCGAGCACGTTCTTGCCGGTGTGAGCCCCTCCTTCCATCCAGGTGCCGCAGCAAAGGCAGATGCCGACGTTGGGACTATTAGCGATCTCGAATGCCTTTACATAGCCGTCGAAAGTGCCGAACATGTTCCGCGGAACGCCGCCCAACTCCGGGACCGGCGGGTCATCGGGATGGATGCCGATGCGTACGCCTGCTTCTTCCGCTACGGGCACAACCTGCTTGATGAAGTATTCGAAGTTCTCCCACAGTTCTTCTTGGCTGAACTTGCGACCGTGGGTCAGCGGGCCTTCGAATACTTCGCCTATCCAATAACCCTTGGCGTCTTCTTGATGGAACGCGCGGGCAGAGGCGCCGCCGCGAGTCGTCTCTCGCTCGGAACTCCAAATGCCGTTGCCCATGTGCGCGTACGTCGTGTAGTGGATTCCCGCCTTGCCCAAGTCGCGGATGTACTGCTTGTACTCTTCGATCTTGGCGTCGCGTCCCGCCAAGCCAAGCGTCACTTCGGGCATGTTGTGGACACTGCTGTTGCCGATGTTCCCGATCTTCAAGCCAGCGTCTTCCACGCGTTTCTTGTGCGACGCGAAGGTCTCGAACGTCCCGCCGCGCGTCGGAATCGAAACGTACTCGACGCCCATTTGCGTGGCGAAGGTCAGATCTTCGTCCGTGAAGTCGCCGGGGATTTGCAGCGAGATTTTAATCCCTGGCCCCCACGGCGGCAGATCCGCGCCCTGGGTTCTCTTCACAGCGGCAGCAAAGGCGGCGCCTCCGAGGGTCAACTGCAGCAGGTCACGACGACTAATCCAAGTACTCATGGCGGCTATCTATCTCCGGCGACAGTATACACGTCTGAATCGGCTTATAATCACATCGTGATTTGGGGCGCGTTCAGAAGGACCTTCGTCTGCGACATGATTTCTACCGCAATCGGCATGGTCGTGTGGGTCATCTTATCGCTGCTTGGGTTTGATACCGCGGCTGTTCCGGCTGGTATATCGTTCGGACTCGGCACTTTCGTAGCGCTAGCCGTTTATCGTCAACGTTACGGGCGGCTCTAGCTACCAGTTGAGCCGTTCGTCGCCTTCTTGCATCTGGCCCGCTGGCCGCACTGCGCTGCCTTCCGCGCCCGTCAGTCGGTCGCCTAGCTCTGTGCGATAGCGCTCGCCCGCTGCTACTAAATCAGCAACGATCTCCGGGTGCTCGTCTTTGACGTCAGAGGTCTCGCTGGGATCGGCGTCCAGGTCATAGAGTTCCAGCTCGGCCTCGGTCGCCACGTAGCCGCCGGGCGCGCCGTCCATCCCTGGAGCCTCCTTGAGCGCGTTGTAGGTGTGCGGGAAGGTCAGCTTCCAGCGCTCGGTGCGGATCGCCTTGAGGCCGCCGCTGTGATAGAGCGGGAAGTATTCATGCGGCGAAGCTGCGTCTTCGCCAAACAGCAGCGGGCGGATGTCGGAGCCATCGATGACCTTGTCAGGCAGATCGGCTCCGATGAGTGCGGCGACGGTCGGCAGAATGTCGATGGTCGAGGCCAGGTAGTCCGAAGAGGTGTCAGCAGGAATCCTGCCGGGCCACCAGAAGATCGTCGGCACGCGGTTGCCGCCTTCAAAGATCGTGTGTTTGCCTTCGCGAAACGGCTTGGCTGAACCAGCATGGTTGCCGTAGTTGAGCCAAGGCCCGTTGTCAGTCGTGAAGACGACGAGCGTGTCGTGATCGAGCCCATTGCGGCGCAACGCCTCGATGATCTCGCCGACCGACCAATCGATCTCCATCACGACATCCGCATATAGCCCTGCACCGGACTTGCCGAGAAACCGGTCGCTGGCAAAGATGGGCACGTGCATCATCGTGTGCGGCACGTAGAGGAAGAACGGATTGTCTTTGTTACGGTCGATGAAGCTGACTGCGCGCTCGGTGTACTGGCGAGTGAGTAACGCCTGTTCTGCACCGGTGACGTCGTCGTCTACGATCTTCGTTCCCTCGATGATCGGCAAGTTAGGCCAACGCTTTTTGCGTGCGTCGAGCTCGGGCGGCAGGTCGACGTACTCGCCATGCTGCGGCCACATGTCGTTTGAGTAGGGTAGTCCGTAATACTCGTCGAACCCTTGATTGGCGGGCAAGAACTTCGGCTGATCTCCGAGATGCCACTTGCCGTAGACGGCGGTGGCGTAGCCCTTCGTCTTGACAAGTTCAGCAAGCGTCGTCTCGTCGGGGTTGAGCCCTTCCTCCGAATAAGGCCCGTAGGCGCCGTTAACGTCGATGCGCTTGTTCAGCGCTCCGGTAAGCAGCGCGGCTCTCGAAGCGGAACAGACCGGCGAGCTGGTCTGGAAGTCCGTGAAGCGGCGGCCTTCGAGGGCCATTCGGTCGAGGTTAGGAGTCGGATGGCTTGCGCCGAAAGGACCGATATCGGCGTAGCCCATGTCGTCGATGAAGATAACGACGACGTTGGGCAGGCGCGGCTCTTGAGAACAGCCCGCGCATAAAAGCAGAAGGAAGATGGTGAGAAGCGGTCGGATCATCATGGCGGCCCCGGTCCAGCATACCTTCGCACAACCCGACGGGGTGATGCGGGGACTCGGGGCCGCTCTCGAAGGCTGGAGAGGGCTATTTCTTCTTGGCGTCCTTGGCCTTCTTCTTCTCCTTGGGACTCAGAGCGGGCTGCTTCTTGGTTTCTTTAGTGCCTTTGTCTTTGCCGGCCATATCATTCTCCTTAGGCGTTGGGTTCGAGCCGCAACGCTAATTCAGTCTACGCCGAACCCAGATCAGAATGGATGGGCAAAATCCAGGCCGCCCGCGCCCCGCCAGTAAACCGGCAGACGCCAGAAATGAGGACTCCGCAACTTCTCGAAAAATGGATTCCGCGTGGGCACTCCGCCCGACACTGACCTAACGCTTGACCAAGACGGCGATCTACACCAACCAACTTGCCAAATGAGGACTCCGTGAGGAATCCGGTGAAACCAACCTACCACTATCGAGGCGACCTGGCCCCCATAAGTGCTTTGTTTTGTGAGAGGTCTGAGTGGTGAGCGCGCAGGGACTCGAACCCTAAACCTAGTGATTAAGAGTCACTTGCTCTACCATTGAGCTACGCGCCCACTCAAACAACGAACCCGTTGCAGGTCCGAAACCGACAATATAGCATTTAGCCGGGGTCTTAGTCAGCTTGTCTAAGCTGCGCTTCCATGCTACCGGCGACAGTGCAACAGTTCTTCTCCTGGAAGCGTCTAAGATGCTCCATCTATTCGATCTAGGGCTTCCTTGTGGAGGGGCGAGACGCCGCCCCGTGATAGACTCACAGCTAGTGCATAACAGTCAAACGTACTGGAAGTTTTTTGCCGCATCCAGCGCCCTGAGGAGGGTGTGGATCGCGTGCGCGCTGCTCGCCTTTACGGGAGCCCCGGCTCTGCTCACGGCGCAGTCAACAGAGGTTGTTCCCGAGCCGACTGCCCTGCCGCCGATGCCTCCTGGCGCCGCGGTAGCGCCCGGCACGGAGACCTTCCGGATTGGCATCGGCGACGTCTTGGGAATCAGCGTGTGGAAAGAGCCCGACCATTCTGTCGACTCTCTCGTTGTGCGCCCCGACGGCAAGATTTCCATCCCTCTATTGCGGGAGATCGATACGGTCGGACTGACGCCTCTTCAGTTGGAAGACGTGCTCACCGAGAAATTTAAGGAATACATCAATAATCCCATCGTAACTGTTGTAGTCAGGGCACTACTGTCCGGTTAGAAGTCAAATAGAATCAGCTGGTTAGAGTCATCGAGTAAGAGTTGATGGG
>JAQCLD010000061.1 GCA_027592785.1 Acidobacteriota bacterium
CAGTACCTAACCCTCGCTTCTACAATCAGTTGCAAGCCGCCCGCTGCTCGTCAACCGGACAGTAGTGAGAAATTATGAAGAGATGGATTTATACCGCCGTATTGGCGGGGGTTTTGGCAATGTCGTCTGGGCAAGCGAACGCTGCAGAGTTCGTTTTAGGCGATCACCCAGATGGAAACCGGATCGCCGACGGCGCCTACGGCGTACGACTGGACGGCGTCTGGTCGTCGCTTTTCAGCGTTGGCGTCAACATCGACCCTGCCGGCGGCGGGCCGGTCACGCTCACGTTTGATCCAGGAAATATGGCTGGCGGAGCGAGCATTACAGGAATCATCAGGTTGACGGCGTCAACGAACGGGGGGGCCCCGCTATACGACGAGTGGTCGCTCAGCTACAGCTTGACTGGACTATCGGAATACCAAGGCGGATTCAAGGCGACCGGCGGCTCTGGTTCGATCACGGACCTGACGCCAGGCGACAGCGACGCCGGCTTCGACTCCATCACTCTGGCGGGCAAGCAGGATGGAAGCGGTATTGCGTTCTACTTCGCCCCGAACGGCTTCCGGTTGGGAGGCCACGCCGGCTACACCGACGACGACTGGGTCGGCAACGGCTGGGTCCAGGGCACGTACACGAAATACAAATACGGTCAGTGGTATACGAAGGAGTTTGGCAGCACGGGCAGCAATGACTTCTTGGTTACCGCCAGGCCGGAGGGTGATCTCACCGATGTCCCAGAACCAAGCACGATGCTGCTGACGATGGGCGGCGTTGCACTCTTGTGGTTCCGCAAGCGGCGTAGCTAGTCGCGCAACAACTCAACAATAGAGCGGCGGAAGGAGTTATCTCCTTCCGCCGTTTTCTTTGGCTAACGTTTTTTGGGAATGTCGACTCGTCCCGCAACGTTGTCGACGCTAAGCCCGCCGCTGCCGGCTTCGGAGATGGTGAGATCGCCTTCCACGTCGCTGATCCTAATGCTGCCGGAGCCGTCGCGCACGATGAGGTCGGCGCTGAGGTGATCAATGTCGATGCTGCCCGATCCGTCTTCGATGTCGACGGGACCTTCGACTTTGCGGACGGTGAGTGCCCCGGATCCGTCTTCGATGCGGGCGGATCCGTGAACATCGCTAATGTCGAGGCCGCCCGAGCCGTCATCGACGGTGAGGTCGCCATGGACGCCGCTGATCGTCGCTGCGCCGGAACCGTCGTGGAGACGGAGCGCGGCGACGTTGCTGATCTTGAGGGCGCCGGAGCCGTCCTTGACTACCAAGGGCAGGGATTCGGGAAGTTCCACCGTGAAGTTGAGGCCGCGGTTTCCAAGACTTAGCCCTTTCTCGAACACGGACTCGATCCACAGGGTGTCACCGCGGCGCTCGGCAATGAGACGAATGCCGTCGAGCTGAGATTTCTTCGCCGCGCATGCCGTGCCGTGCGCTTGAACGGCGCTCATCCCTGGTTTACCCACGATGTTTAGAGAGCCGGCTCCGGCAATGACCTGGACTTTCGTTGCGCCGTCTACCGCGATGCCGGCGTCGCGCGGAGCCTCATGAAGGCAGGCTCCGGCGAAGGCCGAGGCGCCGCAGGCAGAGAGCAGGAACGGCAGAGCAAGGGGAACGAATTTGTAAATGTTCATCAGAAGTCTCCGTGTCCTAGCTGTACGTTGTGCGCCGGGATGATGTTCCCCGGGGTTGCAAATGAGGGGCCAGCGAGAGTTGCGGGCGTTTGGGCGCATAGGTCACGCTAAGCTGTCCCATTATCGGGACGGAGTTATTCCGCGCCTGATCGTGTGGACGGTAGATCGGCTGGCTGAAACGAACGCCTGGGGACCGGCGGCGAGTGGCTAGACGATTGCGGATGATATGGGAACGAAGGCATGGCCGAAGATTCACCGAGGATATTGATTGCGGACGACCAACCGGACGTGTTGACGGCTCTGCGGCTGCTGCTGAAGGGGCAGGGCTACAGAATCGAGTCGGCGCAGTCGCCGGCGGAGGCCTTGCGGGCCATCGAGCAACAGGACTTCGATGCGGCATTGATCGACCTGAACTACGCGCGGGATACGACGTCGGGTCAAGAGGGACTGGATCTGCTCTCGCGGATTCGGGCGCTCGAGGGCACGCCGCCGGTAATTGTCATGACGGCTTGGGGCAGCGTCGAGGTAGCGGTTGAGGCGATGCGCCGCGGGGCGGCGGACTTCATACAGAAGCCCTGGGACAACGCGCGGCTGCTGAGCGTGGTCAGAACGCAGGCGGAGCTGAACCGTTCGCACCGGCGAGGCCGACTGCTTGAGGCGGAAAACGAACTGCTGCGGGCGGAAGGTTTGCCGACGCTGATCGCCGATTCGCGCGCCATGCAGCCGGTTTTGGATCTATTGACTCGGGTTGGTCCCTCGGACGCCAACGTGCTGATCAGCGGCGAGCACGGTACGGGCAAAGAGGTGATCGCGCAAACTTTGCACCGCATCTCGCAGCGAGTTGAGAAGCCCTTTGTACCGGTCAATATCGGCGGTTTGGCGGAAGGCGTTTTCGAAAGCGAGATGTTCGGCCACGTGAAGGGCTCGTTCACCGGCGCGGAGAAAGACCGAGTGGGCCGCTTTGAACTGGCACACCAGGGAACCCTGTTCTTGGACGAGATCGCGAATATCAGCACGAACCAGCAGGCGCGTCTGCTGCGTGTGTTGGAAGTGGGTGAGGTCGAACGCGTTGGGGCGTCGAAGAGCCGTCCGGTTGACGTGCGCGTACTCTCGGCGACGAATGCGGACTTGAACGAGTTGATCAAGCAGGGACAGTTCCGCGAGGATCTGCTGTTTCGATTGAATACGGTCGAGATACGCTTGCCGCCGCTGAGGGAACGAGCGGAGGATATCCCGTTGTTGGCCGCTCATTTCTTGGATCGCGCGTTGCGGCGCTATCGCAAAGAGCTCAAAGGGTTCGATGAGGCCGCGTTGCAGACTCTGCGGGGCCACTCTTGGCCGGGCAACGTGCGCGAACTCGACCACGTGTTGCAACGGGCCGTGCTGATGGCTCAGGGAGATCGGATTACTCCGGCGGATTTGGGGTTGGCCGCCAAGTCGGAGGCCGCGCCGCAGTTGCAGGAGATGAGTCTCGAAGAAGTGGAGCGCTACCTCATCAAGCGGACGCTCGAACGTTGCGGCGGAAATGTGACCGAGGCCGCTCACGAACTTGGCTTAAGCCGCAGCGCAATGTATCGTCGTCTTCAACGACACGGCCTGTAGATAGAGCGCCAAGCCGCCGTATGCAGTTCTCTGGAAAACCTCCGGTACTCGAAAAGAAAGTGCTATGGCTGGCGCTGACCGCCGGGGCTCCCGCCGTGATCGCGACAGCCGTATTGCTGTGGGCGGGAGACTATACGCCCAGGCTGCAGTGGACGGTGATGGGCGTGGTCGTGCTCTGTTGGCTTGGGTTCAGTTTCGCCTTGAAAGAGCGCGTTGTCTTTCCGCTGCGGACGCTTTCGAATCTGCTCGCGGCATTGCGGGAGGGGGACTACTCGCTGCGCGGTAGAGCGTCAAAGGACGATGCGCTGGGCGAGGTCATGGTCGAGGTGAACTTGATGAGCCGGATGTTGCGCGAGCAGCGTCTGAGTGCGTTGGAGGCGACACAGCTCTTGCGCAAGGTCATGCAAGAGATCGACGTGGCCATTTTCACTTTCGATTCCGACGATCGATTGAGGTTGGTCAATCGCCGCGGTGAAGTACTGCTGGGACAGTCGGGTAAGAAGCTGTTGGGACGTACCGCGGCGGAGCTTGGGCTGGCTGATTTGCTGGACGAGGATGCGGGTCGCGCCGCGCCGAGAACCTTTCCTAATCAGAGCGGTCGTTGGCGAGTGAGTCGAATTGCCTTCCGCGAAGATGGGGCGCCGCATCAACTGCTGGTGCTGTCGGACGTCAGCCGTGAGTTGAGGGCTGAGGAGTTGGCCGCCTGGCAACGCTTGGTTAGGGTATTGAGCCACGAGTTGAACAACTCACTAGCCCCGGTGAAATCGCTGGCCGGAAGTATGCGGACTTTGCTGGACCAAGAAAAGCCTCCGGTCGACTGGCGAGCGGATATGAATGAGGGACTGGCGACGATCGAGTCTCGAGTCGATGCGTTGAGCCGCTTTACCGGGGAATACGCCCGGTTGGCGCGGTTGCCCGAGCCAACCCTGGAGGCGGTGCGGGTGCGGGACTGCGTTCGCCGGGTAGGGACATTAGAGACTCGCATGGCAATCGGCATTGAGGAGGGGCCGGATCTGGCAGTGGATGCCGATTTGGCTCAGTTAGAACAAGCCTTGATCAACTTGGTGCGCAACGGCGCGGACGCCGCGCTCGAAACCGGGGGGCAAGTCCGCATGGGATGGGACGCGGACGATACTCGGCTGACGATCTGGATCGCGGACGAAGGACTGGGCGTATCCAGCGAGGCGAATCTTTTCGTACCGTTTTTCACCACAAAGCCTGGCGGGTCGGGAATCGGTTTGGTGCTGTCCCGAAGGGTCGCCGAGAATCACGGCGGCACGCTGACGCTGACGAATCGAACGGACCGAGTGGGTTGCATCGCTAGGTTGTCGCTGCCTCGTCCCGCAACTGGGACACGTTAGGATCGAAAACGGGCAGAAACAGGGAACCGGCGCTACAATCACTTCGTATTTTCAATGGGTTACGAATTGGTCGCTGAGTTGCGTTAGGTAATCGCCAGAACCGCATGGATATCGAAAGAAAAGATTTTGCCAAGAAGCGACGGAACAGAAGAGTTCTGACCAGCGTACTGGCTGTATTGGTCGTTGCCGGAATTACCTACGCCGTAGCGCAACTGGAGCCGGCCGCGCCGCCAGTCGATCGAGGCGTGATCTTCCCGGGCACTGTCCAGCGCGGCGATATGACGATTGACGTGCGCGGTTTGGGGACGTTGGCTCCGGAAGACATCGTGGTGATTTCCGCGCGCGACGGAGGCCGGGTCGACACACGCCACCTGCAAGCGGGCATGGCGGTCGAACCGAGCACGATTCTGGTCACGCTGAGCAGTCCCGAGCTTGAGCAACAGGTGTTCGATATTGAGTCGCAATTGCGCGGGGCCGACGCTGACTACGCCAATTTGGAGGCGCAACTGGAGACGGAACGGATGAGTCAGCGTTCCACCGTGGTGCAGGCCCAAGGCTCCTATGAATCAGCCAGGATCGAGCATGAGGTAGAAGCCGAACTTAGCCCGGAAGGGAATCTGAAGCGCAGGAAGATGAAGATCCTGATGGATCAGGCCAAAGCCCGTTTGGAAGTGGAACAAGAACGGGTTGGCGTGAATATACGCTCTAGCAGGGCGAGACTGGCAGCGCAGCAGGCCAGCCGCTAGCAACTGGAGCGCCGCTTAGAGCTGGAGAAGGGTAAGCTGGCGCGACTGAATGTGAGGGCCGGCATCCACGGCGTATTGCAGCAGATGGAAGTTGAGGTGGGCCAACTCGTAGCGCCCGGGACGATTCTGGCGCGAGTCGTCGATCCGAAGCATCTGAAAGCGGAATTGCGCATTTCCGAGACGCAGGCGAAAGACGTGATGGTTGGGCAGCGCGCGACTATTGACACGCGCAGCGAGGTATTGGACGGCGAGGTGATGCGCGTCGATCCGACCGTATTGAACGGCACGGTCACGATTGACGTCCGCTTGGCGGGCGATTTGCCTGCGTACCTACGTCCTGACTTGAGCGTCGACGGCAGAGTGATTCTTGATCATCGCGAAAACGTGCTGAAGGTTTCGCGGCCTGTTTACGCCCAGCGCGACAGCACGATCTCTCTTTTCAAGATGGAACCTGACGGAATCCATGCCAGCCGCGTCAGAGTCTCCATTGGCCAAACGTCTGTGAACGAAATCGAAATATTGGAAGGCCTACAGGCCGGCGATGAGGTGATCCTGTCGGACATGTCCGCTTGGGATGACTACGACCGGATCCGATTGCAGTAGATATCGAGGTAACTCCATGAGTGAAACGAACCACGCTCTAATCGAGCTCAGCAATGTGAAGAAGGTGTTCTATGCCGAGGAGATCGAAACTCACGCACTGGCGAATATCCATTTGAAAATCGAGAGGGGACAGTATGTCGCTATCTCGGGCCCTTCCGGCTGCGGCAAGTCCACGCTGCTTTCGATATTGGGATTGCTCGACACCCCGACCGGCGGCGAGCACTTGCTGAAGGGACGCACGGTCGAGAGCCTTTCGGGCTCGGAACGGGCGCGGGTTCGCAATCGGGAGATCGGGTTCATCTTTCAGGCGTTCAACTTGATCGGAGATTTGAACGTTTACGAGAACGTCGAGTTGCCGTTGACTTATCGCGGTATGCCGTCGAAAGAACGCAAAGAGAAGGTGGAAGCGGCGTTGGAGCGCGTGGCGATGGCTCATCGCATGAAGCACTATCCGGCGCAACTGTCCGGCGGTCAGCAACAGCGCGTCGCCGTGGCTCGCGCCTTGGTGGGCGACCCGGCGATCCTGCTGGCGGACGAGCCGACTGGTAATCTGGATTCGAAGAACGGCGAAGCGGTGATGGACCTATTGCGCGAGCTGCACCAGGGCGGCGCGACGATCTGCATGGTGACTCACGACGAGCGCTACGAGAACTATGCCGATCGGATCGTGCATTTGTTCGACGGCCAGATCGTTGAAGAGAAGGCGCCGCAAGCAGTGGGAGCGGAGAATTAATCCATGATTCGATTGCGGGACATTGAGAAGTCATATCGGGCCGGCTTTTCGAAGTCCTACGTGCTGCGGCAGATAAATCTCGATATCGAAGAAGGTGAGTTCGTGACCATCATGGGCCCGTCTGGGGCGGGGAAGTCGACGCTGTTGGGCATCCTGGGGATGTTGGATGGCGATTTCTCGGGAGAATATTTTCTGGCCGATCACCCGACGCATAAGATGCGTCCCAAAGACCGCATCGAGTTGAATAAACGCTATATCGGTTTCGTATTTCAGAGCTACCACCTGCTCGATGATTTGACGGTTTACGAGAATCTGGATGTGCCGCTTTCGTACCGCAATATCGCGCGCAAGGAGCGCGCGGCAATGGTGGCCGACACGCTGGACCGTTTCAACATTGTCGGCAAGAAGGATCTTTTCCCAAGCCAGTTGTCAGGCGGCCAGCAGCAGCTAGTTGGCGTGGCTCGCGCGGTGATCGCCAAGCCGAAGGTGATCTTGGCGGATGAGCCCACGGGTAACCTACATTCCGCTCAAGGCGAAGAAATCATGGAGCTTTTCTCGAAGCTTAATCGCGAAGGGACGACAGTGATCCAAGTGACGCATTCGGAGAAGAACGCTCAGTACGGCAACCGGATCATCCAGTTAAAGGACGGTTGGCTCGAGAGCGATTTGCCGACGCGCCAAGCGGCAGAACAGTCTGTGGGATGAAGCGATGAGTGAAGTGTTTCGTCTTGCGAAGATTGGGGTCGTGATGCTGGGAGTGTCGGACATGGCGACTTCGAAGGCCTTTTACGTCGACACGTTGGGCCTTGAGCTAAGCGGCGAACATGGCGGCTTTTGCTTCTTGCAGGCGGGCGGCGTGACCCTGGCATTGAGCAAGGAGTTGGGACCCCCTTCCGGCGAGCGCTCGGGAGTTGAGGTCGTGTTCTCCGTCGAGCACGTCCGTGAGGCCCACGAAGGGCTCAAGGCGAAGGGCGTAGAGTTCCGCATTGCGGCGCGCGTGGTGGCGGGACCGATGTGGGCGACGGACTTTCGCGACCCTGACGGTCATGTCTTGTCGATCTTTGGGCCGGAATAGTCCTGGAATTACCTGCGAACGGGACCCTGGATCGGCAGGGTGATCGTGAACTCGGCCCCTGCGGCGGACGAGTTGAGTAGGAGCCGGCCGCCGTGGTTTTCCACGATTCTGCGACTTGTGGGAAGCCCAAGCCCCATGCCTACGCGCCGGCCCTTGGGGTTGCGCCCCAGATCAAAGATGCTGTCGGCCAGTGCCCCTGATATGCCGGGGCCGGAGTAGCTGATGGCGACTTGCACGCTATCGCCAACCAGCTGAGTGCGAATGCTCATACGGCCTTCGCCCCGCATCGCTTCAAAAGCGTTCACCAGCAGAGTCATGAATACTTGGTTCAACTCGCGGGGTCTGCAAGTGATCTGGGGAATGGCCCCGAAGGTTTTCTCCACCGCTACGTTGCCGATGAGCGCTGGCTCGATCAGCGACAGCACCGTTTCTAACTCCTTGTGAAAATCCGTCTCTTGAGTGGCGGCCTCGTCTAGACGCGCGAAGCCGCGCAACGAATCGACTAGGCTGCCGATGCGTGCGAGCCCTTGGCGTGCGGAAACCAAGACGTCTCCGGCAAGCGCCGCAGTCCGGTCGGCCGTTGGATCATTGGCTCGCGCCGCGGCGCTTAGCCGGCGGATTGCGGATTCGGCGGTGTCGACGCTGCTGCGGAGGGCGCCAAGCGGCGTGTTGATCTAATGGGCGATGCCGGAGACCATGCCATCTAGAGCCGCCATGCGCCCGGCGAGAACCATCTCCGTCTGGCGCTCTTTCAGTTCAAGATTGGCGACTTCCAACTCAACAGTCTGTCGAATCGTCCGTCGTGCGCTAAAAGCCAATATAGAAAGGAATGCTCCGGCAAGAACAATGATGATGCCCCGGATATATAGGATGCCTAAGTTCAGCGCCGGGGTGCTGAAGTGCGTGAGATAGGAGCCGGTAAAAACGAGGTCGGGACGGCTAAGACCATACGCCGCGACAACGCCGAGGACCACGATCGCGCCCCCTGTCATTAGCACAGGGTAGAGCGGTACGAGGGTAATGGTGTTGATGATGATCAACAGCAAGGCGATCGAAAAGAGGTCGCCTTTCACCAGTCCCTGCGGGTAGTCGCGGAGCCCCGGCAGCGTGTCTAACCAGATCAAGGGAAGGAGCGCCAGAACGGTGACGTCGATCGCGACCGCTCCGAGGCCTACTTTCCCGAGGTGTTGTCCGCGTCGAGCGAGTCGATAGAGCAGTAAGGCTGCGGCCCCTGTTACGAGGTTGATCGCCAACATAGGCGCCGCGTCATCTGGACCTTGGGCGATGACGCCCGGAGGAATGAGTTCCAGGATCTGCAGAACGGTCAGGACGATGACGATAGCCAAAAAGATGAGTCTTGCTAACAGAGCCCAGGAGAGTACGCGGGCTTCGCGTGCGGCGAGCAGAGCTGCACTGCGCTCGCTGAGCGGTTTGTTCTCCTTGGCAAAGCTCATTGAGGAATCGTCTTGTCTTGGTCGAATTTCTGGAAATACGCTCTAGCTGCCTTCATCACTTTTGGCGACAGCAATAACGCAGACGTCATTGTGGGAATCGCCATCAGTGCGAACATACCGTCGATGAGATCCACAACGGAACTGACGGTTACGACAGACGCCACGATAATCGAAGGCAGGTAGAAGTAGTTGTATAGATGGGCGCGCTCTGCGCCGACGATGAAACTCAGCGACTTCACACCGTAATAGTTGTACGAAAACATCGTGCTGACGCCAAAGAAGAAGACGCAGATAACCAGCAAATAGGGGCCGAGACCGGGGAGATGTTCGGAAAGCGCTTCCGCGGTGAGCGTGACTCCGTTGGCGTCCGAGGTCTTCCAGACGCCGGAGCTGAGGATGATGATGGCGGTGGCGGTACAGACGATGAGCGTGTCGATCGCCGGCCCGAGCATGGCTACGAGTCCTTCGCGGACCGGCTCTCTCGTCCGGGCGGCGCCGTGGGCCATCGCCTCCGTCCCGATGCCTGCTTCGTTGGAGAACGCGGAACGTTGGACGCCGATGCGAATGACCGATCCGATGGATCCGCCGAGCACGGCATCACCGGTGAATGCGTCTTGGAAGATCAAGGCGAAATAACTCGGAATGTCGGCGACGTTCGTCGCCAAGATCCAAACGGCCATGCCGACATAGAGCAGCACCATTAAAGGGACAAGCCGGGAGGTTGCGGCTCCGATCCTTTGGATTCCGCCGATGACGACGAGGCCGACGACCGCCGCGGTGACGACCCCGAGGGAGAGAGAAAAATAGAGCAGCGACGTTGGATCGGTGGCCAGGCCGTTAGGCTCGATGAGCACGTCGCGGATCACCTGAACCAGTTGGTTGGCTTGGAAAAGCGGCAATACACCGACTAATGAGCACAGGCAAAAGAAGACGGCCAGCGGACGCCAGCGCGGGCCGAGGCCTTGGACGATGACGTACATCGGGCCGCCTTGCAGATCTCCGCGACTATCCTTGCCGCGGTAGAGCACTGCCAGCGTGCAGGTGAAGAACTTGGTGGCGATGCCCAGAAAGGCGCCCATCCACATCCAAAAGATCGCGCCGGGGCCGCCCGTGTGGATGGCCACTGCGACGCCGCCGATGTTGCCGAGGCCAATCGTTCCGGCCAGGGCGCTGGCCAGCGCGCGAAAGTGAGAAAGTTCGCCTGGCGCGTCGGGATCGTCGTACTTCCCGCGCAGCAAATCGATGGCGTGGGGGAAATAGCGGAACGGCAAGAAGCGCGAGTAGACGAAGAAGTAGGCGCCTCCGCCAAGCAATAGAGCGACGAGCCACGGCCCCCAGGCGAAAGCGGAGAACGCGGAGAGAGACTGTGCGATGGACTCCATCAAATAAGTTCCAGCATACGTGATCGATACGGCCTGCGGCCCTTCAGCGATCAGTGAGGCTGGGACCTGGAGCGGAGCGTCCGCGCCGAACGCACCGCCTGCGATTTCTGCTGGATCTCGGCGGTCTATCCGCCCGACGGCGCCCCTTCCAGTAAGCCGATGCGACCATGCTACCGTAGGCGGATTCTGGTGTCGCCTGCCGCGGAACTGTCGATCGTCGTTGTCGCTACTAATCTGGTGCAAGTCACGGCGTGCGTGGATTCGCTTATGACGTGCGCGGCGCTGGATCGAGCGGAGATTGTGCTGGTCTCGGCGGTCGAGTGTTCGCCGCTGCTGGCCAGGTTCCCGCAGCTGCGTATCGTCGTCGCCAGTGCCGACTGGTCTATCCCACGAATGAGGGCCGAGGGCTTGCGAGGAGTATCCGCAACCTGGGCTGCGGTCCTCGGCGAGGATTACCGCGTCGGCGCCGACTGGGCCGAGGCGGCGGTCTCGGACAGGGAGCAAGAGGACGTGTTGGTCGGGGAAGTCATCCCGCCTGACCGCGGCTTGTTTGCGGGCGCCATCTATCTTTGGGAGTACCTGCACGTGGCTCCTCCGGCGGCGGCCGGAGAGCTGACACGGGAGCAAGCGCGCTGGGCTCCTGCCGGCGCCGTGGTCTACCAGACGAATGGGCTCGATATCGATTTAATCGCGGCAGCGCGTTCCGAGATGGAGTATCACGCAGCTCTATTCGATGCCGGGAGTCGCTTCCGTCGCGATCCGGAAATGCAGGTTCGCTACGCGCCTGCCGTGGACGATTTCCTATCCGACAGGGTGCGGCGCTCAAAGGAATGGGCAAGGTTGCGAGCGGCGTCGATGTCGCTTCCGTCACGCTGGCTAGTCGGCTCGTCCCGCATCGGATTGCCGATTGTGTTGGTTGGCCGATTCGTTGCAAGAGCGGCGCTGAGGCCGCGGTACTGGGTTCGGGCGCTGACAGCTTTTCCCTTCACGCTCCTATTCGCCGGGGCTGAATCCGTTGGCGAAATGCAGGGATACTTTCGGAGGACAGTCTGACTGTCACGGTGGTGATTGTCTGGCGCGAGTCGGCCGAGCTGTTGCGCCGATGCGTATTGGCGCTCGAGGGGCAGGGCGTCGATCAGCTCGTCGTATCGAGATCGAGGGAGGCCGAGTTCTCGGATGCGCTCCTGTCTGAGTTTCCACGCGTTCAATGGATCGAGCATGGCGGCGCCGGCGAATTGCCCGAGCTACAGTGGCTGGCGCTGGCTGAAGTACGAAGTGACGTTGCGGCTTTTTTGGAGGATCCAGCGATACCTGGGCCTGGCTGGGCGGCCGCCCATCGCCAGGCCCATCTGGCTCATCCTGAAATGCTCGCGTGCGGCGGCCCTGTGCGTATTCCGGAAGGCGCGGAGGCTTGGGAACTTGGTTGGCATTGGAGCGACTATGCTGCCTATGCGCCTGGCCAGCCAAGTGGACCGACGCGAGACTTGACGGACGCCAACGTCTCCTACAAGTCGCTCCATTTGCGGGCGAATGAGTCGCTGTTGGCTGAAGCAGTTTGGGGATGGCGAATTCGCAAGGCGAGCACGTTGATGTCGCACTACGAATCGGCCGCTTGGATTGACTACCCCTGTCCGTTCCCGTTGGGCGGCGCCTTGCGGCAGCGTTGGTCAGCGGGACGAGCTCACGGGGCTGTGCGACAACTCGGTATCGTTGCTCTTGCCTGGTCCATCGTGACCGCCCCGCTGCGGCCGATCGTTCTCGCTTGGCGAGGCTGGCAAGGGGCTCGATGCTCAGGCTGCGGGCCGAGCTACGTCCGCGCCTTGCCGTGGGTTCTCGTCTTCCACATTCGGTGGACGTGCGGCGAGCTGGCAGGCCTCCTAAGCGGTCAGCGGGCCCGCTAGCAGTGCTGCTACTGAAGGTAACCGAGACTCCGCAAGATGCGCTCTTGTTCAGGCGTGAGAGGTTCCTTTTCGGCCTTCTTGAATCCGCGCACCGCGGCACGCTCCGCTTCTTTAGCTGCATGGTCCGCCAACAAGGCCCGGCCTATGGCGACCTGTTCGGGCAGACGATCTGCTAGGTTGTGCTGCTCGTAGGGATCGGACTCTTGATCGTAGAGTTCCTCGTGGTCGAAGTTCTGCCAGCTAATTAGCTTGTAGTTCTCCCAGACTACGGCTCCGGCAGGCTCCGCCGTGACCGCGCCGGTCATGAATGCCGGTGGAGTCCGTTCCGAGGCCGGGGCTTCCCACACCGTCCTGAGCGGCTCGCCAGAGAAGCCGCGGTTGTCGTAGGGGATACCCGCCAAGTCGAAAATCGTCGGTGCGACCGCAACCGTGGAGACGGGCTGCGGCTGTCGAGATATCACGGTCGAAAAGGGCAGTTTCACAAACAAAGGCACTCGAACCGACTCGTTGTAAAGGGTCCGCAGATGGCCATATTCGTTGTGCTCGGCGAACTCTTCGCCGTGGTCGCTGGTAAAGACTATGATCGCGCGATCATAGATGCCTTCTTGCTTGAGGGTCGTCAGGAACGCGCCTATCGCCGCATCCACGCCCTGAACCTCCGACTGGTATAAAGCCCGAGCCCACTCCCGGATGCCCGGCCAGCGGCGCCCTCGACGAAGCTCGCGGTCCAGGAGAGAGCCTGTGTATACCTTGACGTTTGGAGGCGGATCAAAGGCCGGCGGAAAGTCGGTCCGCAGGTCGTACGGATGGTGAGGATCGAAGAAGTGTAGCCACAGCAAGAATGGAGAGTCCATGTGATTTCGGACCCAGGTAGAGCCGTACTCGCTCAGTTGTTCCGTTGTAGCGTGCAGTCCCAGCACGGAGGGATAGTGCTCGTCGAGAAAGGGTTGGGCGCGCGTCGTGGGCCGCAGGTATCGCGGATAGAATGTCGTGTCGCTAAAGGCCCCAGGCAGACTGCGACCAATAGCGGAGCTTGTAAGCAGATCGTTGAGGCCGATTGCGGCGGTGTTGTAGCCGTAGTCGCGAAGCATCGGAGCGAGAGCGGAGGCATTGGGTGGAATCCCGTGGTCGGAGTAGATGACGCCGTGTCCCCAAGGAGTGAGCCCGCTGTGAATGCTGGTGAACGCCACGTAGGTCCACGGTGCGGTGGAGTAGGTTCTGTCAAAGACGACGCTGTCCGCTGCCAACGCGTCGATCGCGGGCGTCGGGGTCGATGCGCCGTACATCGATAGCGCGTCCCAGCGCAGCGTATCGACCGTCAAAAAGATGATCGGAGGCGCCTCGGCAGGGGCGATGGTTACGGCGTCGTTTGGGCGGTTGAGCTGCGGTTCAACGGAGGAGGCGGCAGCTCCCGCCAACAGGATGGCAGTCAGCCCGATCGAGAAGCCATACCCAATTGCCGTGATGCGTGTGACGACGACTAGCGTGACGATGGCCGCCGCGCATATGCCAAATAAGACCATCCGGGGTGAAACTGAGCTGAAAACAGCGCCTTGATGGGCCGCTTGAAAGACCAAGACGCAGGCCAACAGGGGAGCGATCGCCGGCCATGTTCGGTTGAAAAGCGACGCTCCACGGGCGGACAGACCGCGGGCCATGAGGCCTCCGACGACGAATCCGACCGGAATTCCCACCGCGAACCAAGGTTCGTGAATGCCATGGTCCCAAGGGAACTCGGCGCCCGAAAGGAACAACGCCGTTGGCAGCGCTCCCGCGAGGACGCCCGCCGCAACGCCTTGGCGCCGGTCCAGTCCGAACCAAGGAGCAATCCAAGCTCCAACGAGGCCCGTGGCGAAGAGAAGCAATGACGCGGAGGCGATCGTAAATGAGAGGACTCGATAAAGTGTGCCCCCGAGATTAACGGAGATTCCCCTGTGGCCCATCAACACGAGTTCGAGAATGGTGAGGGAAACGCCGGCTGAGGCGGATAGGAGCAAGAGTCTGCGCCAAAACATTTCATCAAGTCTTCCATGCTGTGAGGATGGCTAGCAACCGTAGGATTGGCGGGCGGCGTTATGTGCTAGCTTGCGGACGAGGCGGGCGCGAAGGCGGCGCCAGGAGAGTATCGATGAAAGATCTGGAAGGTAAAGTAGCGCTGGTCACCGGCGCCGCGGCGGGCATCGGACTTGCGATGGCCGAGCGTTTCGCCAATGAGGGAATGCAGGTCATCCTGGCCGATCGCGATATTGGCGGCGCAACTGAGGCCGCGCGGAAACTCGTCGACGGAGGCCTAAAGGCTCACGCGATCGCTGTAGACGTCACGGTATCGGGTGAGGTCGAGGAGTTGGCTGACGAGGTTTTCCGCGACTACGGCAATGTGCACTTGTTGTGCAACAACGCGGGAGTTCTGGGGCGCGTCCAAGCGAGCTGGGAACAGCCGATTGAGAACTGGCGCTGGGTTTTTGACGTGAACGTCTTGGGCGTTGCGAACGGATTACACTACTTTTTGCCGCGCATGGTCGAGGCCGGAGAGCAAGGCTACGTCTTGAATACGGGGTCCGTCGCCGGCTTGCTTTCCGGGCCGTTCTTTGCACCCTACAACGCCAGCAAGCATGCGGTTGTGGCCATGTCCGAATGCTTGCACCACGAACTACGAGCCGTTGGATCGCGCATCGAAGTGGGTGTATTGTGTCCCGGTTGGGTCCATACGGGCCTGGCGGACTTTGAAGACAAAGCGCCCGACACGGTCAAGCAAGCCAACGCCAAGTCAGCTGCAAGCAGACAAGCGCAAGAGCGGGACGTCGCGGTTCGGAAAATGGTGGCGGACTCCATCGGGCCAGAGAAGATCGCCGAGATCGTCGTTGAAGCGGTGACGGAAGGGCGCTTCTATATCTTTCCTCACCCAGAGCGAAAGGCGGATATTCGCGTCCGGATGGAGACGATTCTTGAGGAAAGAATCCCTAGCTTTGGACCGCCGCCGCCGAAGTAATTATTTTCGGCGGAGCTGCGTCGCCGCTGCGCCGAGTATGCGCATGGTTTGTTGGGCGGTGGTTTCCCAGCGATAGTGTCGGGCACAGAGAAGGGCGCGCTCGCGCCATTGGTTTCGCACGGCTGGCTCGTTGACGATCTGCCGCAGAGCGAGGGCAAGGGCTGAGGAGTTGGGCTCAACGATCCAAGCGGAGTCGTGCAACGGGCCTTCCAGGGCCGCGTGGTCAAACGTGATAACGGGAGCGCCGCAGGCCATCGCCTCGGGAATGGTGAGCGAGAAGCCCTCGTGCTCGGTGGGCAGCACGAACGCCGTCGCCCCGCGATAAAGGTGCAGCAGGTCGTCCATTGGAGCGAAGGGGGCGTGGGCAACCGCCTCGCCTACGCCTGCCGTGTGGGCCAAGCTGCGAGGACTGAGGCCGAGGTAGTCGGGCCCGATCACGACGAGTTGATGGTCTGTTGTGAGCTTCGGGCGAGCCTCTGCGAAAGCCTCGATCAGCAGCGGGATGTTGCGGCGCTTGGAGAGTTTCCCAACCAACAGAAAGTATGGTGCGCCCGACAGGCCGTAGCGTGCTTTGATCTCCGCCGGGAGGGGTTGTTGGTCGTCTCCCGGTGAGAGCCGGCTATCGGCGCCGAGCAGGATGACGTCGACTTTATCTGGTGATACGCCGTAGTGACGAACCAAATCGTCTCGTGTGGAATGCGAGTTCGCGATCACGCGTATTGCGGAGCGCGCCGCGTGTCGGAAAAATGGAGTCGTGCGCAGACGAGCGGCAAGGGGGAAGTCTCCCGGTCGCCCGTCGTAGATACCCAGGTTCGAGACAACCCCACGGCGGGCTGAGAACCAGGGCAAGGTATAGGGCGCGAAGATGACGTCGGCGTGCTTGAGCCGAGATGGCAGTTGGACGTTCTCCCAATAGAGCGGCGAAAGATTCTGGGGGACGATCTCGACCGCTATTGGCCCTTCCAAGACATCGGGGGGCAGGTTCGTTTGGCCCGGCGCGTAAACCCGGATCGTCCCAAACGGGTGTTCGCCGCTGCGCCACTCTCTGAGCAGGCACTCGATGTAGCGCCCTACGCCGGTTAAGGGCTCGTTCAGCCTCCTTCCGACAATGGCTAATTCACGGAACTCGGCCGACAACTAGAACCTCAACAATCCATTCTATCTTGCACTTTCCAGAGCATTTATCGCCTAAGTGTGGCAACATATAGGCGACCATCGGGGAGCCTATGGCCGTTCCGGGACGCCAGCTTGAACTCCTGCCATTCCACGTAGAGACCGTGGGACAGCGCCGCGAGTTGATACGCCGCCGGCTGATCGGTCTCAAGTACCGTCAGGCCGCGCGCGACGCCCGGCGTGAAGAACGCAACGAGCGGCGCCGCGCCCGCAAGGCAGGTCGATTCATCGAGCCGCGTGATCGGCAGATGACGATCGACGACGTGATCGCCAGATCTCGCTCAGCCAACTTGAACAAGCCCATAACGACGCTGCCACTTTTCCCGGATATATTCGACGAGTGATTTGAGCTCCCCGGGAGAACCCGGTTTGTCCACCATTGCGCGGGCCTCTTGCCGGGCGAGTTCCAGGGCTTCTCGGTCCCGTAGCAGGTTGGCGACTCGAAACTCCGGCAGTCCGGACTGCTTGACGCCGAAGAATTCGCCTGGTCCGCGGATCTCCAGGTCCTTTTCGGCGATTTCAAAACCATCTTGGGTCCGCTCCATGGTTTGGATCCGTTCCCTGGCCGTCTCCGTCAGGTTCTCTGTCATCAGGATGCAGTAGCTCTTGGCAGCCCCACGACCGACGCGTCCGCGGAGCTGATGCAACTGAGAGAGGCCAAAAGATTCGGCATGTTCGATGACCATTACCGTCGCGTTGGGCACATCGACGCCGACCTCGACGACCGTGGTCGCCACAAGGATGCTGGTCTCGCCGCGCTTAAACGAGTCCATGGCAGCTTCTTTGTCTTTGGTCTTGAGCCGGCCGTGGAGTAGGCCGACCGTGAAGTCGGGGAAGACATTTCGCGAGAGATGTTCGTAGGTCTCTATGGCCGCCTTGGCCGCCTTCGTTTCCGACTCCTCGATTACCGGGCAGACGATGTAAGCTTGGCGGCCCGCGCGCACTTCTTTGGCGATGAAAGAGTAGACGCGCTCGATCTGGTCGTACTCGCGTTGCCGGGTCGTAATCGGCGAGCGGCCTGGCGGCAGCTCGTCCAGTATGGAAACATCCAAGTCGCCATAGATCGTCAGGGAGAGTGTTCGCGGAATTGGCGTCGCGGTCATGACTAGGACGTCGGGATGCTCGCCTTTCTGAAGCAGACCCAGCCGCTGCATCACGCCAAAACGATGCTGCTCATCGATGACGATTAGCCCGAGCCGTTGGTACTCGACATCCTCGGAGATCAGCGCATGCGTACCAACTACGACGTGCGCAACGCCTTCGACGATGAGCCGTTTCCGTTTGTTCCTAGCGACGCCCCGTATGGAGCCGGTGAGATCGACGACGTGGTAGCCGATGGGCGAGAGTAGCTTTTGAAAGTTGAGGAAATTCTGTGTGGCCAGAATCTCCGTTGGAGCCATGACAGCGACTTGGCAGCCGTTCTCGATAGCGATGATCGCCGCTTGCACCGCCACAATCGTCTTGCCGCTGCCGACATCGCCTTGCAGCAGGCGATTCATTGGGGCGGTGAGTGCCATGTCTTGGGCGATCTCGCCGAGAACGCGCTTCTGAGCGCCGGTCGGTTTGAAGGGCAGGATGCGCTTGATCTTCTCGCGGGCCTGGTCGTTCAAACCAAATGCGATGCCCTTGACCGCTTGAGCCTTGCGGCGCTTTAGTGCGAGGCCGCATTCGAGGTAAAAGAACTCCTCGAAGATGAGCCGGTACTGAGCGGGCGTGCGAAATGCCATTAGTGCGCGCATGTCGGCCCCTGGGCCGGGGAAATGGGTTTCCTGGAGGGCCTTGAACCTCTCGGGCATGCCGAGTCGACGGCGGATTGGCTCCGGCAAGGGATCGGGGGAGCGCTCTACTCCTTCTAAAGCACGCGCGGTGAGGCTGCGAATGGCTCGAGTCGACACTTTGCCGATAGCGCGGTAAACGGGCACGATGCGCCCAAGATGGAGCGCCGCCTCGGGGTCGTCAGCGCGGAAGACTTCGAACTCCGGGTGAACGATCGACGCTTCCCGCGTGCGTTCGTCGTACTCAATCTTGCCGTACAAGGCAACGGTTTGGCCGCGTTCGAACACCGTCTCTAGATATCCGCCGCGGAACCACTTGCCAACGATTGCCAACCCCGACTGATCGCGCACACGCAGTTCGAATAAGCGGAGCCGGCTGTGTCTCGGCTTGTACATTTGCGTCGCCGTGACCGTTCCGACTACGGTCGCCGTCTCCCCCGGCGCGAGCTCGGAGATCGGTTTCACATTCGAACGATCTTCATAGCGGAAGGGCATGTAGTAGAGCAAATCCTCGACTGTGAGGATGCCTTTCCCTTCGAGCACCTTGCCGCGTTGCGGTCCGACGCCTTTCAGATAGGTGATGGGGGTGGATAGATCCACGGGTATGCCGCAACTATTCGCTGAACTGAATCTGAGCGATGAACAGATCCGGCAGGATCTGATTCCAACCCTCGGGCACGCTGTCGAAGGCCATGCGGAAGGACTGCGTCTCGCCGGGCGCAAGACCTCCCGTCCGCTCGCTGACGAATGCCGAACGCTGACGCTCAAGCTCGAGTCCATTCAGGTCCCGAAACACGCAGTTAGCCTCCACGACGGTGACTTCTGTGTCGCCTAGGTTGGTGATCTGCCCGGTGATCTCCAACAGGGTTTGGTCTAGAGCGTCTTCGTGAGCCTCCATGTTGACGTTGTTGAGGTCAAGATTCGGCAGGTAGGCCCGAGCAGCGTCGCTAAGCACTGTTTCGGAATCGGACTGGCTGGCCTGCTGCAGGTAGAGCAGCGCCCCTCCCACCGCTGCGACCATTAGGACGCCGAGCAAGATGGGCATCCAGGGCATCTTGGACGATTCTTTGAGCCGTTTATCTTGTTCGAGCACAGGCGCCGCCCCAGAAGGTCCTTACAGACTATCAAGGGCCATCCTTGGGCGCTGTTATAATCCCGAGCATATGCGTTGGCTTCTTGCCTTGGCGGCGATTGCCGCTCCCCTCGCCGCGGCGGACCTGTCTTCCGTTGGTCCGGTCTATTTTTGGCCGATGAACGGCGCTCTCGATCAATACGTCGCTGAGCAGGTGACGTCGGAGGGTTTGTTCGCCGTTACGATCGATCCCGCCCGGGCCAAGACCGTGATGACCGATCGCATCGATTCGAAATTCTTCGAGGGAATGACCGAGATTTTCGCTCCTGAAAAAGAAGCGCCTAAAGCCGAAGAGGATGCCGAAGAGGCTAGCGGCAGCATTGAAGACGGCTTGGCTGCCAACAGGCCGGCCAATCGGCCACGGGGCAATCCCCAGGGCACCGTATTCTTAGTCGACGTTGAGACTCGCGCGGTGCTGTGGTCAGTCTATATCGGTGAATTCGATCGCCGCCCCAAGAGCCTGCACCGCGAAGCAAAGCAGGTCGTCGGCGAGCTGCGCAAGGGTCTACCCAACCAATAGGCGCATTCTGTGGCCGTCGAGATCCGAGGAAGCGCTGCGCAGTTCGCGCTCAGAAGCGCCGGCTATCTTGCCCTCACCGCCGGCGTCGGATCCTATGCTCTGCTTGGCCAGGGTTGGCCGCGATTCTTTTTATTCTCGTTCCTGATCTGCGCCATACCGATCGGCGGCCTGTGTCTGCTTTTGCAGTGGCTTGATCGAATCGTTCTGGACGACGCATCGTGTGTCGTCCGCCGCCCGCTCCGGCGGCCCATACTTTATGACGCCGTAGGCGGGTTCCACATACACAGCGCGGGCGGAATGGCCAGTCTCACGACTGCCAAGGGCGGTCCGATTCTCTTGTATTCTTACGACCCCGCCGGAAGCGCTCGTCTTGAGCAAGAGATGCGCCTCAGGTGGCCCGACGCCGTTCTGCGGCATTCGAGCAGCTCAAGCCTGTGGCTGCTGCTAGGACTGATCGGGTTGCCGCTGGCGCTCGGCGGGGCCTTTTCGTGGATGCTTTCGGAGCGTTTTAGCGGCCTTCGCGAGCCCTGTACGTCTGTCGGCTGGAGCATCGAGTCCAGCGGGCCTCGCGATCAACAGATTGGTCCCTTTACGATTGGTGTTCCGGCGGGCTTTACGCTGAGGCCGGGCGGGATGATGGTCTTCGGATCCGAGACGGCGGAGATTCTCTACTCCATCGAGCCGGCCATGTCCGACGTCTTTGTTCGGGCGATTCTGCGGTACGGCCTGGGTGTTGAAGGCTCCGCTGACATGATTCGCTGGGGCGCCTGCGCGACCGGCGGCGTCCTGCCGCTTACCGCTAAGGCAACTCTCTTCGGCGTCGAATCGACGCAGCGGCTCTTATTCGAAGGGGGCGTTGCGATATTGAGGCAGACAAAGGATGGCGGGAACGCCCATCTTGCTTTCGTCGGACCGGCGGAAACGGATCTGATCGTCACTGTGGATTTCGCACGAACGATTGACAACGAGTTGCTAGAACGGATAATTTCTCTGGTCGGAATCGGCCCCCAACGACTCGCCAGGCGGACTGATTGACAGCCCGCCCGGCGCCTACGCATGTCGTCTGAGTCCTAGGGGAGGAGAGGAGTCTAGTCTCAGATATCCGTGCGTAAGTTGTTTGTCACCGAGAACACGCCATGAATTCCGTTAGCGACGTGGAAGGCCACGTTCTTCTCTAACTCGGAGTTCACCACGCCTTCAAGGGTGACGTTCCTGTTCTTGACTACGATGTGCACCGGCGGCACAGCTTGAATCGAGTGCCGGGTGAACACCTGGTTGCGATAGAGCTGGCGAGCGAGCGCCAGTCGGATGCGGTCGTCATACGAAGACAGCGGCAAGATCTCGATGTTGTTTGTCACCGTGTTCACGCCTGCTACGCGTTGCGCGACCTTCTCGATCATCTTCTTCATCACGGGACGATAGACCTCGCCGCTAAGCTCAAGAGCTCCGTCGGTGAGTTGAAACTCTACGTTGTCGAAGATGCTGTAGAAGGGTAGCTTAACTATCTCCTTGCGCACCTGCTCTGCGATCTGCGCGTTGTCCCCTTGCGGGGTAGCCCACATATTCAGGGAGGATGCCAACATCATGGCCGCACTCATCGTGATCGTTTTTGTCCAACGTTTAATTTTCTTGTCCTCTACTTTGTTCCTTGTCCTACGCTCTATCCATCTCACTTTGCTTTCCGAAATGTTGGATGTACGAAGAAGCTCGACGGGTACAGTTTCGACACAAAATTGTTGTTGCAACTCATTTGCTTTTGCGATTGGTATTGGGTAGGATAATCAACGGGCGGGCGAATGGCTGCCTTGCACCTGATGCGAACCGAAATCTACTATCCGGTCTTGCGCGATGCGGAACTGTTAGAGGGCCGCTCGAAGGCCGTCGAGATCCGCGGCAAGCAGCTGATGATCATTCGGCTCAAAGGCTTGCTCCGCGCGGTTGAGAATAGCTGCAGTCATATGGGCGTGCCGTTCGAGGAAGGCCCGCTCGCCGATGGCCACCTCGTCTGTCCTTGGCACGCCGCTCGGTTCTGCGCGACTTCCGGCGACCATCTCGAGGGACCCGGATTTTGTGGGCTCGAGCAATTTCCTGTGCGCGTGTCGGCCGTGGGAAATATCGAAGTCGGCTTGAAGCACGGCGACGTGACCCCGCATCCTTTGCGTGGCAAACGCGCGACTGCCGGCATCCTAGCCGCGGAAGAGACCACTGTTGAAGCCGAGGCGAGCTAGCGCCGTACACGATGCATTCGGCGCGTTTTCTTGACCATTTTCAAAATCCGCGAAACGTAGGCCAGTTGGACCTGCCGGCGTTGCAGGTCGAAGTTTCGAACCCTGCCTGTGGAGATATCTTGGTCTTGTACGGCCTGCTCGAGAGCGGCGTGTTCGGCGAAGTTCGCTATCAAGTGCGCGGTTGCACAGCCTCGATCGCGGCTGGTTCGGCGCTGACGGAGCTGCTGCTGCGCAAGACGCCTGCTGAAGCTGCAGCCATTAGCCGAGATGACGTCGAAGCCGCGCTAGGCGGGCTGCGGAATGAATCGAAGCACGTAACGGCTTTGGCGGTCGATGCCGTTAAAGCACTAGTCGCGGCGGCCAGTCAGGCCCGCTAGTCTTCTCCGCTTTCTCTTCAGAGACCAATCGTTCGAGGAGATCTTTGACCGTCGCGTCCAACAGCGGGTGGCGCATCTCCGCGGCGATCTCCGCGCTTGGATAAAGGGCAAAGGCGCGCTGGTGCATTCTCGCATGGGGCACGGTGAGGGCGTCATCGCTGATCTGCCGATCGCCCGCAAGCAAGATGTCGATGTCGATGATTCGCGGGCCACTGCGAATTGTTCGTACGCGGCCCATGGCTGTCTCGATGCGCAGGATGCGGTCGAGAAGCTCGTGCGCGTCGAGGGACGTTTCCATCAAGACGGCGCAGTTGAGGAACCAGTCCTGATTGATATTCCCCACCGGTTCGGTACGGTAGATCGACGACACCCGCGAAATGAGGCAGATTTCGTGCAGACGAAACACGGCCTCGCGGAGATTGTCGATTGGGCGCCCGACATTCGAACCTAGCCCCAGCAGAACCTCATCCATGGCGCTCGACCACGACCGCGGCGTAAGGAATATCTAGGTGGGCCAGGGCCCGCGGTTTGCGGACCTGGACTTTCACTGCTTGAACCGGATAGTTGGCCAGCAGGACTTCGGCGACCTCTTCGGCAATAGTCTCAATGAGCTTGCGCGGGCGTCGTTCGACGGTAGTCGCGACAGTTTTGCAGACCTCCGCGTAGTCAACCGTTAGCGCAAAGTCATCAGCTCTTCCGGCTTGAGACAGGTCCAGTTGCAGTTCAATGTCGATCAGTACATCCTGAGCGACGTCTCGTTCCTTTTTTGGGACGCCGACATGGCAGGAGATTCGGTAATCGGGAATGAGGATCTTGTCCACTAGTCCGCCTTGGCGAAGCGTATCGCGTCCACCACTTCCAATGCTCGCTTCACCGCCCGCACGTCGTGGACGCGAACGATCGCAGCGCCATTCAACGCGCCGACGCAGCACGCGGCAATCGTCCCCTCCAGCCGATCCTCGACGGGCAGTCGGCTCGCCAGGCTGCCGAGAAAGGATTTCCTGGATGGCCCGATCAAGACGGGCATCTGCAGTCCTTGAAACTCCTGCAGCCGTCGCAAGAGCTGGAAGTTCTGACTGGCGGTCTTGCTGAAGCCGATGCCCGGATCGATAACGATCTCCTCGATCCCTTTGCTCCGAGCGGCTGCTATGCGCTCTGCGAGAAACGTTCGAACGTCGCTGACGACATCGTCGTAGTCCACATCTTGCTGCATGGTTTTTGGCATGCCGCGCATGTGCATGATGATTGCCGCCGCGCCGTGGCGCTTGATCGTCTTCATCATTGCCGCGTCGCGCAGCCCTGTGACGTCGTTCACGATCGTCGCGCCTAGCTTGAGGCACTCCTCAGCAACCGCGGGCTTGTAGGTGTCAATCGAGATGGGCACCGCGAACTCATTAGCGATCGTCGTGACAACGGGGGCCGCACGGTCGAGTTCTTCTTGTTCTGGGACGGGATCAGACCCGGGCCGCGTGCTCTCGGCTCCGATGTCGAGAATGTCGGCCCCCTCCGCTATTAGCCGCCGCGCTTGGACCAGAGCCTCTTCCGTGGCGCGGAACTGGCCCCCGTCAGCGAAAGAATCCGGGGTGACGTTGAGCACTCCCATCACGATGGTGCGGCCGCGGCTAACAGGTAAGACCGGCATCAGAGTACTCGAAGGAACTCGACGGGATCGAAAGACGCGATGCGCCAAGCGCCCGACGATTGCTGCGAGACCGTCAGCTCAATCATCTCCCGCCGCGTCTCGATCTCGCCTGGGCCGGCGATTGGCGTCAGTTGCAGAATCCAATCCACTTTGACCTTCTTGTCGCCGGACGAATCCGTGATGGAGACGATGTCTACCGATGAAGCTGCCCTGCGAGTGTCGAGTAAAGCGCTAACGCTGCGGCGCAAGTCCGAAAAGCCTGCAAACTGCCGCTCGTCGAAATAGCCCATGAAACGAGCGGCGTTGCCGCCCTGCAGCGCCCGACTAACGTCCAAGATCACTCGCCGCGGCGCTGGGTCTTCTTGCTCCTGCGCCGAAGCGACAGCGACCCAGACCGAGCCGAGCAGGTACCGTCGGGACAGCACTATGTGCGGTACTCCGCGTTGATCTTGATATAGGCTTCGGTGAAGTCGCAAGTCCAGAAACGAGCGCGGCCCTTACCCTTGCCGCGAATTCTAAAACGGACCGAGCATGCAGCCTCTTCCATGGACTTTTGAACTTCGGCCTCCACGAAATCGGCTTGCAATCCTCGATCACAGACCTGGAAACCGTTAAGCCAGATGTCGACCTTGCGCGGGTTGAAATCGACATCAGTCTTGCCAGCGGCGGGTAAGATGCGTCCCCAGTTCGGATCAGCGCCGGCCATCGCCGTCTTGACCAGCGGAGAGTTGGCGATCTCGCGCGCGATTTTCTTGGCGTCCTTGTCGCTTGGGGCGCCTTCGACATCGATCGTGACGAGTTTCTTGGCGCCTTCTCCGTCTCGAACGATGGCCACGGCGAGGTCTTCGCAGACTTGCTTCAAGGCCTGCTCGAAGGTCTCGCGGTCAGCCTTCTTCGGATGAACGCCGGAGGCCCCGTTGGCCAGCAGGTAAAGGCTGTCGTTGGTCGAGGTATCGGAGTCGACGGAAATCGAGTTGAATGTATCGTCGGCCGCCGCCCGGAGCATGCGTCTCAAGGCGCTCGGCTTGAAGGCCGCGTCGGTGAAAACGAATCCCAGCATCGTTGCCATATTCGGCTGGATCATGCCGGAACCCTTGGCCATTCCGGCGATGCGCACGGTGCCCTGGGAAGTCTTAATCTCGGCGAACGCCGTCTTGGGGACGGTGTCGGTCGTCATGATTGCTCGCGCGACGTGGTCGAAATTGTCGGGGGAAAGCTGCAGGCCGAGTCCCGGCAGGGCCTTCTCAATCTTGGAAACGTCCAGAGGCTCGCCGATGACGCCGGTCGAAGCGACCAGGGCCATCTCGCTCGGTATCTCCAGCAAACTGCCCACCGCCCGGGCTGTCTTTCGAGCGACCTTCTCGCCGTCGCGAGTGGCGCAGTTGGCGTTACCGGCGTTGCAGATGATGGCCCGCGCCAGCCCGCGGCTTTTTGCGAGATGGGCCTCCGACAAGTTCACCGGAGCAGCCCGCACGGTGTTCTGCGTAAACACTGCTGCTGCCGCCGCCGGTATCTCTGAGGTCATCAGCGCCAGATCCATCTTTTCCGTCTTGCGAATGCCCGCATAAGTGGCGGCGAAATTAAACCCTTTCGGAATCCTGTGGTCCACGTTGTTGATCTCCCCTCTCCACTATCCCGCCTGGTCGCTTAACTTTTCATCGACAGCCGGTCTGTATCCGTTCACGAAATCTTCCGTCGCCATGGCGCGCTTGCCCTCCAGTTGGACTTCAAGCGCTTGGAGCAAGCCTTCGCCGCAGCCTATCTTCAGCACAGACCCTTCAACCACCATCGTGGCAGGAGTGGCGTGCCCGGGGGCTACCAAGGCTCGGTGAATGTGGAATCTCTTGCCGCGAAAGAAAGTGTAGGCGCCCGGCCACGGCGAAAAGCCGCGAACGCGATTGTAAATCTCCTGGGCCGGCAGATTCCAGTCGACGAGGCCGTCTTCGCGCTTCATGATCGGCGCGTAGGTCGATTCGGCGTCGTCTTGGGGTTGGGGCGTGACCGCTCCTATCTCCAATTGCTGCAACGTTTCGATGAGCAAAAGTGCGCCATTTTCTGCCAACCGACTGGCCAGCTCAGGAGCGTATTCGTCGTCGCCGATGGCCAGCTCCTTGACGCCAAGTACGTCGCCGGCATCCAGTTTCTTGACGATCTGCATCGTCGAGACGCCTGTTTTCTTGTCGCCGCGAACGATAGCCCAATTGATCGGCGCCGCTCCACGCAATTGCGGCAACAGCGATGAATGCACGTTGACGCAGCCCAGACGCGGCAGATCGATTACGCGTTGCGAGATGATTTGGCCGTAGCCCACGACGACAATTACGTCTGGTTGTTTGTCTTGCAGGTAGGAGTAGACTTCGCCGGTCTTGGCGCTCTCGGGTTGATAGACCTCTAACCGAAGTTCCAGGGCGGCTTGTTTCACCGGAGGAGCGGTGAGTTTGCCGCCTCTGCCGACGGGCCGGTCGGGCTGGCTGAACACGGCAGCTACATC
>JAQCLD010000062.1 GCA_027592785.1 Acidobacteriota bacterium
CGCCGCAGCCACTCCGGCCGCTTTCTCTACCCTCTCGGGCGCTCCGCGGACTGCGGTCGGCGTCGGGAGCGCCTCGTACCACTTCCGCGCCGGGGTGGAGCGCCAACGCGGCGAGACGCCGATCACGGACCCAGTTCGTTTCGCTGAATACTGCGCCGAACTCGGCGCTGGCGGAATCCAAGCCGCGCTGCCCAGCTCAAACGGGGGGTATGCGGGGAAAGTGGGTAACATCCTCAGGAAGAACGGCATGTATTTTGAGGCCTCGGCACAACTGCCGCGCAGCGAGGCCGACCTCGACAGTTTCCGCGACACCGTACGCGCCGCCGAGCAAGCCGGCGCCAGCGTGATTCGCACCGTACTCTTCGCCGGAAGACGCTACGAAGCCTACACCGACATGGCGCATTTCCAAGAAGCGCGCCAGGCCGCTTGGAAGTCGGTCACTCTAGCCGAGCCGATCTTGCGCAAACGCAAGATGAAGATTGCCATCGAGAACCACAAAGACCTGCGCAGCGAAGACTTGCTGCAACTCATCGACCGCATTCAGAGCGAGTACATCGGCATCTGCGTCGACCTGGGCAACAACTACGCGCTGATGGAAGATCCCGTCGCCATCGCCCGGGCATTTTCCAAGTTCACTTACTCGTGCCACATCAAAGACCACGTCCTGAAGTCTTACAACAAGGGATTCCTGCTGTTCGACGCCAAACTCGGAACGGGTGCGATCAATCTGCGCCAAGCCGTCTCGACCTTGCGTCAAGCTCAGCCGAGCCTCAAGTTCACGCTGGAGACGATGACACGGGATGCGCTAGAAGTTCCCTATCTGGAAGACAGCTACTGGGAAACCATGGGGACCGACATTCCCGGTCAGGACGTCGTGCGCACCATGAAGTTGGTTCGCGACACCGAACCGAAAGACGACCTGCCGCGCATCAGCGCTCTCTCGCCCGAAGAGCACATCAAGCTCGAAGACGACAACATCCGCGCTGGATTGGCTTACGCCGCCGACACGCTCGGCCTGTAGTTATTCGGACAGCGCTTCGGCGCCGCGAAGAATGCGTCCGAACTGGTTGCCGCCGGTCTCGCCGTGCCACCACATGCCCGAGTAGTGGTCGCGGAAGAAGACGACGCGGGCAGTAAACGTCCCCACGCCGGGGATGTCCGCGTCGGTCAAGGTCACGACAGGGGTATCGCCGGCCCACATTAACTTCACCGGCACGGGCACGCTCACGTCGTGTTCGGCGTATTGAATGCGCGTGGTGAAGGTCCAAATGTCGCCGGCGACATGGTTGACGCTTTTGACTTCATAGCGCTCCGGCCTCAGCTGGGCGTCATCGCCGCGTCCCGTGACGGTGAAGTTGCCAACCAGGACCACGTCGGTCATCGACTGTTGGAACTCCTTCTCTAGGCGGGCCTGCTCGTCAGCCGTGATCGGCTCGCTGCCGCAAGCGGTAAGTCCGACAGCGAGTAAGGCGAAAGGAATCAGTCGAGTCATGTGGATCATCCTAGCTGGCAAACGCGGCACAATGGGGGCAATGCACGTACTGTTTGTCATACTGGCGGCCCTGGCAGGGACCATGGTCCCTTTGCAAGCCGGAATCAACGCTTCGCTGCGCGGCTTCTTTCCGCACCCGATCTTTGCGGCAATCACCAACTTCTTGGTCGGCTTCACGGTCTTGTCGATCGCCGCGTTGACGATGCAGGCGGCGCCTCCATCGCTTCAGGCGATCAGCCGGGTTCCGTGGTGGTGCTGGATCGGCGGATCGATGGGCGCTTGCCTGGTGCTATCGGGAATCTTCTTGTCGCACCGCCTGGGCGCGGGCACGTTCGTGGCGTGCGTCATCTTGGGGCAACTCACCGCCTCCGTGGTATGCGATCACTACGGGTTGGTCGGCTTTCCCGTTCACCACGTTAGCCTCCAACGGATCCTGGGAATTGGGGTACTCGCCGCCGGCGTTGTGCTGATCCGGACGTCTTAGATTTTGAGCAGGCGCTTGAGCGTGGCGACTAGTTCGGTGCGCGGCACCTCTTGCTGGCCGAATCGCGCTTCCTTCCATTCTTCGTGGTCGGTAACGGCATCGGCTTGCTCACGGCCGACTTCCATTTCTTTGACGGTCACCACACCGCGGGCCGCTTCGTCGCCGCCCATGATGAGCACGTAAGGAATCTGCAGCCGATCGGCACGCTGCAGCTGCTTGCCGAGTTTCTTGGGCCGGCCGACGTGAATCTCGGTGCGGATGCCGGCGCGGCGCAGCTCCTGAGTCAGCGCCAAGTACTCGCCAGTCAGCGACGCGTCCATGGTGCTGACAAGCACTTGGGCCATCGTCTTGGAGGTTTGTACGCGCTTCAAATGAGTGAGCGCCGCCAACAACCGATCGACGCCCATCGATGCGCCGGTTGCAGGAACCGCCGGGCCGCCAAAACGCGTCACGAGATTGTCGTAACGGCCCCCTGCGAAAACGGAGCCGAACTCCGGCGCGTCGGTTAAGTTGGCTTCAAATACAGGGCCGGTGTAATAGGCCAGGCCGCGGGCGATGCTCAAGTCGAGCATGACGCGGTCGCTGCCATAACCCAGCGCTTCGAGATGGTTCGAGATGGCCTCAATCTCAGCGATTTCTGTCTTGGCGCCTTCTACCGTCGCGAAGAGCGAATGCAGTTTGGCGATGACTTCGGTTCGCGTCTCACCCTTTGTTCCGAGGAATTCAACGATGCTGCTGATCTGAGTGTCTTCGAGTCCGAGGCCGCGAATCGGCGCTCCGGATTCATCCTTATAACCGGGCCCGAGTTCGAGTTTCAATTTGTCGAGGCCAATCTTGTCGAGCTTGTCAAGCACGCGGAAGACTTCTGTCCCCTGGTCGCCTTCGATACCCGCGTAGGCGAGTAAGAGGTTGAGAATCTTGCGGCTGGAGAAACGCACGATATAGCCGCCGACTTTGAGCGCCTCCAGGGTGTCGCACATGGCGGCCATGATTTCGACGTCGGCGACTTCTGAGGGCGCGCCGACCGAGTCGATGTCGAACTGCGTGAATTGCCTGAAGCGTCCCGGGGCAGGCTTGTCAGCGCGCCAGACCGGCGACACCTGATAGCGCCGAAACGGTAAGGGCAACTCGTGCTGCGAAACGACTCGCGACAGCGGCACGGTCAGGTCGAAGCGAAGACCGAGCGCTTCGTCTTCCGGGTTGGTGACGCGGAACAGACCTTGTTGCGCTTCTTCGCCTGCGGAGCCGGAAAGGACGTCCAAAAACTCAACGGCGGGAGTCTCGATCGGCGAAAAGCCATATAGCTCGTAGACGCCGCGGATGGTGTCGATCATCCACTGCCGTTGGATCATTTCTTCGGGCAGTAGGTCCCGCAGACCGCGCGCCAATCGCGCTTCAATTTTGTTCGCCATGAAACCGCCAGCGTAGCATGGGGGTCTGTCCATTCTTACCCCGAGAGCCGTCCAAAGCTGGCTGTTCACGGCCGTTTTGGGGTGAGGTGTGGCGAGCAGCATGCGATGATTGGTTGCGATTTTGTAGGGTTTGGCTCTCGATGTCTCGTTTTGCCGACCGAAATCGGGCCTAAGTTGTTGATGCCGCAGGGTCCGCGCTCCGCACGGGCTGTTTTCGCAGCGATTCTGAAGGAACAGACGGCCGCGAATATCCGTTCGCTATTTGGGCTTAGTAAGAGGGTGTAAGAGGAATGACACAGAGAAGACTTCATTCACCGCTGAGGGCCAACCTCGCGATTGAGGTCGAAGGCAGCCGCCAGAGACGCGGGACTTACGGCACGGTGAAACCTCATCCAGGCGGGCCGCCAGGGTCCGTCGCCATGAACCTGACCGGGCACGAGACCCGCAGCGTGTTCGAAAGATACAATGTTACGAGTCCGGCAGATTTCAAGAACGCCGCAGCGATGTTCAACACCTTTCACAACGTCATGGGCGCCAATCGGGGCCCAACGATCCGAAGGGTCACGATCACCTAGCCGCAAGTTATTGATCCTGAATCGCGGGCGCGTAGCTCAGTTGGATAGAGCATCGGCCTTCTAAGCCGAGGGTCGCAGGTTCGAGTCCTGCCGCGCCTACCACGCATTTTCAGTAGACTCCTTTCTTATCGCTTGCCGATACCCTTCACCCGAACTCTACTCGACTCGTCGTGTAACCTCATAACACACCCCTTGGGCAAGCACATTAGCCACGTCATGAAGGAAGCAATGAACTCACACGTTCCTGCATTTGCGTGGGCGCTGCTCACCGCTATGTGGGTCTTGTGGCCTTGTGCAAGAGTCGAGGCGCAAGAGCTTCGCTACGCCCGCGAGTATCCCGTCATGCGCTACGCAAGCCAGGACCCCACGGACCGTGTGGCTAGGCTCCAGCGCATGATTGCCGACGGCCAGGCTCGACTCAGCTTCGAGGCTGGCCGCGGATACCTCGCCTCGCTCCTCGCCTCGTTGGACGTGCCCGCCTCATCGCAGATGCTGGTTTTTTCGGGGACCAGCATCCAGAAGGGGCTGATATCGGCGGACCGGCCGCGCGCGATTTACTTCGCGGATGATGTCTACGTCGCATGGCTACAAGGGAGCGATGTTCTCGAAATTGCCGCCCTGGACGCGAACCTCGGCCCGGTGTTCTATACGCTTCGCCAGGAGCCGAGTGACAAGCCGAACTTCCAGCGCCACACGGTGAGTTGCCTCCGGTGCCATGACACGTACGGCCTCACTGGAGGCGGTGTACCTCGTTTCCTGATCGGGTCCGGCCCGACCGATGCGCAGGGAAAGACAGCGAGTCACGAGGGCTGGGCCTTGACCACCGATCAAACCCCCTTGAGTCGGCGCTGGGGTGGTTGGTACGTGACGGGCGCCCACGGTGATCAGCACCACGCAGGCAATATCGTCGTGCGGCCCACCGAAGATCCGGCGCCAGCGGCCACCGGCAACCTTTCGGATCTTTCCGGACTGCTCGACACGGATCCCTACCTGACCGGACACAGCGACATCGTGGCGCTGATGGTTGTCGAACATCAGCTCCATGTGCAGAACCTGTTAACCCGACTGAACTGGGAGTCCCACAAGTTGCTCGCTGGGCAGGCCGAGCCCTCGCAGATCGCCGCCCTCGTCGAGCCCTTGGTCGCGGCCATGCTCTTCGTGAACGAAGCCAAGCTCTCCGGCCCGATCTCCGGCACATCCGGTTTCCGCGCCGACTTCGAGAGTCGAGGACCCATCGACGGAGACGGACGGTCGCTACGCCAGCTCGACTTGACCCGTCGTCTTTTTAAATACCCCATGAGCTACCTTGTCTATTCGGAGGCCTTCGACGGACTCCCTACAGAGGCGAAGGAGCAGGTGTTCCGACGGGTATGGGAGGTGCTCGAAGGGGTCGATCGAAGCGAGCAGTTCGACCACCTGTCGGTAAACGATCGCACGACGGTTCTCGAAATCTTACGGGACACTAAGGCGGATTTTGCTAGCTGGGTCGCCGTACGCGTTGCGCAGGCCGGGCGCTAGGCGTCCCGGCCCTCGGCTCTCGTTTCACTTGAGACACCGCGCGCCAGCTGGCCAATGGCCAGTCGCTGCGACCGCAGCGGAACGGCCACGGCACGATAGGGCGTTCTGCTCTGGGCTATCGGCTACCGTGAGCGGGCCTCGATCTGTGTGCCCTGTCAGCTAGGATGGATGCACTGAGATCAAGTGTGGAGCTGTATGCCGAATCTGTACGCGAGCGGACTTAGGGGTCAAGATGAACTTCTCGAATTGGACAGCGACAGTAGAGCAGCTCTCTCAACGATTGGTAGACCTGCTTCCGGCCCTGCTCGGAGCGCTTGCTCTATTGATCCTTGGTTGGATCCTGGCGAGTGGCCTTCGTTATTTCAGCAGAACGTTTCTACGGAAAGTATTCGGCCGTATTGAGAGACGGTCTCGGCTCGGTGAGGCGTTGGCTGGAGCACGTCTTGCGGAGACGGCGCCGAAGATTGTAGGGACTCTTGTCTACTGGAGCGTCTTTCTGTTCTTTGCCGCCGCGGCAATGGAGCAGCTCCCCATCCTGATCGTTACAGATTCCTTGCATAGCATCGCCTTCTACATACCGAAAGTCCTTTTGGGCGTGGTGGTCGTGTTCTTGGGCGTCGGGATCGGAAGTCTAGCGCATCAATGGATTGCCGGCGCGGCGGGCTCGGCGGGAGTGGCGAACTCGGCGGGGCTCGGAAGAGTGGCGCAGATCAGCATACTTGTCGCCACGCTTATCGTTGGGCTGGAGCAGGTTGGCCTGGAGAGCAGCCTATTCACGGCGATCATCGCCATCGTGATCGCGTCTATCTTGGGCGGGGTGGCCTTGGCCTTCGGCTTGGGTTCCGGTCCAATGGTCAGCAACATAATGGGCTCCTACCATGCGGCAAAGGCCTATCTGGTCGGCGACTTTATACGCATCGCGGGGCATGAAGGGACGGTTCGCGAGATCAATCCGGCGTCGATCGTGCTGGATTCGCCGGACGGTGAAGTTTATGTGCCGGCCAAGACGTTCGGTGACCACGTCTCGATAGTGCAGAGGGGTAAAGAATGAGTAACGCAGCGATGGGCAAGATCAGTCACGCTCTGCTCCGCGGCCACCCGATCGCATCGGCTCGCATCTTGGAACAGGGCTCGGCAGCGGATGTCGCGGCGGCATTCGAGTCGGTTCCTGGCCCCGTTATCGCATCCATACTCTCACGCTTGGAACCGCCGAAAGCAATTCGGTGTCTTGCTCTGTTACCTTCAAAAATCGGCGCAGAGATCTTAGCCACTCTCTCGACCTCTGCGGCTTCCGGGATGCTTCGCCTGCTGGAGCCGATGGAGAGAGAGCGATTGCTCGGCAGTCTGTCTGACACCGTCCGTGAACCCATCACTAGAGCGCTTGCGTATTCTCCCAATGCGGCGGGATCCATTGCGGATGCCAACGTTCCCACGCTGTACCAAGACCTAACTGTTCGAGAGGCCATCGACCGCCTGAGAGCGAACAAGGCGCCCATCGCTACACGGATCTTCGTTCTCAATCGGTCCCAGCTGTTAGTAGGATCGACGACTGCCAGACAATTGCTAGGAGCTAGTCTTGGCGCGACGGTTGGCTCTCTCGACCTAGGAACGGCTCCATCCGTGCATGTATCTGAGCTTGCGTCAGAACTGACGTTAGCGCCAGTAGCCGTAGTGGAATCGGATGATCGGTTCGTGGGTGTGATAACCGCAAAGGCCCTCTCTCGCGTGCGACGTAAACGACGTTCATCCTCGATCATTAATCCGGTTGCGGCACTAGGCGAACTTTATTGGGTAGGGATGAGCGAAGTTTTCGGTGGGCTCAGTTCAGGATTGCGGGCGGGCAAGACGCCAGAGGAGGCGAGCCATGCCGACAGCTAGTGCAGGCGTGGCCCAACTGCTGGTTGAAGGCCTTTTCGCAGTGCATCCTGAGGAGGCCGCAGACGAACTCGAACGCCTGCCAACGAATGGCGCCATCGAGGTACTGACTCAGATCGGCCCGGCTAAGTCGGCTGAAGCGTTCAGGCGAATCGCTCCAGCGACGGAGATCAGTCTGCTTGAGAAGCTTGAGCCGGATCAAGCCAGGGATTTCATCAATCTCTTGGATCCACCTCAGGCAGGGGCGCTGTTGGCCGGATTGAAGCGCACCCAAGCCGAGTCGATTCTTGGGTCCGTATCCGAGACAGACGCTCGACAATTGCGCCAGCTCATGGAGTATCCGGCCGACAGTGCAGGTCGGTTGATGGACCCCCGTGTCGCATTATTCCGGCCCGATACGGTTGCGCAGGACGCTCTCAGTCGACTGCGCTCAATGCCCCGCAGCCGAAAACTCTTAAACCTTTGGGTGGTTGACCCTGAAGGACGCTTGTCTGGGGCCGTCTCGTTGCAGGACGCCGCTCTGGCGCAGGCTGATACAACACTTTCACAGTTGGACATGATCGCCCCGATGTCAGTCTCTGTGCTGGCGAAACGCGAAGAAGTTGTCGAGACGATGGAGCGCAACCGGATGGCTAGCATTCCGGTCGTCGATTACGATCAGAAGCCAATCGGAATCATCCGCCTCAACGAGCTGGTGTCGGCGATTGGGAAAGAGCATAGCCCGGATCTCGTTAGTATGACCGGCGCGAGTAAAGAGGAGCGTGCACTCTCGACCGTGCGTTTCGCCGTCAGCAAACGACTGCCCTGGTTGCAGATCAATCTCGCTACGGCGTTTTTGGCCGCTTCGGTAGTCGGGCTGTTCGAGGAAACGATTTCGCAGTTCACGGCGCTGGCGGTACTCTTGCCCGTTGTGGCCGGGCAGTCGGGGAACACGGGAGCACAGGCTCTCGCGGTGGTTCTCAGAGGGCTCGCCCTACGTGAGATTACGCTACGGCACTGGCCCGAGGTCGCCGTAAAGGAGTTTTTCACCGGCCTACTGAACGGCTTGGCGGTCGCCGTAGTCACTTGTATTGGCGTCTACATATGGAGCGGCTCGATTGGCCTGGTCGCGGTGATCGGCGTAGCCATGATCTTTTCGATGGCGATTGCGGGCGTCGCCGGCGCAATCATACCTGTAATTCTGGCCGCGTTGGGCCAGGACCCAGCGCAGTCTTCATCGATCGTCCTCACCACGGTGACCGACGTGTTCGGATTCTTTAGTTTCCTGGGTCTGGCAACGCTATTCGCCTCAGCTCTTTGAGCGCTTTCTCCGTTGCCTGGTTGCGGCCGAGTTCGGCTAGTTCCTTGCGTGTCTCCTTCTGGTGCGTAACCAGACGCCGCAAGGATAGTGGCACTCCAGTTGCTTCTCCTGCTATGGGATGCTTTCACCGGGGAACAGAGCGAAACATGGAAACGATCTCGAGCGAACCGAAGTGGACAGTTGTCGAGGGCGCCGGCCCGATCATCGCCACGGCAATCCACGACGGTCACTCCGTCAGAGCCGAAGTTCTAGACCGCCTCGCGATTGACGAGCCTGGACGACTGCGGGAAGAGGACCCATATACCGGGGAGTGGACGGCCGTCGTTCCGACGCGTGTTGTCGGGCTCCAGTCGCGCTTTGAAGTTGACTTGAATCGACCGCGAGAACGTGCCGTATACATTCGTCCCGAGGATGCCTGGGGCCTGCATGTTTGGCGGGAACCGCCCCCGGACGACATCGTTGCGCGATCACTGGCGATCTATGACGGGTTCTACGCAGAGATGGAGCGGCTTCTGCGCAGCGTGGAGAAGCGCCACGGCCGGTTCGTAGTATTCGATCTGCACACTTACAATCACCGGCGAGAAGGGACGAACGGACCGCCTGCGGACCCGCTTGGGAACCCTCAAGTGAATCTCGGAACGGGGACGATGGATCGCGCTCGCTGGTCGGGGATCGTCGACCGTTTTGTCAAAGATCTGGGAGCATTCGATTTCCCGGGCGGGAGGCTCGATGTCCGCGAAAATGTAAAGTTTCAGGGCGGAGCGTTCGGCAAGTGGATTCACGAGACGTTTCCGGAGAGCGGTTGCGCGATCGCGATCGAGTTCAAGAAGTTCTTTATGGAAGAGTGGACCGGCGTCCGCGACGAAACGCTCAGCGACGCCATTCACGAAGCGCTACGGTCTACGGTCCCCGGAGTGATTGAGGAATTAGGCAGGTCCGGGCCAAGGAACGCATGAGCGCGAGAGCCGATTCCGAGCCGGAAATCGCGACGGCCGACGAGAAACCCGCGGTCGCAGCGAGTCGACCCGACAAGATCACCGCGCAATACATCGAAGCCACGACCGAGCGGCTAGCCAACAATCGTACCGTCCGGCGTAGACTGCCCCTTTGGGGCCGCTTGCACGTCGATCGGCAGCTACCGTTTTTGTGTGTTTATCGCCGGCCGCCAGGACGCGACGATTCTGGTACCGACAGCTTGGTCCTGGGAGAGGCGGCTTATCTCCAAGCTCCCGGTGATCGAGCCCTAAAGAAACAGGTTTCCGCGCTGGTCCAGGCCGTTGCGGTCGCCGGAAAGAGCGTATTCGGCGCTTTCTTGATCATTGAAATCTGGTCGTCCGCTTCAACCGAGGGAGACCCAGCGGACAAGGCCGGCGTGCTCAACCCTGCGTTCCGAATCGTGACGCCGCGCTCCAAGACCGCCTCCGCTACCGTGCGCGCCTTGGATCTGGCGCTGCGCGCCTCGCGGATTCGTTCTCAGTCACCGCAGGTCGACGTGGTCGCCTCGCTGCGGGTCGCTCCGCCAGATCTCCCGCCGCTGCTAAGTCCCAAAGAAATCGAAAGCAGCGGCGTAGTGCTGTTGGGTCTTGAGATTCAGCCGGTCTATCGCGACCACCACAGCGACGCGCCCTTTCCACTGGTGCTGCGGCGCGTCCAACGCGAGCTCTCCCGCGCCCTAAAGCAAACCTTTTTCAGATTCACTCGCTCGAGCACCTCTCATCTGCCCCCGCACTACCAAGCCCTGGGGCGGCGGTCTCTCGTCAAGGCGGTCTGGCAGGTCGACGCCCAATTGGCTCAAGTCAGTAATACTTACGACTTCCTGCTGGGAGTGACTCCGGTGAACCCGCAGGCGGCGTGGAAGGAATTTCAACAGGACCGCTTCGAGAAAGCTCCGGAGTTCATCTACCGTGCGATCCCGGTCTCGCCTCTTCTGCTGAAACGAAGACTATTTAGTGTTCCCATTGAACGCGTTGAAGATCCCGTCTTGGCTGAGATCTTTCGAGAAAAACAGATAGAGCTAGATCGCCAGTTGAGCGGATTGATGGATCGGGAGACGAAGCGCTTCATCTACACCAGCCTGCAGTTGTTCGGCGAGGTAGATGACAGTTTGTTCGAGGCAGCGCGACAACTGCTCGACCGCATTCCCCCTCACAGCCGCGAAAAAGGGGGAGCTCGCCGAGTCGACGCAGTCGCCTTTGCTGCGCGGGCCGAGCAGGAATTCGCATTCTTTCGCGAGGCCTATCCCGATTTCGCGGCCAAGATTAGCCGTCGAAAGGACATCTCCGGGCTGATGGTCTCTCGCGGAAACTTGTTGATCGGCGCCGACACCGCCGTGCCGGCATCGCGGCTAGAGGCCTTGATCCAGCACGAAGTCGGCACTCACGTGCTCACCTACCACAACGGACGCTCGCAACCCTTCAAGCAACTCTACTCTGGATTGGCGGGCTATGAGGAACTCCAAGAAGGGCTCGCCGTGATGGCCGAGTACCTGGTGGGGGGCCTGAGCCTTCCTCGCGTCCGCCTATTGGCGGCGCGCGTCATCGCCGCTCGCCGACTGGTGGAGGGCGCGAGTTTCGTTGAGACGTTTCGGGAACTCGACCGCAATTACGAATTCAGCCAGCCGGTCGCATTCAACATCACCATGAGAGTGTTTCGCGGCGGCGGCCTGACCAAAGACGCTGTCTACTTGCGGGGTCTAATCCGGCTTCACAAGTACTTGCGCGATGGCGGGAGCCTGGAACCCCTACTCGTGGGCAAGATCAGCGTCGAGAACGTCCCTGTAATCGAGGAGTTGATTTGGAGGAAAGTCCTGCACTCGCCTCCGCTGCGGCCACGATATCTGGACGATCCCAGAGCCCTCGCGCGGCTCGAGCGAGCGAAGGCTGCGGCTTCCGTACACGAGCTGATCCAGCAGGAGGCGTAATTGAGACTTGGCATCACCTTCAACCACGTCTTGACCGAGACGCCCGGGCCGACCACCGCGAGCCTCGCGATGACCGCTGCCGATCGCGGCCACGAGGTGTGGGCTATGGGCGCAGCCGATTTTGAATACTCCGCGGACGACAAGATTCGCGCCCACGCCCGTCGCGCACCCGCCGGGTCCTACAAAACACCCCAGGACTACCACAAGGCGCTGTGCGGCCCACGCGCTCAAACGGAAAAGATCACGGTGGACGATCTCGACCTAGTGCTGTTACGTGGCGATCCCTCGGCTGAGATCAACCGGCGACCCTGGGCGCAAACCGTCGCCATGGACTTTGCCCGAATGGCCATTCGCCAGGGCGTCATCGTACTCAATGACCCTGGCGGCTTGATCAAAGCTCGCGACAAATCCTACTTTCAACTGTTCCCCAAACAGGTCCGGCCTCGCACCTTGATTTCCCGCGACCGCGAAGCGATCAAGAGGTTTGTTCGAGACGAGGGCGGCCAGGCCGTCCTGAAGCCCTTACAAGGCTCCGGCGGCCAGAGCGTTTTTCTCGTAAAGCCGGACGACGCGCCCAACCTAAATCAGATGATTGACGCCGTCAGCCGTGACGGCTACGTCGTCGCCCAGGAGTATCTGCCCGCGGCCGCCAAAGGGGACATGCGACTTTTCCTTATGAACGGCTCGCCATTTCAGTACCAGGGAAAAATCGCCGCCTTTCGGCGCGTGCGCACCGGCGGTGACATGCGCAGCAACATTAGCGCCGGCGGGAAGCTGCGGCGCGCCGAAGTCGACGATGTCGCGATCAAACTGGCCGAAGCCGTGCGTCCGAAGCTCGTCCAGGACGGCATGTTCTTGGTCGGCTTGGATGTGGTCGGCGACAAGTTGATGGAGATCAATGTCTTTAGTCCGGGCGGCCTCAACAGCGCCCGAATGTTCGAAAAGGTCAACTTCGCGGAGGGAGTCATCGACGCCCTTGAACGCAAGGTTGGTTATGCAAGGTCTTACGGCCGCAACTTCAACAATGTTCAGCTTGCTACCCTCTAGCGGCGTCGGCAAGAGCGAAGTATCTTTAAGGAGGATCAATGCGAATAGGATTCATGGTTAACGATGTCGATACAGAGCAAGCGGGGTATACGACCGTTCGTCTCGGTATGGAAGCCACCAACATGGGGCACGAGGCCTGGTTCATCGGCGCCGGAGATTTCATCTATGACACCGATGAAAAGATCCACGCTCTGGCACGTTCGGTCCCCAAGGCCACCTACAAGTCCAATGAGGTCTATATCAAGCGGCTGCAAGACCCGAAGTCGAAAGCCGAGGAGATCGTCGTCGACGACCTCGACGTGCTGATGCTGCGCAGCGATCCCTCGACAGAGACTGGAGCGCGCTCCTGGGCACAAACAGCGGGCATCAATTTCGGCCGCGTGGCAATGCGCCACGGCGTCATCGTGCTCAACGACCCGAACGGCCTCTCCAAGGCGATGAATAAGATGTACTTCCAACTCTTCCCCGAGGAAGTGCGGCCAAAGACACTGATCTCGCGCAACCGCGATGAACTCAAGTCCTTCGTCAAAGATCAAGGGGGGCAGGCTGTCCTCAAGCCGCTACAGGGATCGGGCGGAACGGGAGTCTTTCTCGTCCGGCCTAGCGACGCGGCCAATCTCAACCAAATGATCGAATCACTCACTCGTGACGGCTACGTGATCGCGCAAGAGTACCTCGAAGCAGCCCAAGACGGCGATATTCGCTTGTTCCTGATGAATGGTCGGCCGTTTCGCTACCGGGGCAAGTACGCCGCGTTTCACCGCGTCCGCACCGGAGACGACATGCGCAGCAACATTCATGCCGGCGGCAAGCTCCGCGAAGCCGAGATCACCGCTGCCCATCTGAAGATCGCCGAGATCGTGCGCCCCAAGCTGGTCCAGGACGGTATGTTCATGGTCGGACTGGACATCGTCGGCGACAAACTAATGGAGATTAACGTCTTCAGCCCCGGCGGGCTTGGCAGCGCCCAGAAGTTCGAGAAGGTCGCTTTCACCAAGGGGGTGATCGAGGCCCTGGAGCGTAAAGTCGACTACATGCGATACTATCGCCGCAACTTCGACAACGTTGACCTGGCCACGATGTAGCAGTTTGCCCGTCGACCGGTCAGGACAGCAGGTCGCTGCAACGGTAGCTCCCGCGCGCGGAGTCACAGTAGGAGAGCAAAGGAGAGCGACGTGAGAATCGGATTCATGGTCAATGACATCAAGACCGAAGAGGCCATCTACAGCACGACTCGCTTGGCGATGCAGGCGACCAACATGGGGCATGAGGCGTGGCACATTGGGGCGAGTGACTTCGCCTACAACAAGGATGAAACAATCCATGCCCACGCTCGAGGGGCGAAGCCAGGAAACTACAAGTCGCTCGAGACGTTCATGGCCGCGTTGCAAGGCCCCAAGGCTAGAGTCGAGACCATCTCGGTAGACGATCTGGACGTCTTGATGCTGCGCAGCGATCCTTCGACCGAAATCGGCCCGCGAGCCTGGGCGCAGACGGCGGGCATCAACTTTGGACGCGTGGCCATGCGTCATGGGGTGATCGTTGTCAACGATCCCAACGGCCTGGCCAAAGCGACCAACAAGATGTATTTCCAGCTGTTTCCCGAAGAGGTACGACCTCGCACGGTGATCTCACGCGACCGAGACGAGATTAAGCGATTCATCAAAGAAGAAGACGGGACGGCTGTATTGAAACCGCTACAGGGGTCTGGCGGCCAGGGCGTCTTCTTGGTCCGGCCGAGTGACGTATCCAACCTGAATCAGATGATCGACGCCGTAATCCGCGATGGTTACGCGATCGCCCAACAGTATCTTCCGGCGGCGACCGAGGGGGATACGCGGCTGTTCCTTATAAATGGCCGGCCGTATCGCTACAAAGGGCGATACGCCGCGTTCCGTCGTATTCGCTCCGGCGATGACATGCGCAGCAACGTCCATTCCGGTGGCCAGAAGGCAGCGGCCGAGATCGGCGAAACAGCCCTTCGGTTGGCAGAAATTGTCCGTCCCAAGTTGGTTAAAGACGGCATGTTCTTAGTCGGCCTGGACATCGTCGGGGACAAGCTGATGGAGATCAATGTCTTTAGTCCGGGCGGCCTCGGGAGCGCTCGACTCTTTGAGAAAGTCAACTTCAGCATGGGTATCATCCAGGCGATCGAGCGCAAGGTGGACTACATGAAGTACTACCGGCGGAATTTCGACAACGTCGACCTGGCTACGCTATAGCCTGCGAGAATTAGCAGACTCAGGTCGGTAGGCGTCCAGCCCAACAACTCTGCCTACGCCCGCGGCGCACCAGTCATCCCTGAAAATAGGCCGTTTCGACCCTCTCGGCCTCAGGAAGCAGCTCATCACCGCTGCTTACAGCCCTTTCAGCGATCACGATACGCTACACTTGCCGCTTCCCCACGATTGTGTTCTCCGATTGGTTGCTCTGCTAGCTGACAGCTTGAACTCGATTTTGACGGTGATTGGAGAGGTGCGAGATGGCGAGTTTAGATGGATCAGCTATGAGAGCAGGTTTCGTGCTTCTCTCAATCTTGTTATCGCAGGTCGTTCCTCTGCACGGTCAAGACACAGTCTGGGCCAAGTCGATGGGTGGGACAGATTTTGAGCAAGGCACTGGCGTGGCTGTGGACGCCGCTGGCACCGTCTATACGACGGGTCATTTCCGCGGCACTGTTGACTTCAATCCAGGGCCTGGCGTCTTCAATCTGACCTCGGCTGGAAGCGAGGACATCTTCTTCACCAGGACCGACAGTGCCGGGAACTTCGCCGGGGCTCTGCGCATCGGTGGTGTGGGTGCAGACTACGCGCACGGCCTGACGACGGACGCTATCGGCAACATATACATCACAGGGATCTTCGAGGGTACGGTTGATTTCGATCTTGGCGCTTCGATTGCCCCGCGTACGTCCGCTGGTGGTTCAGATGTCTTCGTTGCCAAGTACGAGAGCATCGGGAGGCTCATCTGGGCCCGCCGGTTTGGTGGACCAGGTTCGGACGCCGGCCGAGACCTGCTTATCGATGATGACGGCAACGTCTACATCACGGGCAGTTTCGAAGGGCTCGTGGACTTCGATCCAGGCAGCGGCACATCTGTGCGCTTATCCAACGGATCAGCTGACATCTTCGTTTCCAAACTCGACTCCGCTGGGAACTTTATCCAGGCCCGGACATTTGGCACGGAAGGCTTCGACATAGCCTACGGCATCGCAGTTGATAGCGATGCCAACGAATACACAACGGGGTTTATCTCTGGCGTGTCTGGCAACCAACTGTTTGTACAGAAATTTGGAAGCACGGGCTTGTTGGGATATGTTCGCATTCCCGTGCGGACCGGCTCTGTCATTGGTCGAGACGTCGCGGTGGACGAGAGCGGCAACGCATACGTCACCGGCAGTTTCGATGGCTTGGTAGAGTTCGATGCATTCTCCTTTCTATCTACGAGCGGCAGTCAGAACATGTTTGTCGCCAAGTTCAACGCCAATGGACTCACTGAGTGGGCTCATCCGATGGGGTCGACGGGGTCAGATTCGGGCTATGGCGTGGCCGTCGATGCTGGCGGCAATGTGTTCACCACCGGATATTTTTCTGGGACTGTTTAATTCGGTCGAGGACCAATAGCGGGACTTACGCCAGCCGACCGCGCGCGGCGCCAGTCCACCACGGAACTAACATCAGCCGGTCAACAAGATATCTTCCTCTCGAAGCGCGACAGCGCGGGTAATCACGTCTGGGCGCGTCGCATGGGTGGAGCTACGAACGACCTGGGCCTTGCTGTGACTGTGGATAGCCGCAGCAACGTTTACACCACGGGTTTCTTCAGCAGTGACAACGCCAGCTTCGGGACTCCAGTCGACGCACCGAGCGGCCAATTGGTGTTGGTCGCAGCCGGTAACGGTGATGCTTTTGTGATGAAGACTCTTGACGAAACGGGTGCTGCTCTACAACCGGTGATCAGCGAAGGAGGCATCGTGTTAGCCACGCTACTGCCGACCGTTAATAGCATCTCGCCCCGCTCAATCATTAGCGTGTTCGGCCATAACTTCTCGACGACGACGAGACTATTCCCCGAACTCGACGGCGATGGCAACCTGACTCGCTCTCTCGGTGGCACATGCCTACAGATGAACGGCGAGATGCTTCCGCTCTTTGCCGTAACGCCGACGCAGATCAATGCTCAGGCTCCCGCCACTCCGGCATTGGGTCCGGCAAGTTTCCGCGTCCTTACCAACTGCAAGATCTTCAATGCACTAGTCAGCGAGCCAGCGCCGGTTCCGCTCATTAGTGATGTCCAGATGGTGACAGTCGAGACAGCGACGCCAGGGTTTTTCCTGTTTCCCCCGTTGGCAGACGATGGCTTGATCGCCGCTCGATTCAACGCAGACGCCGTTGCCGTCGCGCCGGCGGGCTTGTTCAACGATGAGTTCGGGCCATCGCGCCCTGCCAAACCTGGCGACATTGTCCTCCTGTTTGGCACCGGTTGGGGCCCCACTACGGCCGCACTCGGCACGGGCCAGCTAGCGACCGGATCCGCACAACTGCTGCCCGACGCAAACCCGATGGTGAGCTTCAGCGGGATCTTCTTGGCCCCTCAAAATGTGCTCTACGTCGGCGTGACCCCTAATACCGCAGGGCTCTATCAGCTGGCGATTCGCGTGCCTGGGATCGCGATTCCAGGCAACTACCCGGTTGTCTTGACGGTCTACGGCAAATCAACGCCGATCGGTCCGGTTATACCGGTGGTGTTGCCGTAGGTGCCGCCGCGAGTGCCGTGAGAATCTATCGACCGCAGTCTTAGAGGCGAGCTTTGAACCATCTAAATCGAACCACATTGCATCTCGCGGTCGGCATTCTTACCGGCTTATTGCTCCCGGCCCTACCGCTGCAGGGGCAGCAGTTTGAATGGGCCAAGCAATTCGGCGGCCTGGAGTTTTCCACTGGCAACAGCGTGGCCGTAGATGCCGGCGGCAATGTCTACACAACGGGCACCTTTAGCGGAACCGTCGACTTTGACACTGGTGCTGAAGTTTTCAATCTGACTGCGCCTAATGGCAACAGCAACGCCTTTGTTACCAAGCTCGACAGCGTCGGAAACCTTGTCTGGGCCAGGCAATTCCGCGGCTTTGAGTTCTCCGGCGGCAGCAGTGTGGCAGTTGACGCCAGCGGCAACGTTTATACGATGGGGACCTTCGCGACACCGTCGACTTCGATCCTGGTCCTGGATCGTTCAATCTGACTGCGATGGGGGGCAACAACGCCTTTGTTGCCAAGCTCGACAGCGTCGGGAAGCTTGTTTGGGCCAAACACCTGGTTGGGGGCGGCTTTGCTATGGGGGCCAGCATCGCGGTGGACGTGAGCGGCAATGTCCTCTTGACCGGGCTATTTGCCGGTATCAATGACTTTGACCCGGGTCCTGGAGAGCTGTTACTCGGATCCGTCGGATCTGTCGACATCTTCGTCACAAAGCTCGACAGCAACGGAAACCTCGTCTGGGCGCGGGTCATGGGCGGGCCGCTTCGCGATCGGGGCAACGGCGTGGCGGTTGATGGCATCGGCAATGTCTACGTCACCGGGGAATTCGAGGGGACGGCTGATTTCGGACCTTTGAGCAATGGCGGTCCCCTGGTGCGGAACTCGGCCGGGTTGCAGGACATCTTTGTTGTGAAGCTCGACAGTGCTGGGAATTCCGTCTGGGCTCAGGCAATGGGTGGCCCGGGTTTTGACACGGGCAGCGGTGTGGCTGTGGATGCCAGCGGTCGTGTCTACACCACTGGGAGGTTCTCTGATCGCGCCATATTCGAATTGTTCGTGGTCAGAGGCCGCCCACGCGCTAGGTCTTTGACTTCAGCAGGGGGCTCCGACGTCTTCGTCACCAAGCACGACAGTGAGGGGAGTCTCGATTGGTACAAACAGATGGGTAGCCCATTTGAGGACGAGGGCAACGGTATAGCGCTGGATGCGAGCGGCAATGTCTATTTAGCTGGGGAGTTTGAGGGTGTGTCTGACTTTGATCCGAGTGCCGGCGTCTCGGAATTGGACGCTGCTGGGGGCGCAGACGTCTTCTTGACCAAGCTCGACAGCGATGGTGGGTTTGAGTGGGTCCGGAACATGGGAGGGGCCGGCACTGATTCGGGAAACGACGTGGCTGTGGATGGAGGCGGCAATGCGTATACAACAGGTAGTTTCAAATTTGCCTCCTTCTTTGACCGGGATCTTAGCGTAGTCTCCTCGGGGGGCGCCCCTGTTCGCGCGGGTCGCCTGGATTCATTCGGGGAGTCAGACGCCTTCGTGGCCAAATTCAACGACCTCAGCGAATCAGGGCTACCGCCGGTAATCAGTGAAGGCGGCATCGTGTTGGCCACCTTGCTGCCGACGGTGAACACCGTCTCACCACGCTCGATCATCAGCGTGTTCGGACAGAACTTCTCGACGACGACGACACTGTTTCCCGAACTCGACGGCAATGGAAACCTCGCTCGCGGCCTTGGCGGCAGTTGTCTCGAAATGAATGGAGAGCGACTGCCAATCTTCGCCATAACCCCGGGGCAGATCAATGCCCAGGCATCTGCCGCGCAAACGTTTGGCCCGGCAAGCTTCCAAGTAATCACCAACTGCAACACATCCAACGCGCTGCTCAGCGAGCCGGTGACGGTTGCCCTGGGGAGTAATGCTGAGTCGGCCACTGTCGAGACCGCGACACCAGGGTTCTTCTTGTTCGAGCCGCTTGCCAATGACGGATTCATCGCCGCCCGCTTCAACTCGGACGCCGTTATCGTCGCCCCAGCGGGGCTCTTCAACGATGATTTCGGTCCCTCAAGACCTGCCAAACCAGGAGAGATCATCGCGATGTTCGGCACGGGCTGGGGACCGACGACCGCCTCGTTGGACACCGGACAACTAGCGCCGGGAGCCGCAGAGCTTCTGCCTAATGCGAACCCGACGGTGAGCTTTGGCGGCTTTGTCTTGAACCCTCAAGATGTGCCCTACGTTGGCGTCGCCCCAGGCACAGCAGGTCTCTACCAACTGGTCATCTACGTCCCAGCAGGAGCGCAGACAGGCAATCATCAGGTCGTCCTAAACGTGTACGGAAAATCGACGCCGGTCGGTCCGGTCGTTCCCGTGGTGCGGCCCTAAGTTCGACGGCTTACGGCTTGTAGGCAACACAGTCAATCTCGACCTTGAGGCCCTTACCCGGCAGCGCGGCCTGGACGGTCGTGCGTGCCGGCTTCGCGCTGCCGAAGAACTCGTCATAAACGGCGTTCATCTCGGCGAAGTCGCGGATGTCGCTCAAGAACACCGCGCACTTCACCACGTCTTCGATGCCCGCGCCCGCCGCCTCTAGGATCGTCTTGATGTTCTCGATCGTACGGCGTGTTTCCTCGGCCACCGTACCGAAAGCAAACTGGTTCGTGGCCGGGTCAAGCGAGACCTGTCCCGACACGTAGATGAAGCCTCCCGCCTTGACGGCGTGCGAGTAAGGGGCTTTCGGGCTGGGTAGGCCCGGCGCGGTAATACGATCGATCATGAAGGAAGGCTCCTATTGCAGCTTGCCGCGACCGCGCACGTCCCAGACATGCTCCACACGGTCGCCGCGGATTCCGTACATCTTCTCATGCAGGTTGACGCACACGCACACATGATTGGGAATCACGCGCAGGCGGTCGCCGATGCGCGGCCGCTCGCCGGCCTCGCGGAAGTCGACGTGGCCGTGTTCCTCGTTCTGCTTGTAGATGCGCGCCTCGGGAACTTCGACGATGCGGCCGAACAGCGGCGGGTCCTGTCCCGGGATCCGATCCGAGCTGAACGTCTTCGAGCCGCCGTCGAGCATCCCAAAGCCTTCGCGCGGCGTGGAGATAACAGTGGTCAGCACGGACGCCGCACAGTCGTCCCAGGTGCAGTGGCCTGCCTCGACCAAGTCGCCATCGTTAAATACGTACGTCCCAGGGCGAATCTCATTCAACCCCTCGATCTCGTGTGAACGAAACAGCGTCGGCGACGAGCCTCCGCTCACGATGCCCAGCGGCAGACCAGCGCGTTCAAAATCTTCACGGAGTCGGGCGACACCCTGACGCACTTGCTCAAACTTCGATTCCGCATCCTCGTCCGGCGGCCACACATTGCCGGGATAGAAGTTGACGCCCTCGAGTTCTAGCTGCGGCGATGCGGCGACATGGGCCGCCAAGCGCATCAGCTCGGACCCCGGCGTCAGGCCCACACGGTTCATGCCCAGGTTGGCCTCGACCAGTGCGCCGAAACGCAGGCCCTTCGCAGCAGCAATCTCGGCCAGACCGTCGGCAACCTCGAACGAGTCGAAGGCGACCGTGACGCGAGTGTGCCGGGCGACTTCCGCGAGTCGTTCCAGCTTCTTCTGCCCCAGCACTGGATAGGCAACCAGCAGATCGGGAGTGCCGCTCGCCAGCATCACCTCAGCCTCGGTTGTCTTGGCGACGGTCAGCCCAACGGCGCCGCGGTCGAGTTGCATTCTGCCGATCTCGGGCGTCTTGTGCGTCTTCGTGTGCGGACGCAAACGCAGGCCGTGTTCACGCGCGTACTCGGCGACGCGATCCAGATTGCGTTCGAGGCGGTCGAGGTCGATCAGCAGCGCAGGCGTCTCAAGGTCGGTCAGTGTTGCGGGATTTGCCACGTTGCCAGCTTAACCAAAACGCTAACCTCCGTGGTCGCCTAAACTCAAAGCCGTTAGCCCTGCGCGGCGAGAATAGCCGCCACGAGCTGCTGCTTGGGCTTCACCAAATCCGCTAGCGTCCATTTGTTCAACTCGGCGATGAAGGCGTCCGTCGCCTGATTCAACGCGCCCCGCAACACGCAAGGGTCGTAGATGGGACAGTCTCCGTCATCGCCCATGCACGGTGCGATTTGGAAGTCTGGCTCCGTCGCTCTGGCCACCTCGCCCAGCCGAATCAAGGACGGGTCCCGCGCCACACGCACCCCTCCCGATCGGCCCCGGACCGTCTCCAGATATCCGTGTGCCGCCAGCGTCTGCGCCACCTTGTTCAGATGCGTTGCCGAGAGGCTGAAATCGTCAGCAACTTCGCCGACCGTGGTCAGTTCAGGAGCCCGCGTAGCCGCGTGAATCAGCATGCGAAACGCGTAGTCGGTATGTCGGGTCAAGCGCACGGTATAGCCCCTTAAAGTGGAAGTTCAGTTGAGAGTTTATCACCGCTCCAAGATACTGGTAATTCGTATTCCGCTTTAACCTAGGAGACTCAGAAAACGAATGAAGCTCACGACTGTCTTTGCAACCATCCTCATTGCCGCTGGCCTAACGCCGCTGCTATCCGCCGCCGATGAGCCAAAGCCACTATATGACCGGCTCGGCGGGCAATCTGCCGTCGCTGCAGTCGTTGGCGATTTGGTCGACCGCATCCTAGCCGACACCCGCGTGAACGGCTGGTTCGCCCACGCCGGCTCGACCCCCGAAGCGACCGCGGCCTACAAAGCGACTCTCGCGGACTTCGTCTGCCAGAGCACCGGCGGCCCCTGCGAATACAAGGGACGCGACATGACCACGGCGCACGAAGGCCGCGCGGTAACTAGCGACGCTTTCGGCGCCGTCGTCGACGACCTGATCGCAACACTTGCCAAGTTCAACGTGCCGCAGCAGGAGCAGGATGACCTGCTACAGCTGCTCGGCGGCCTAAAGCCCGCCATCGTTCAGGAATAGCCGTTAAGATGGGCGGCGAGGCCACCCATGAATCATCGAAGACTCGCTCCGGCGCTCGGTCTGGCCCTATTGTTATTGGCAATGGCGCTGACCGGTACGGCTTCCGCCGCGGACTTTCGTGAGGTCTCCTTCCAGGCGTCCGACGGAGCGACGGTCTATGCCAACCTCTACGGCAAGGGCGATCAGGCGGTCGTTCTGGCCCACGGTCGGGCTTTCAACAAAGAGAGTTGGGACGCGCAGGCGCAGGAGCTAGTCAAGTCGGGACTGCTCGTCTTGGCGATCGACTTTCGCGGTTACGGCAAGTCTGCAGGCGAAGGCGGCTACGACGCGATGTACGCTGACGTGCTGGGCGCGGTGCGTTATCTGCGGCAGAACGGAGCGCACAGAGTCTCGGTCGTTGGCGGCAGCATGGGAGGCGGCGCGGCGGCGCTGGCTTCGTCAAAATCCAAGGAAGGCGAGATTGACCGGCTCATCCTGCTCGCCGCGGCGCCGTCCAGCGATCCGGAGAAGCTCAAAGGCCGTAAACTCTTCATCGTCAGCCGCGGCGACGGTTTTGCTCCAGACATTCAGCAAGCCTTCGAGCATGCTGCGGAACCGAAGCAGCTGGTCCTGCTCGAAGGATCGGCCCACGCGCAGCACCTGTTCAAGACAGAACAAGGACCGCAGGTCTTAGAGCTCATCCGCGATTGGCTAACCAATGAGTAGCGCGAGGAACCGACTTTCTCACCGCAAGCAGTACAATGTCCTGGGCGCACGCATCGTCGCGGCAACGTCAACTCGACAAAGGCGGTCAGGCAAATGAAATCACTTACGACGGGAATTGGCGCGTTATTTCTTGCGGCAGTCGGACTCGCCTCGGCGCAGTCCCCTGCCCCGACAATCGACAGCTACATCAGCGACGCCAAGGTTGCTGCCGGCATGGATTGGGCGGGCACGTTTCTGCGGCTCTGTGTGCCGCCTCCAGCTGGCGCGCGACGTCGACGCGGCGGACCGCGCCCCACGCCTGAGCGGGAGACCTGGTATGCCCGGCCGCAGAAGGTCGCCGACAACTTGTACTTCATCGGCACACGGACCCATAACTCTTGGGCGCTCGTAGGCAGCGAAGGCATCATCGTGATCGAGGCGCTTTACGCCTACGCCGCCAAAGATGAAGTACTGGACGGGCTGAAGTCGCTCGGCTTGGATCCGGCTAACGTGAAGTACGTCATCCTTTCGCACGCCCATGGGGACCATGACGGCGGCGCCAAAATGCTGCAGGACCAGATTCCCGGCGTACAGCTGATCTATGGCGCCGAGGACTGGGACTTGGCGGAGAGTCAGCCGGACCGCTCCGGCGGCGTGCCGAAACGCAACAAGATCGGCGACGACGGCATGAACGTCTCAGTGGGAGACGCGTCGGTCAGGATTGTCACCATGCCTGGCCACACGGAAGGCACGCTGTCTTACCTGTTTGAAGTGAAAGATAACGGCCAACCTTTGCGCGTGGCTTACGTTGGCGGCACTGCGATTCCCTTCAATGGAAGCGCCGAACTCTATGACCGCTACATCGCTTCGTCCAAGAAGATGGGCGATGCAACCACGGCCTACGGGGCGACAGTGCTGCTGTCGAATCACACCGAGTTTGACAAAGCCTACTTGAAAGCCCACCTCGCCGCGAGCCGGCACCCAGGCGAACAGAATCCTTTCGATGTTGGCCAGGATGGCGTCGCCCGCTACTTTACCGTGGTCCAGGCCTGCGCCTCTGCCGCCAAGCTGCGGGCCGCCGGCGAATAAAGTTCGGGCGAACGCAAGCGGTTCGGGAGTTGCCTAACCATCCCACTCAGCCTATCTCGTGGCTGTCGCGGATCTCTGCTCTCTCTTAGAATGTCGTTTCCGCAGGGGATTCTGTCGCCGCTATTGGATCATCTCGCGCGACTCGCCCTGCCCGGTCCGAGTACTGAGAATGGCTTGGTCTGGCACAACGCGCCCGCCGTCGTTACTGTCCTATCCAGCCAGTCGATTGGGCGCTCTGCTATCCGCGCTCTCTTCAGACCCACGATACCCATCGTGTATCGTGGACGGGTGAATAGATTCCTTCGTTTCGCCAGCGTTCTGCCTTACTGCGTCGCCCTTTCAGCCGCCCTCTTGAACACACCCGTCGCGAGCGGGCAGAAGATTGCCTACAGCTCCCAGCGCGACGGTCTGTTCGAACTGATCGTCATGAACGCCGACGGCAGTGAGCAGACCAATCTCACGAACGGCGCTTTTGGCAATATAAGGGACCCCCAGTGGTCCCCCGACGGCTCCAAGATTCTCTTCTACTCCGACCGCGATGGCGGTGACTTGGAGGTCTACGTCACTGACGCTGACGGCGCCAACCAAACTCGGCTGACGGAATCTCCGGGGTCCGACTCTGGGGCTCGCTGGTCGCCCGACGGAAGTCGCATCGCGTTCACTTCGCGCCGCTCCACACCCCTGGGCGACATATACGCCATGAACTCGGACGGCTCTGATCTAGTCCGCCTCACGGAAGCGAGTTGGTACGCAGTCACGCCGCGGTGGTCTCCCAACGGCCAGAAGATCCTGTTCGAGCAGGGGAAAGCCGACGAGTCCGGATCAGACGTCTACGTGATGAACGCAGACGGTAGCGGACAAACCAATCTCACCAATAGTTCTGGATCCGACAGCCTGTACGAGTGGTCCCCGGACAGCTCCAAGATCGTCTTCACCTCCACCCGCACTGGAGTCCGCCAGGTCTATGTCATGAACGCGGACGGCTCCGGACTGATCCAAGTGACGGACGAGCCCTCTGTGTACCTGTGGCCATCGTGGGCCCCTGACGGGACGCGCATCGTATTCGAGCAGGATAGTGACGTCTGGATCGCAAACCCGGACGGTTCGAGTCTGCTAAACGTAACGAACGTCGGACTATTCGCGCAGCGCAGGCCCGCGTGGACTCCGGACGGTTCCAGAATCCACTTCACCAGACAGGACGAGATCTACGTAGTCAAACCGGACGGCAGCGAACCGAAGAACCTAACGAACTTTGTCGGCCGGGACTGGGACTTCCACGCCTTTGGCGACTTCAGCGAGCTGGAACCTCCCGCGATTAGCGCTGGCGGAGACATCCTCGCGAATCTGGCGCCGAAGCTGACGACGGTCTCGCCGCGGTCGATCGTCAGCGTTTTCGGCGTCGGGTTTTCCTCGGAGTCCACGTTGTTTCCTCAGCTCGACAGCCAGGGAAGAATCGCCACCGTGATGGACGGCAACTGCATCGAAGTCGCGGGAGAGCGTGCGCCGATCTATGCGCTCACGCCGAACCAGGCGAACATACAGATCCCTGCGACGACCCCTCTTGGACCGGTCAGCGTGGTCTTTGTGCGCAACTGTGGCACGCTGGCATTTTCGCGCAGCGAAGTCGAGATGGTCACAGTGGAGCAAGCGACGCCTGGCTTTTTCCTGTACAGCCCGATAGCGCCAGCCGGGAGAATCGCCGCGCGGTTCAACGAAGATTCCGTGATCGTCGCCGGCGCCGGTGCGTTAACGGACGAGTTCGGGCCCTCCCGTCCCGCGCAGATCGGAGACATTATCCTCCTCTTTGGAACCGGCTGGGGCGAAACCGAAGCAGCCCTCGACACCGGAGAACTGGCTGTCGGTGCGGCGCAGGTCCTGCCTGCGGCTAACGGGCAGGTCACCTTCGGCGGCATCCCGCTGGCGCCCGAAGACGTCCTTTACGTCGGAGTCACTCCCGGTGCGGCGGGCCTGTTCCAACTCGCGATTCGAGTGCCACAGACGACCACGGCGGGCAACAAGCGCGTGGCGCTCACGGTCTATGGCAAGTCAACGCCCAACGGCCCGGTAGTCCCGGTCGCAGCACCCTAGGACGCAGAGGGGACGGAGCGAAGAGGGCTCCGTCCCCTTCGCGCCCCTACCCACGCACCTTCGCGATCCGAACCGCCAAGCTTTAGCTGGCGGTCTCCCGCGTCAGCGTCCTCCTCCGAACCCCAAACGCCAGTGAGGGGCCTATTTGCCCCCTTACACCCTCCGTCGCCGCCCCGAAGGGCGAAGGCCGGCCAAGCGCCGCGCTAGCGGTCCTCCGCGCTGCAATTCCCCTGTCTTGCACATCGGCTCCACCATCAGCCATTACAAGATCGTCGCCAAACTCGGCGAAGGCGGCATGGGGGTCGTGTACAAAGCCGAGGACACCAAACTCGAACGCACCGTCGCCCTCAAGTTCCAAAGCCGTTGCCGTCGCCAAACCATCACACCCATCCCCTACCCACACACCTCCGCGACCCGAGCCCAGGCGCGTAAGCGGCGGGCCTCACCGCAGCCCATCCGAGCCGCCAAGCTTTAGCTGGCGGTCTCCCGCGTCAGCGTCCTCCTCCATCCGAACCCCAAACGCCAGTGAGGGGCCTGTTTGCCCCCTTACACCCTCCGTCGCCGCCCCGAAGGGCGAAGGCCGGCCA
>JAQCLD010000177.1 GCA_027592785.1 Acidobacteriota bacterium
TGGGCCAGAGCATCCGCGCGTCGCGGCACGGCGACCAGATGGACGTGGTTGCTCATCAGGCAGTAACCCAGTACGACTACGCCATAGTCGCGGCACTTGGCCCGCAGGGTCTCCAGGTAGAAGCGCCGGTCGTCGGGAAGAAAGAAGGTGTCTTGGCGGTTGTTGCCCCGCTGGGTGATGTGGTGCGGAACGGCCTCCGCGACCACACGAGCCATTCTCGGCATGGTGCGTGCGGCGGTAGTATGGCACAATTGCGAGGCTGTCCCGGATCTCCAGGAAGAGTGGGAAGATTTTCAGCATGACTATCTGTCTGAGGACGATGCGTTTCACACGCGGCTCAAGATACGTGACGATGGCCCCTATGCCTTTCTCGTACAAGAGGCCCTCTTTTCCCCGGAGCAGCTGCGGCACTGGGACTACCTGGGAATACCTGAGGCTGTCGATGATATTTGCAATTACTACCAAGAGAAACAAGGTCAGGACCTTGGGGCACGCTTCGTCGCTGCCACTTGTCCTTGCATAGTCAAATTCCAGTCGACACCTGAGGATTCCTATGAGCTTCAGCAAGCGCTGAACTACATAGCTGGCGCCCTGCCGAACTTGGCTTACACTGGTCCGCCAGTTGAACGGGCTGCGATTGTCTCTGTCAGTTGCGGTTCTAAAGGTGAGACAGGCGGAGATTGGCACCGGCGACTCCTGTCAGTTGAAGGGGAGGCGAGTCACGGGTAAAGCAAGTCGCTCAAGGGAACATCCAGGGAAAACCGGGGATAGGCTACAGACTTGACGAGACGGAGCGGGCCGAATAGTATCGGTGGTCCAGCGCGCTCTTAGGCAGACATATTGGCGATATGCGAAAAGGGTTTACAAGAAGACCGCCAGCGCTAGTGGATGAGCCCGCGGCGCCAATCAAGAACTACATCACGCCAGGCGGCTTCCGGCGCCTCAAAGATGAGCTCCAGTTTCTGCTCATCAAGGAACGCCCGGCGGTGACGAAGGTGGTGACGTGGGCCGCTAGCAACGGTGATCGCAGCGAGAACGCCGACTATCAGTACAGCAAACGGCGGCTGCGCCAGATTGATGGCCGCCTGCGCTTTCTCACGAAGCGAATCCAGGCCGCAGCAGTGGTGGACCCGGCAACTCCGAGAACGGGCCAGGCGGCAACGAGGGCGTTCTTCGGAGCGACTGTGCGCTATGCCGATGCTGCGGGAACGGAGCGAACGGTGAGCATCGTGGGCGTCGACGAGGTCGATCTCAACCGCAACCACATCAGCTGGGTGTCGCCCTTGGGGCGCTCGTTGATGAAGTCGGCGGAGGGCGATCGAGTCGTTCTCCAAGCGCCTGGCGGTAAGGCATACCTAACCGTGCTGGAAGTGAACTACGAGCGTATCTCGGTGGAACCATTCGTTGAACCACCCGGAGCCGAAGCCTCAGCAGAGAGACCTCACCCAGCCAATCCGCCGGATGAAGGTTAGAGAGGCGCAAGGACATCCAGCGTGTTCGGCGAGTAGTTGCGGATAGCTTGCACGATCAACGTCGGTGAGCAAAACGTTTTGACGGTTATTGCCCCACTGAGTGATGTGGTGCGGTACTCCCACCGCCACTTCGGCCATATCTAAGTTTTTCGGTCAACTTCGGCCCTCCGGGCGCCGATATTCCCTAGGAGTATCGTGTCGCAGAAGCTCCTTCTCGAAGAACTGCAGAAAGGCCCCTCCTCCTGGAACGACTGGAGGCGCGTTCACCCGTCCGTGCGCATCGACCTTTCCGGCGCCTATCTTGCCGAATCCAGCCTGCGAGGCTATGACCTTCGCCGGGCCGACCTATCTGGCGCCACGCTGATGGCAGCCGACCTGACCGGGGCTGATCTGCGCGAGGCGAACCTAGCGACGGCCGACCTGCGTTTCGCGAACTTTTCCGGGGCGCAACTTGCCGGAGCTCACTTCCACGGAACAATCGGCGTCACTCCACGGATGCTCAAGGACAGCCTGCCCGAAGCGGACGTGTCACGAAGGCGCCAGCTGTGGATCGTAGCGGGCGTCATCGCCGCCCTGGCGATGTTCGCCTACTGGCGCGAACCCTCCGTACTCAGCAACGTCTTGCCCGCCGCAAGCCCTGCAACCAACGCCGCTGTTGACCCCGAAGGCCGACTCGCCGATTATGAGCGATTCACCCAACAGGTCCAAAAGGCCGAGTTCGCCGGATGGAGGATCGAGACCGTTGACGTCATGGACGATTTGGTGACCCTGCGCATCAACCGCGACCAGGTCTCCGACGATAGCTACCTGCTGACGCTCGCGGCTGCTTGCGGCGCCTTGCTCGAAGCCCCTGACGCGCCGGTTCGCATGATCCGCGTCCTGGGGCGAGACGGCGCCAGCGGATGGGTTTACGAAAATCCAAGCAACTGTGCAGCGTTGCTGCAAGCCCCGCTGGCGACCCAGCGCCTCGCCGCCGCGGCTAACAGCCGGCCGTTCGTCCCCGGCCTGGACTACAGTCAGCCTTAAGGGTGCCCGAGGTGTTCGTGTGCGTCGACGCCGGTCCAGCGCGTGAGTACCCGAGTACCCGCGTAGAAAAGGGGCGTATCGAGCAGCGCGACGATCGTCTTGAAAAGCCAGAGGTCCAGAATCGTACCGAGCATCCAGTCGGTTGTCTGCACGCCGGCAAACAGCACCAATACGACCAGCACGGAATCCACTAGCTGCGAGAGAATCGTCGACGCGTTGTTGCGCAGCCACAGGTGTTTGCCTTTGGTCAGATCGCGCCAGAAGTGGAACAGCCTCACGTCGATCAACTGCGCAAACAGATAAGCCGTCATCGACGCACCGATGACTCGCCAGGCGTTCTGAAACACCTGGTTATAGGTTGCGTCGTCGACTGGCGACTCAGCGATAGCCGGAAACTGCGCCCCCAGCCACAGTACGAACAAGATAAACCCTGAGACGAAGAAGCCCGCCCAGACGACGCGATTCGTGCGCTTCTTGCCGTAAATCTCCGACAGCAAGTCGGTCACTAGAAACGTGATCGGATAAGGCAACGCGCCTGCCGACAGCACGAAGACCTTAAAGCCCAAGTCCACCGTCAAGAACTTGTTGGCGATCAAGTTCGTGACGACCAGCGCCCCAATGAAAATCGCGGCCAGCAGCACATAGGCGCGTTCCGCATTGCCAGCCAAAGGACCGTCGATTACGTGGGCGATTCGCCGTCGTGGTTCAGTCATGCGCAGCCGGCTCCCTACACAGCAACGCCCGGCCGGGATCAATTCCGAGCCGGGCGTCCTAATAGTGTATGCTAGCGGCGCTTAGCCAATCTGCGTTTGCAGCATTTCGGCCAGCTTCTCTTTCGAAACCGCGCCAACCACCTGGTCGACCACTTCGCCGCCCTTGAAAACCAACAGAGTCGGAATGCCGCGAACTTGGTAGCGGGCCGCCGTCCCTTGGTTGCTGTCCACGTCGACCTTGCCGACTTTCGCCTTGCCGGCAAACGCCGTCGCGACCTCGTCAACATGCGGAGCGATCATGCGGCAGGGGCCGCACCAACTCGCCCAAAAATCAACGAGAACGGGAACGTCCGACTGCAATACATCGCCGTCGAACGAGTCGTCCGTAAACTCAAGTGTGTTCGGTCCTGCCATCTATTCATTCCTCCGAGGAGACGATCCTCTTAATAACTACCGGTTGGATGCTCGGGCGCGGCCGAACGATTCAAGATTTCTGGCGCAACGCACAGCGGAAACTCGGCTCTCAGAGTAGCAAGCATTCGGTTCCCGGCTCCAGCGCGGATGATAGGGGGCGCGAACGGTCTACGCCCACTGCTAAAAACTGCCCCCTAAGCCCCCGCGTGTCAAGTGTTCCGCCCTCGCGATGAGGACCGCTCCCTCACGGTCGCGGCTCGGAAGGGCTTGGCGGGGCGGATTGAGGTTGGGGCGAGGCTGCGCCTGGCTTGCTGCACGGTTCCTCCAAGAATGAGCTACACTCTGCCCGGCACGTCGTGCGTAGACGCCGACGTTTCTTGAAAAGGGAGACCCATGAAGATTCTTGCGAAACGGATGATGCAGTTGTTGGTGGTGATCTCGTTGATGGCGGGTGCCCCAGGCTTGAGGGCGGCGGACGAGCTGGTCTCCCCAGAGTCGGTCGGCTTCTCGGCCGACGGTTTGAAGACCTTCCAAGGGACGATGCGAGCGCTGGTAGACGACGGCAAACTCGCCGGCGTCACGACGCTGGTCGCACGGCACGGCAAGGTCGTTTACCTCGACGCCTATGGCGTCCAGGATTTTGAGACCAAGAAACCGGTCGCCAGCGACACGATCTTCCGCATCGCCTCGATGACGAAACCGATCGTGGGCGTGGCCATGATGATGCTGTGGGAGCAGGACAAGTGGACGCTCGACGACCCGGTGGCCAAGCACATTCCCGAGTTCGCCGGCCTGAAAGTCGCGACGCCGAACGGCGACGTGCCGCAGAAGACGCCGATGACGATGCGGCAGTTGATGAGCCACACGGCGTTTCGCCCACCGGCGGCGTACCCCCTTGTGGGAGCGCTGTCGCGAACGCTCGTGTATCAGGCGTTGGTAGACCCGAAGAAGTGATGCGCTGGGGCGCAACCCTTCCGAGCCGCG